>DZAL01000002.1:81234-93561 GCA_022729575.1 Thiomargarita sp.
TGACCACCCCCAACCCCTCCTTGTAAAGGAGGAGAGTGACCACCCTCAACCCTTCCTTGTAAAGGAGGGGGGTGACCACCCCCAACCCCTCCTTGTAAAGGAGGGGAGTGACCACCCCCAACCCCTCCTTGTAAAGGAGGGGAGAAAGAAGAGCAGTCACTCCCCTCCTTTACAAGGAGGGGTTGGGGGTGGTTGGAGTGGTTGAGTTCAAAGTGAGTTATTAGAGTTATCGAAGGAAAAGAGGATAATATGGCTGCCAAAGTTGAAATTAAGGTACCCGCGTTAAGACCTTATCCGTATGTGCCGGTCCTGCACCCTGAGAGCATGAAAGGACCAGGGCCATTCATAGCTAAACCAGAATTTCAAACACCGCTGGGCTTTCCAGGACCGTTATTGGAAAATTGGCAAGAGGTGGCGATCCAAAAAATGGGTGAGTTGCTCACTAAATATCGCTCCTTGCAAGTTTATTTGGATATCTGTGTCAAATGTGGTGCTTGTACCGATAAGTGTCATTATTTTATCGGGACTAAAGACCCCAAGAATATGCCGGTGGCACGGCAAGATTTAATGCGACAAGTGTATCGGCGTTATTTTACTCTAGCTGGTAAATTATTTCCCAAATTGGTAGGCGCCAAAGACTTGACGAAAGAAGTATTAGATGACTGGTACAACTATTATCATCAATGTTCTCAATGTCGACGGTGCTCAGTGTTTTGTCCTTATGGTATTGATACCGCCGAGATTTCCATGGCGGCGCGTGAAATCATGGACAGTATTGGTTTGGGGCAAAAATATTGTAACGAAATTATTGGTAAAGTATTTAAGATTGGCAATAATTTGGGTTTACCGGAAGCCGCTTTGCACAATACTTTAGAAGGATTAGAGGAGGATGTCAAAGCCGATACGGGGGTAGATGTCCTTTTTCCAATAGATGTAGTAGGGGCTGAGGTATTGTTAGTCACACCGTCGGCTGATTTCTTTGCCGAGCCTCATATTGATGGACTCATCGGCTATGCTAAAGTGTTTCATCAGGCCGGCATTTCTTGGACTTTGAGTTCTTATGCTTCCGAAGCTGGCAATTTTGGAATGTTTATCGGTAGTTATGAAAATATGCGGCTAATTTCGCAACGGATTCGTAAAGCCGCCTTAGAGTTAAAAGTCAAACGAATTGTGTTTGGCGAATGTGGTCATGCGTGGCGGGTAGCTTATAGCTTTCTGAATACGTTAGCAGGCCCTTTTGATTTTCTGGATTCAAAGTATCCGGTGCCACAGCATATTTGCGAAGTGACTAATAATTTAATTCAGCGCGGGGCGCTAAGGTTGGATAAAACCGCGAATGACCACCGTCGTATCACTTTCCACGATTCCTGTAACGTGGCGCGAGCTTCGCGAATGGGAAGTATGCCCGGCGGGCAGTTTATAATTCCACGCGCAGTGATTAAGGCGACCTGTCATCATTTCTATGATATGCCGGCGGACACTATTGGTGACCAAACTTATTGTTGTGGCGGTGGCGGCGGCTTGTTGACCGATGATTTGATGGATTTACGAGTCAAAGGCGCGTTGCCACGAATGGAGGCTTTAAAGCATGTGACAGAGACTCATGGAGTCACTCACATGGCGGCGATTTGTGCGATTTGTAAAAGTCAATTCACCAAAATTTTACCCTATTATGGATTTGAGATGGACCAAGTGGTCAGCGTACATCAATTAGTCAGTACGGCGATTGTGTTATAAAAGCAGGGATAACACCCCTCGAAGGGGTGTTATCCCTTAATACCATAAAAGCAGGGATAACACCCCTCGAAGGGGTGTTATCCCTTAACCATAAAAGCAGGGATAACACCCCTCAAAGGGGTGTTATCCCTTAACCATAAAAGCAGGGATAACACCCCTCGAAGGGGTGTTATCCCTTAAAAGAAGATGAAGGAGGCAATATGTCCACCCCAGCTCAAAAGTTAACTCCACCGAAAATTTTGAATTTTCGTCGTTATAAAGAAGGGGACAAGAAAGCGAAGCATTGGAAAGAACAAATTTTCCAGGCCAGTTGGAGTCATAAATGTCCAACTTATGTACATCGTACCCCACCCTGTCAAGGTAGTTGTCCTTCTGGCGAAGATATTCGCGGTTGGTTAGGGATTGTCCGTGGTATGGAAAAACCACCCGCCGGGCTGACCTGGCAAGAATATGCGTTTCAACGTTCAACTAAAGCCAATCCATTTCCCTCAATTATGGGGCGCGTTTGCCCAGCCCCTTGCCAAAAGGGATGTAACCGCAACGCTGTGGAAGATTTTGTCGGCATTAATGCGATTGAACAATTTATCGGTGATACCGCGTTAAAACAAGGCTATAAATTAGCCGCTGCGGGTGCTGAGACCGGTAAAACCGTCGCGATTATTGGAGGAGGACCAGCGGGTTTATCCGCCGCTTATCAATTGCGTCGTAAAGGACATGCCTGCACCGTTTTTGATGACCATGACACCTTGGGCGGGATGATGATTTATGGTATTCCAGGGTATCGTACTCCCCGTGAGGTATTAGCCGGAGAAATTAAACGCATCCTCGATTTAGGGGTCAGTGTGCGTTTGAATACCCGAGTCGGTCGTGATATTAGTATTGAGCAATTGGAAAAAGAATTTGATGCGGTGTTATGGGCAATTGGATGTAATAAAGGTCGCGGATTACCAGTAGCCGGCTGGGAGGGTACGCCTAATTGTATTTCTGGGGTCGAATTTTTAAGTGATTTTAACCAACAACGTAAGCAATCGGTGCCGAAACGGGTCATTGTCGTTGGCGGTGGTGATACTTCGATTGACGTGGCTTCGGTAGCGCGGCGATTAGGTTATAACTATATTGCCGACGATCAAGTGAAAGATTTCGGCCGAGATAACGCCTCCGAGGGTAGCCAACTGGTCGGTTACGTGGCCCATGATGCGGCCATGATTGGTGCGCGAGAAGGTGCTCAAGTGGTCCTGACCTCGTTATTTCCACAGGAGCAAATGACGGCAGCGGAGCATGAGGTACAGGATGCGTTACGAGAAGGGGTTGATATTCAAACTGGGGTGATGCCGGTAGAATTGTTGAAGAATGCACAAGGATTGGCTACGGGCTTAAAAATGTCCAAATGTACGGTGGATAAAAAGGGCATTCCAACGCCCATTGCTGGTACGGAATATATTATTGAAACTGATTTAGTGGTGTCGGCTATTGGTCAGTATGGAGACCTTGGCGAGGGGCTGGCACCGCTCAATAATGGGCGCGGATTTATTGATGCGGATCCGTTTTATCAAGTGAAAGGGCGGCTGGGTCATTTTGTTGCTGGTGATATTATTAGACCCCATTTATTAACTACGGCCATTGGTCAAGGTGCGGTGGTAGCTGATACGATTGACCGTTATTTGATGCAAAGTGAATTGGCCAAGCGACCTAAAGTGGATGTGCATCATTTTAATTTGTTATCTAAATTACATGAGGCCGATTTGGCCCCGACCGAATTTGAGGCCGAGGCTCTGGAAGATTTGCGGGGGACTTATGCGGCTGATTATGCCGTGCATAATTATGAAGACCGCTCGGCTTATGAGATTATTTCACCACAAACGTTATTTCTGGGACATTTCAATTACGTGTCCCGTCTCTTGCGACAAGAAGTTCACATTTCAGCCGATGAAGTATTAGGCCATTTTGGTGAACGTATTATTGGATTAAGCGATGCCGAGGCGGCAACGGAAGCTAAACGGTGCATGAGTTGCGGGTTATGTTTTGAATGTGATAACTGTGTGGTTTTTTGTCCACAAGAAGCGGTCAAGCGGACTCCGAAGAAAGAGGCCACGACCGGCCGTTATGTGTATACTGATTATACTCGTTGCATCGGATGCCATATTTGTGCCGAAGTGTGTCCCACCGGCTATATCAATATGGGATTAGGTGAATAGGTTAAAAGTTAAAGATTTGACAACTTTAAAAAAGTTGTCAAATCTGAATTTATACGAGGAATACGGAAATGAAAATCAAGTACATACTTCACGCTTTATATAAACTAGGGATCGGATTGTTATTAACATTAACCGTCAGTGCCGCTGAACCAACCACACCAGGCAGTCGGGTCCCTCTACCTCATCCCCCGCCGGCCAACATGACCATCTCGGCCACTCAGTCTTGTGTAGAACCCAAAGCCACTATCCGTCGTTTTCATGGCCAATATTTGAAACATCAGCGTGATGATACGATGCACCGAGGAATACGAACCAGTAAATATAATCTGGTCGAGTGTATTAGTTGTCATGTCACACCAAATAGTGAAGGGAAATATCCTAACATTAATACCTCGGAGCATTTTTGTGGTAGTTGTCATAATTATGTTGCGGTGACTATTGATTGCTTTCAATGTCATGCGTCAGTGCCGGAAACGGCACTATCTCAAGTAAAGGTTAATGAGTTAAAATAGGATGCTTTAGGGACTTCTAGTACAACCCCCAACCTTGACCTAAATGGTTTGAAAGATTTGACAACTGTTGGAAGGTTGTCAAATCTGGAAGATTTCTTTCCCCCCTTCTTATCAAGGAGGGGTTGGGGGTGGTTGAATTAACTTCATTTACCCTTCCCCTTTTTTTTCATTGTTATATTCACACCTATTTACCCATATTGAGTATCCTATTTTTGAAGAATTGGAAAATCTTAATCTCTTTCCCCCTTCCGTACTTAAATTTTCGGTAATGATGCAATAGGTAATGGTTGCGGTCTCAAACCTAACAGGTTTTCGGGACCTGTCAAGTTTAAGCCACTACCTGATGATGGTTGCGGGTTTCAAACCTGTCAGATTTAAGCCACTACCGGTGGTTGCGGTCTCAAACCTGACAGGTTTTCTGGACCTGTTAGGTTTAAGCCACTGCCTGGTGGTTGGCGGTCTCAAACCTGACAGGTCTTCGAGACCTGTCAGGTTTAAGCAACTATCTAGTTGTTGCGGTCTCAAACCTGACAGGTCTTCGAGACCTGTCAGGTTTAAGCAATTATCTGGTACATGACTACCAAATTTTTCAAAAAGGCCGATTTGAAAAATTAGTCAAACTGATTACTGATTTAGGGTAGCTATCGAAGGAGTTACCAAAAAAATTTTTAGGAAACTGAAAAATCGAGTTGACTTATTATAAAGATTGAGTTACAACTACTAATCTTGATGAGAGGGATGATCATCATAAACTCCCTGGTCAAATTCGATAAGTAATTAGGGATTGACAAATCTCATCATTGGATTGACAATCTACCAACGTTATCAACATAGCAATTGGTGAAGTTAGATTTGAAGTTAGATTTGACAACTTTAAAAAAGTTGTCAAATCTTTCTTTCTGGTAAACATTAAATTACCGAGGTGGTATTCAAAAACTATATTGCTAGTTGACAGACGATAATATAATCTGCTTAAATGATTAAAGCATTCTAAATGAGATATAAGCAGAAGCTAACAAACCCTAATACCGTACCTGTGGTTTTTTCACCACGCATTTATGGAAGCCAAGTACCAGGAGAAAAAGGGAAGTAGGGAAAGTGAATAGGCATAGGCATGGGAGCACCGGCCATTAAGTTAAGGCTGGAGGTAAGGGATAACACCCCTTCGAGGGGGGTGTTATCCCTAGCTTTCTATGAAGGGACCAACCGTCGAAAAGTCAGTAGGATTGAGCGACGATGGTTGGGTTGAACAATCATGATTCGTGTGACAATCTGTCAGGATTGATAACCGAGAACAAATTATTTAATGGACAACTTGGTCCAACAACTTTAGGAATAGACAATAATGCAACAACAAATCGAGCAAGCACTAAGGAAGATTATTGATACACACAACTTCAATAATAATGAAGGGTTTTCTTGTCTAATTTCAGATAAGGAACCCTACCCTTCTAATGAAGGATTGTTATTGTGGTTTTCTTCGAAAACGCGAATTGAGACGAAAATCCAATTGTTTCATTCGCCTCCTCGTATTCGCCGAATGGAGGAAATGCTCAATTTACCAGAAAAAGAATATGTCAAATTGTTCTTCGGGTATTTGGAAGATTTTTTAAACACCCTGCGAGAGATTGGTTTTGAAAATATTGGCAAAGGGGTGAATTTATTTGGTAAGGGCAAATTGTTCAATGTCAAGGCTGATTTTGAGTTATTTGAGAGTAACCCAGAAGCTCTTAAGGAATTTGAGTTGGCTACCATCAACAATCCCATTGTAAAATTTGCCGAAGAGCAGGGTTATTTCAATTGTGCTAATCGTGAACATCTGATTTGGGATGAGTTTGCCAGTGGCATTGATTTCAGCGCAACCGCGTCTGGAACCACGTCGGCTTCTTCGGCTAAACGTAGCAGTGCTAGTAAAAAGGTTAGTCCCAAAGCCGGTGCTGCTACCGTGGTCGTTGTTGAGAAGACTAAGGCGCCAGTTTCAAATGCCAAGTCTAAGCCAATCGCCAAGACTATCCCCACGAAAGCCAGTGCTCCCAAAACCGTAGCTTCGAAGTCTAAAGCGGCACCGGTGAGTAAAGTAACCGCTAAAGTAATACCGGCCAAGGTAGCCTCTAAACCAATGGCTAAGGTGGCGACAACCAAAGCCAAAGCGGCGCCGCCGCCGGCCAAGCCTTCGCCTACCACAGCTAAGGTGACAGCTAAGGTGACTCCCGCCAAAGCGGTTGCTAAACCGGTATCTCGTCCGGTGGCAACAACTACTGCTAAGGGTAAATCGGTCTCGAATACGGTCAATAAGCAGAGTAAGGCTACTCCCAGTAAGAAAAAGACTGGCAAATAGCATAATCTAACGCTGTTAAATTCTGTATTTACGCCGAAAACCAGATTTCCAAATCTTTCCAGATTTGACAACTTGTTGAAAGTTGTCAAATCTTCGCCAGCCAAATTTGACAACTTGTTGAAAGTTGTCAAATCTTGTTGAGTGTTTATTATTAGTAGATGTTAATATAATTACATTCTGCTCACTTCAAAATTATTACGTCTTCACCAGTAGCAACGGATAACTTATGAAAGAAGAAAGTTTGCCTACCCGTCGAGATTTTATCAAAACTGCAACGGTAGTCGCAGGTATCACGATAGCCCCTGGTATTTTGTTGCATACTTTGTCACCAGTTATTGCTAATCCTCAAGGGAAACCGCTTGACCAACCCGTATCTTCCCAAGTACGTTGGGGAATGTTAATTGATACTAGCAAATGTCATGGTGGATGTAGTGAATGTGTTAATGCGTGTAAAACCGAACATGGTTTGACGGAGCAAGTACGTCCAGAAGTGGCTCCTCAATGGATTCGTAAGGTCGGTTTGCGAAATAAACAAACCGGTAAAGAATATTCATTACCCGTCCTTTGTCAACACTGTGAATATCCCCCCTGTGCTGATGTGTGTCCTACCGGGGCTTCATTTCGGCGTGCCGATGGCATTGTCTTAGTAGATCGTCACTTATGTATTGGTTGTCGTTATTGTATGATGGCTTGTCCTTACAAGGCCCGCTCCTTTGTGCATGAAACGTTAACCGCGCAGAAACCACATAGTCCACGCGGTAAGGGCACCGTAGAAGGTTGTAATTTCTGTGTTTACCGAGTCGATCATGGACAAATACCGGCCTGTGTGGAAGCCTGTACACAAGCAGGTTATCAAGCGATGTGGTTTGGAGATTTGAATAACCCTGACAGTAACATTAGCCAAAAACTCAAAGAAGTTCATAGTACGACATTACGTTCTGATATGCGTCTGAATCCTGGGGTACGTTATCAAGGAATCTAACAATGAAACATGCTATTAGTTATCACACCATTGAGGGGAAGAGTTCGCATTTTTACGGACTGCTAGGGGCGACGGTATTTTTTATTATATTAGGCTTATTATCGGCCTATCAGATGGAACATCATGGACATATTATTAGTGGGATGTCTAACCAAATTGTGTGGGGAATGCCCCATATTTTTGCTATTTTTCTTATTTTAGCGGCTTCGGGTGTCTTAAATGTCGCTTCCATCAGTTCAGTCTTTCGTAAAACTTTTTATCACCCACTGGCCCGCTTGTCAGGTTTACTGGCTATTACATTGTTAGTGGGTGGATTGTCGGTTTTAGTCCTAGACTTGGGTCGACCTGACCGCATGATTGTTGCCATGACCTCTTATAATTTTAAATCCATTTTTGCCTGGAATATATTCCTATACAATGGTTTCATCTTAATCGTCGCTACTTACCTTTGGTTTATGATGGAACGACGTATGGAAAAATATTATCCCATTGCCGGTCTAGTCGCCTTCCTGTGGCGCTTAATGTTGACCACTGGTACAGGCTCAATTTTTGGATTTTTAGTGGCCCGAGAGGCTTATAATACGGCTATACTGGCCCCATTGTTTATTGCTATGTCATTGGCATTAGGATTAGCGGTGTTTCTTATATTCCTCATATTAGATTGTCGTCAAACTAATTGTCCTCTAGGTGAGGGTATTTTACATCGACCAAAATTATTATTAGGTATATTTGTCGGGGCTGTCTTTTATTTCGTCCTCACTTATCATCTCACCAATCTCTATATTACCGGTCGCCATGGCATTGAATACTTTATTTTAGTCGGTGGTGGCATTTATACATGGCTATTCTGGGTAGGCTATTTAGTCATTGGCACCATATCTCCACTATTCTTATTATATTACCCAGGATTTAACCACTCTCGTTCTAGTATTTTGATAGCCTCACTGCTAGTCATTATTGGCGGTTTTTCACTGTTATACCTTTTCATTATTGGTGGTCAAGCCTTTCCTTTAGAAATTTTCCCCGGTATGGAGGTGACTTCATCCAGTTTTTCCGATGGTGCTAAAGTTCATATTTATACCCCTAGTGTGTGGGAGATAATGTTAGGAATGAGTGGTATTGCAATAGCGGTGTTATTAACGCTCATCGCGTTAAAAATACTGCCTTTTTTACCTCGCAGTTTAGCTGACGCGGATGTTGGGCATGAATTTATGGATTAAAGTAATAGATTTGACAACCTAAGGAGCCCAAGACAGGTCTTGGACTCCAACTTTCTATTGTTGAATAAAGGATTTTTCAAATGTTAACACCTTCCTACTCTGAACACCCTTTTGCCCAATATATCCGCCTTTTGGGTAAAGGCCGTCAAGGCTCTCGTCATTTGACCCAAGAAGAAGCCTACCAATCCATGAAAATGGTGGTGGCTAATCAAGTTGAACCTATCCAATTGGGCGCGTTTCTAATGCTCATGCGCGTGAAAGAAGAAACCAGCGAAGAATTAGCTGGATTTACTCAAGCTATCCGTGACTCCTTTCAATTACCCAGTCAATTGGTGGAAGTTGACCTGGATTGGTCATCTTATGCCGGCAAACGTCGTCATTTACCTTGGTTTATTTTGTCAGCCCGGTTGCTGGCCCAAAATGGCATTAAAGTTTTTATGCACGGCACCAGTGGGCATACCAAAGGCCGTATCTATACTGATGATATTTTGCCATTACTGGGTATTAAAGCTGCTTCTTCCCTAAGTGAGGCCGCGGCACAAATCCAGCAACACCATTTTGCCTATCTACCGCTGCGTCATCTTTGTCCTAAACTTCAGGACTTGATTGAATTACGTCCTCTCTTAGGACTTCGCTCACCGATGCACACGGTAGTCCGATTGCTCAATCCCTTTAATGCGCCATACGTGATGCAAGGAATTTTTCACCCTAATTACCGCTCGGTGCATCAAGAAGCGGCACTTTTGCTAAAATATCCCTATTTAGCAGTTATTAAAGGGGACGGTGGTGAAATTGAACGTGACCCTGATGTTGAATGTTTGGTACAAGGGATCCATGATAGCAAACTATTCGATGAATTATGGCCAGCCATGTTTAAACAACGACATTCCAAGGAAGAAGACATGCAACCACAGAATATCGTGGCGTTGTGGCGTGGTGATTACGACGACGATTATGCGATAGCCGCCGTCATCGGGACCGCGGCCATTGCCTTAAAACTGATGCAACGAGCAACTACCATTGAAAGTGCTCAAGAATTAGCGCAACAGATGTGGAATAATCGGCTAATATCAAAATAGGGTCGGTTGTATGGGTGTTCTCGATTCCAATCGGGTCGAGATTTGACAACTTTAAAAAAGTTGTCAAATCTTTCTCAAAATTAACTCACTTACGGTGCCGGACCTTAAAATGAAATCTTTCCCCCCCGTATATTTAAATACCCTAAAAATTCTTAAATTCCTTAAAGTGGTCATTCTGATATTTTTAACTTTTACCCCTGACCTATTGTTAGCTAAAAAAATAAGTACTCCAAAAAATTTTGTTGACGTGACGACTATTATCCCATCTATTGTGCTAGATATAAGATACTATACTGCCCATAATTTTGTAGGTGAAAAAATAGACGGTTATAATGCGCCAAAATGCTTACTCACTAACCAAGCGGCACAGGCTTTAGCTAAGGTTCAAGAATTGCTTCTTCGCCAATCTCAATCATTAAAAGTTTATGATTGCTATCGCCCGCAACGTGCAGTTAATCATTTTATCAGATGGTCAAAAGACGCTAATGACACTAAAACTAAGAAAGAATTTTATCCCACCCTCGATAAAAAAATGTTATTTAAAGATGGTTATCTAGCCACCCGCTCCAGCCATAGCCGTGGTAGCACTTTAGACTTAACCATAGTACCTATACCCACTCCCCCTCAAGCGGATTACACCCCAGGGCAAACTTTATTTGAATGTTATTTGCCAGTCGACCAACGTTTTAAAGATAATAGTATCGATATGGGCACTGGTTTTGATTGTCTTCACGATTTATCCCATTTTAATCACCCTAAATTAGATGCTGTCGTCCGCCAAAACCGTCAATTATTAAAAACTCTTATGGAAAAATATGGATTTGAAAATTATGATAAAGAGTGGTGGCATTATAGTTTTAAAAATGAACCCTATCCTAATACGTACTTTGACTTTGTTATCGAATAGGTTTCAGATTTGACAACTTTAAAAAAGTTGTCAAATCTTTAAACCGAAAGAGGTTTCAGATTTGACAACTTTAAAAAAGTTGTCAAATCTTTAAACCGAAAGCAGGGATAACACCCCTTCGAGGGGTGTTATCCCTTAATTTAAAAAAGTTGTCAACTCGTTAAACCACATAAATAAAATAAATTTGGTAGCTGCTCTATTTTTTGCTATAGTAGATATTCGTTTTCTACTGCATGTCAATAATCAATAAAGTTGTTATGAAATCATTGAAATCATTACTTCGCCTAATTACAATTAGTTTTATATTACTACTTTCTCAAATTTCTTGCGCTAAACAATCCGACCGTGATTATACTCAGCAAGACCCTAAATTATGTAGTAATATAGCCCTCTCTTGTCCATCAGGTAAACTCCCTTTTTACGACAATGATGGTTGTGGTTGCCAACCTGCGAAAGCGCCAGCTAACTCCAATCGCTACTATGTCAATACTGCCCCGAAGACTTGTTTGAATCTGCTCTTCAAATGTCCAGAAGGACAAAATCCATTTTTCGATGAGCAAGGGTGCGGTTGCCAATCGTCTGAAGATTGCGCTGATTCTGAAAAGAAACTGTTGTCAACTGCTTCACAATATCAATCGGTAGAAATCAAGGATGCCAGCTTATCCTTTGAAATCCCTAAAACTTGGGTCAAGCGTGGTGATACCACGACCTGGTCCGCCACGGCCGAGAGTACGGCGCTAATCGGTTTTAACTGGGTAGAAATTGAAGGCGATGGCTGGGAGCCTATACATTTACTGCCGAAACCAGCCAATATCTTAGGTCCTTATAATACTGACTTAGGATGGGAAAAAGGTCTGCTTTATATTGTGCATATTGTGGCAGTCCCAGGTAACACCAAAGATACGCCAAAGTCAACGGATAAATTTGAAATTCATACGATTATTCCACGCATGGAAGCAGGGATCGCTTACGATTTCTATGCCAGTGCCAGTAGTTTAGAGCAACTAAAAGCTATTGATGAAGTTCATCAACACTTCATACAATCTGGCGAATTGAGTAGTATTAGAAGATATGTCAGTGAAGATGCTCAAGAATGTCAAGATACCGAAGACCTTAATTGCGATGTTGGTGAACAAGAATTCCGTGATGATAGCGGTTGTGGTTGCATGACTCTCCCGGTCGAAGATGCGGTTTACGATAACTAGATTTAGGAGATTTGACAACTTTTCGAAAGTTGTTAAATCTTGATTCGGTTTAGATTTGACAACTTTTCGAAAGTTGTCAAATTTTGATTCGGTTTAGAGATTTGACAACTTTTCGAAAGTTGTCAAATCTTGACGCGGTTTAGATTTGACAA
>DZAL01000211.1 GCA_022729575.1 Thiomargarita sp.
CTATCGTATTCGTTAGGGTTCGTCAAAGGCTTTCGTCCAACTACTCGTTCAGGGATAACACCCCACTCAGGGAGAACATCCCACTCAGGGATAACACCCCTTCGAGGGGTGTTATCCCTTGGATTTCGGTAGGGATAACACCCCTGCGAGGGGTGTTAACACCTAGTCATTGGTTGACACCTAATCACCTCATCCCTAGTTTCAGTCGTGAAGTTTTTAATGTCAGTTTTAGGTAGTGTCTGTACCCCAGATGCCTTTTGGAGTGTTATACTCTAGGATGGACGAGGGTATACAGGCAACTTTGACCCTGTCAGGTTTATGAGGCTTCATGCAACACTTCAGAAAATTCTTTACCATGACTGACTCTCCAAGCGGTGGTATGGCGATAGAGAGAATACATCTTCTCTAATGACCAAAATCACTAGAGATTAGGTATTCCCCCCGCCCCAAACCGTACGGGACATTTTCACGTCATACGGCTTTCAAGAGTTTTAGACCTAGGTGTGATGACCCATGGTCGTAATAAGTGGTGTAAGTTTGAGGCTGGTAGTATTTTTTCCTGTCATACCGGCCTCCATCAACTTACCTTCACTTATTGCTTTAAATAATTGTTTTTGCAAACTTTCAACATGATTAACGGCTTTTCTAATCAAGGCCGCGGTAAAATTGCCACTCCATTTTCCATCAATGGTTCTGTGCTCTTTTTTAGGCATTATGTTTTAGTCCAAAAATGCAATAATTATTCAAATAACTCCCTAGCTTACTTTTGCCCCTTATTCCATTGGGTCTTTGCGTTTCTATCAGCCAAAGTTTAAACAGAGCCTCCTAATTTCACCTTTCCGCATTTGTCCTGTCGCTATACACCCTGAGAGTTTGTTAGAACTTCAGAGGTCTGACAGTAAGGACTCCATATACACTCAATGGAGGGGGAATCTCACCCCATAACTTCGCGCCTAACTAGGCACACCTACCCTACCTGACTTGGCTACCACGCCGGCGCGTGGGAGCGAGCGAACCCCGACCGGCAAGTTATTTTCCTTTAGCTGCTTCCTTTGCAATTGCTGTTGCATAAGCCGCTGCATAAGCCGCTGTCTCTCCTCCCTCTAGAGCTTTTGTATAAGCGGTTGCATAAGCGGTTGCATAAGCTTTTACATAAGTGATTGTAGAAGATGCTGCAAAAACGTCTGCATAAGCTGTTGCATAAGCTGTTGCATAAGATGTTGCATTTGGTTTACCGTTGGCCTTGGCTTCTGCATAAACGTCTGTATAAACTTTTGCGTAAGTTGTTGCATAAGCATCTGATTTATTATAATCTATAGCTTGTGCATAAGCTGCTGCATAATCGACTGATTTTCCAGCTTCTATAGCTTTTTCATAAGCGATTTCATAAGGGGATAACTCCCCTCCTGTATACTCCACATTCTTTGCATAAAATGCGGCAATCTCAGATGCAATCCCGACGGATTTTCCGTCAGCTATCATGTCTTCGTACGTTTTTGCATAAGCTAGTGAATAGGTTTTTGATCCACCTTTAGCTATGGCGGTTGCATAAGCGGTTGCATAAATGTCTGATTTACTCTTAGCTTTAGCTGTTGCATACGCCTCTGAGTAAAGTTTTGAAATGACATTGAGAACGCTGATTGCTTTGACTTTCTTCCCATCCGTTGTTTGATAGGCTACCTCAAAAGTAGCTTTACCAGGGTTTAAAGAACCTGTGTATAAATGTAAAGTTGCTATGTCCTTTGTTAATAGAACATTAGAAGCAACTGGTTGTAATGGTTCTTGTTGCACCCCCACCCACTTTCCATTAACAAACATCCATTTATTTGATTCCTTTGATACTGTGAGATAAAAGGTGGCGGTTTTTCCAATGTCATCCGTTGATGCTTTAAAAATAACATCGATGTTAATGGTATTTTTTTCTATGACTTCACTAATCGCTTTACCGTCTTTATCCGTCACAGAAAACGAGAAAACACCCGCCGATTTAACGCTAATACTTCCCGTTGCAATACCGCTTGTCAAGACTTCATTACCGTCCTGTGTTGCTTGAAGTTCGCATTTTCCTTCCGCATTAAAAGTAACGGTTTTATCTTGTACCGTACAAATATCAGCAGTTGTACTGGTTAATACAATCGGATTATTAGAACCACCACCGGTTAAAGTTAAATCAACTTTTTCTCCTACTTTTGCACTCTCTGGCAAATTCGTAAAAGTAACCGTTTGTTTTCCTTTCACAGTGAACACGCTGGTGGCTTCTTCTTTGCCGTCAGCCGTTTGATATGCCGCATAAATACTGTATTTACCTGCCGGCAAAGCACCCGTATGTAAAGGCAACGTGATTTGATCTGCTAGTAAAGTAACTGACGTAAGAACTTGTAATGGTTCGGTTGCAGTTACAAACCCTTTATCAGTGAGCATCAAAGCAGTATTCCCAGCCATTGCTTTCAAATAAAACTTCGCTGTTTTTCCAACATCATTCGCATTTGCTTTGAATGTTAAGCTAATTTTTAAGTTATCCCCTTCAATTGCTTGGAAGATAAAATTATCATTAGCATCGGTAAAGTCCAAGGAAAAAACACCTTTAGACATCACACTAACATTAACTTTTTGCTCAACCGGATTAAATTGTTCATTACCCGCTTGTTTCGCAACAACCGTACAAGTTCCTTCGGCTTTGTAAGTAACGTTCTCACCCGCCACTTCACAAATCTCAACAGGATAACTTGTAAAGGTAATCGGCGTTAAATCTGAATCTGCGGTTGCACTCAATGTCGCAGTATCACCAGAAGTTACATATAATGCAGAATTAATAGTAACCACTTGATATTTCTTAATAATTTGATTTAATAAATCCACAATAGTTGTAGCCAATTCAGGTGCCACTACCATAGCGGAAACGACCAATTCTTGGATTTTTTGGTAAGGGAAATTTTTTGTATCTCTCAACAATGCCTCTGCAATCTGAGAGGCTTGATCAGGGGCCGCTGATGCGGTGGCTATCGCAATATTCAGTGCCTGACTGGGCGCGGCTTCCAACGTTAATTGGAGGGCTGTCACAGGATCCATACCCGCTTCCACGATTAAACTGGTGACTATTTGATCAGCCGCTTCTGGATTCAGTTTGGCCAGTTCCGTCACCAACCGGTTAGTCTCGTTAGGAACCACTTTTGCCAATTCTCCAGCCAGTGGGCCAATGAGATAAGGATTCGCGGTTGCCACTGCGATGGCAATATCAATAGCCTTAGATGGATTGGCTATGGTTAAGGCGGTGGCAATATCAACGGCCATTTCTGGAACAACTTTAGTTGTGGCTACCGCAATCGCGGCCGTTGCTTGGGGTACTATTTGGGCTACAGTGGCCGCAATTTCTACCGCAAATTTTTTGGCTTGGTCAGGATTTAAGGAACTCAACACGGCCTCTGTCACTTCACTGGCGAGAGTGACAGACAGAGTAGGTGCCGCCATTAGCACCGCCGCGGCAATTGCCGCGGCAATCGATCCAGCTTGTTCATCTGGTAGATTGTAAAGCACGGTGGCTGCCGCTTTAACTGGTGTTATTCCTTTTTCTTTGACCAATTTGGTAGAAAGTTGAATAAGCTGTTCGGCTGCTGAAACTACAATAGTTGCACTCACTTCTTTAGCTGCATTAAAATAATCATTACCCGCTTGTTTCGCAACAACCGTACAAGTTGTTCCTGCGCTCGAAAAAATAACTCTATTATTTAGCACAATACAATCCGTAGTAGCTGATAAACTTTCAAAAATGACTGGTAAATTAGAACTTGCCGTTGCTGTTAAATTAGCAATCGTTCCTGCCACTGCCGTTAATGCTGGACTAAAAGAAATCGTTTGATTGGTTTTATATGAAACCATGATATTTGCACTGACTTCTTTTGCCGCATTGAACTTGTCATTACCCGCTTGATTAGCCGTAATTGTACAAGTTCCAACATCCCAAAAATAAACATATTTATCTAGCGAAGAAACTGCACAAATATTTAGTGTTGAACTTGCAAAGGTAATTGCAGTCAAACCAGAACTCGCCGTTGCTGTTAAATTAGCAGTCGTTCCTACCGTTCCTGTTAAGACTGGACTAAAAGAGATTATTTGATCTTGTGCTGCTAAAACTACAACAGTTGCACTCACTTCTTTTGCTGCATTAAATTTATCATTACCAACTTGATTTGCGGTAACAATACAATCCCCAGCACTCACAAAAGAAACCACGTTTCCACTAACTGTACAAACCGTTGCGGGTGAACTTGCAAAAGCCACTGCTAAATTAGAGCTTGCAGTACCAGTTAAATTCGCAGTCGTTCCTGCCTTTCCCATTAATGCTGGACTAAAAGAAATCGTTTGATCTGTTTTAGGTGTAGTTGAAACCACAATAGTTGCACTGACGTCTTTGGCAGCGTTGAATCTATAATCACCCACTTGATTAGCAGTCACATTACACCATCCTGTCCCAACAAAAGAAACCACATTTCCACCAATGGTACAAACCCTTGGCGTGGTACTCGCAAAAGCAACTGCTAAACCAGAACTCGCGGTTGCTGTTAAATTAGCAGTAGTTCCTACCGTTCCTGTTAATGCTGGACTAAAAGAAATCGTTTGATCGGTTTTAGGGGCAGTTGAAACGGTAATATTGGCTTTCACTTCGGTTGCAGCGTTGTAATTGGTATTACCCGCTTGCTTTGCAATAATAGTACAAATTCCCGTTGCAAGAAAACTCACTGTATTTTCCTTGACCGTGCAAATATTGGTTGGGCTACTCGCAAACGTCACCGGGTTTTCAGAGGCCCCACCAATCGTTGTCAACATCAGTTTCTCACCCGCATTCACACTCGCCGGCGGCGTGAAGGTAATGACTTGCGCTCCTTTGACAATGTCAAAACGATACTCGGTGCGAGCGGGATAAAAAGTCGCATTACCTGCTTGCGTGAGAATGACCACGCAGGTCCCAACACTCACCGTCGTCACCGTGGTCTCCTGCAATGCACAACCTTGACTGGTGGGCGCAAGACTATAAGTCACGGGCAGCCCCGAAGTGCTGTTGGCTTGTAAAGCCACGGTGTCACCGATGACTTTATTCGGCAAAATCTGGGTTTGCGTTTCTGGATAGACCATGATGGTAGCCGTCACCGAGGGTGCGGCTTCATATTTGTCATTGCCCGGCTGACTCGCCTTAATTTGACAAGCCCCGGCTTCCTTAAACTGAACAGTCGTGCCGCTGACCGTGCAAACGTTGGTCGTGGTACTGGCAAACGTAACTGACAGGCCAGGAGGGGCCACCGTGGCCGTTAAGGGCAGAGATTGCCCCAGCGTTGCCTCCTTGGCGGGAGTAAAACTCAGCGTTTGAGTCGCTTTCGCAATCGTAAAACTTTGGACCACCGCCGTGGCCGCACTGAATTGGTCATTGCCAGCTTGAGAAGCCGTTACCGTACATTGCCCGGCCCCAGTGAGGGTGACGGTTTGACCAGAAATGGTGCAAGACCCTGTAGCCGTGTAACTGACTGCTAAATTGGAACTGACGGTGGCAGCCAGCGAAAACGCTGCGTCACCATAGGTTTTATTGCCCAGTGCGCCAAACGAAATCGTCTGTGAGGATTTACTTTGCTGATAGTCAACCGTAATACTCTTTAACTTACCGCCATCTCCTCCCTGACTGGGTGAAGCCAGCGGCACCATCTTCAAGGTCGCCGTGGTGCCGGCGGCTAAAGTGGGGGTGCTGGCAAAAGCATAGGAACTGGTGGCACTGGTACTCGTTCCCACCGTGTTCCCGGTCGATACCGTCGTCCCATTCACGACTAACTCGTAAGTACCGGCATCCCAGGCTTTACTCTGATAGGAAGAGAATTGCACCGGTTTATCGAAACTAAGGTCAAACTGACTCGCTGATAAGGAGCCAGAATTACAATCACCGTTTTTAGTTTTTGCTACCGGTTCAAGATTTAAACCGTCAGTAGAAGTTCTAAATTTGATGGCTCCACTCCCTCCCACACATTGGGGATTGTTGATGGTGACACCGCTAACCGTTTGCGAAAAGGTACTCACGGTATTATCCTTGATACTACCAAAGCCAAAGGTAATAGGGACCGCAAACAGCGGACTCGGGCTTAACCAAACCCCGGTCGTGATGACCAGGGAGGCTAAACCGCGTTTATAAAACAGGTTTCGTTGGTTCATAACAGTTCTCCAAGTTTATTGTTTGTCAAAAATATAGAAATCGGTAGCGGACGAGTCGCTGAGTTGAAGAATACTCGAGACCGCCACCTGTTGTCAACAGCGGTGTGTGTCTTTATCTGGAGTGCAATAAGAATTATTGCACCACCACCGCGCAATAATTCTTATTGCGCTCCAGAATAGTCTGCGGGCTAGGGATAACACCCCGTCGAGGGATGTTATCCAATCCGCTCTTAGCCCGTTTCCGTGCCAAAGTGCGATTGCCACAGGTCCCGAGAGAGTCCCGTTAATTGTTCAATCAAGTCGATGGACATTCCTTGGGCTTGTAGTTTGCGGGCAACTTCCAGTTTACCTTGTTCCAGCCCCTGCTGTTTCCCCAGTTCCAGTCCTTGTTCGCGTCCCCGTTGTTCTCCCAGTTCAATTCCCTTTTCAAACTCCTCCTGTTTCTCCTGCCGTAATGCCTGTTCCAACGCATATTCATCTTTCAACCGGGCACGGTCTTGGGGCGTTAGCCCGTCCACTTTAATCAAGTCCAAAATGGTTTGGAATTCGGGTTTGTCATAGCAGGATTCATCCGCTTGTTCATCTAAACTGTCTCGAATTAACTGCAACCACTGTCGATAAGGTTCTGGCACTTGGTCATTGACGTGCTTAGGAGATAGGTACAACACGCGGTGGTGAATTTTCGACAGCCGTTGTTTCGTAAGAAAATCAAACGGGTCAAAATTGATTTCCGCAATGGCCACGTCTCCTTTCGTCCCCGACGTGGACACCACAATCGTGAAGACGGTCAACGCCGGTGAATAATTCTTAGCCGTACTCACTTGTTCTAACAAAGCTGCACAGTGATAATGTAAAAAGCGGTCATCATGGTCATCGTAACGCCGATGTTGAATATCGACAATAACGCGATTTTTGAGGTCTTCGGCATATAAATCAAAACGCGAGTCCACCTTGCCGATGGGCGGACTGAATTTCTTCTCGGTTTCGACCTTATCGATGTTCAACTCCACGCCGAGAAAATCCTTGGCCAAGGCTTTGAAGACTTGCACATTGCCAAAGGCTTTTTTGAAAATCACGTCGTAACGTAAAGAAGCAACTTGCATGGTTTAACTCCTTGGTTAGTCAATAGGTGTCTAGGGATAACACCCCTCGAAGGGGTGTGATCCCTTGGAATTTTCCTAGTGTCGAGGGACAACAACCCTGGGAGGGGTGTTATCCCTGTTCATCCGCCCTGTGCTAATTCTGCAATTGCCCCGTGGCATCATAAAACTGTTGGGTGCTGTATTCAGACACCGGCAATTTCGTCACGGTACCGACTGATTTAACGTAATCTACAAAAGATTGCGCATATTCCAAAGAGGTCATTTCCACTTTGTTGGGATCAGCAGAAACCGTGGCAAAGATCTGATAACCGTCTTTACCCGCAGCCAAAAAGTCACTGGTCACCACCACGTAGGTCCGCGCTAAATCAATCGCAGCCCAGTCGCTATCGGCTTTTAATTTCATTTCCACATTAGAAAACCGTTGTCCTTTGGGTTTGGAAAGGTTCACCGTCCACCGTAAACCCGAGGCATACGGATAAGCACCACTGTTGCTACTAGAAGCCAGGGTGAAATCGAGTGCGTCTTCAAGTAGCGCGACTAATTCTGCGCCGGTCAGGTCCAAATTAACCAAGGTATTGGCAAAGGGTAACAAGATGTACGCAGTACCAATGGTGATGTTGCCCATGGGGAGGTCGGCACGGACTCCGCCCCCGTTCTGAATCGCAATGTCAGCCCGTTTACTGCGTTCTTTAAATGCCAAGGCCACAAGCTGGGCAACATCACTACCGTGCGCTTTCGTCGCACTCACCTCGCAAATTTGGCTACGCCCTTGGCCGGGAATCCGTTCTAAGCAAAGATTTTCAGTGGCTTGACCAATTTTAGTTCCCATTAAAGCATCCACAAACATGTTTGCATAGTTTATCCACACCAACGCACTGGAGTCTGGTTTGACCATCGATAATTCGGGCGTGGTGCGGATCAGGTTCAACACTTCTTCACGGGCACTGTCAGTTAATTCAGTACCATCGCGTTTGAAGGTATCGCCTAAGAGGACATGCGGAGTACCTTCACATTTGTCGATTTTACCGTCGCTAGTAAAAGAAACGCTTAATTCGCCAAGTACTTGCGCATATTCCCAGGCGTGGGCAATACACACCCGATTACCCTCTTTGTCAGTCGTTTCAGTGGGATAAGCCCCTTTTGGCTTTAAACCAAACTGGGTCAGATTATTGCCCAGCAGGGTATGTGAATCTCCACCGATAATCACATCGACTCCATGGAGTTGTTTGGCCAAGGACAAATCGTTCTCATAGCCGTAATGGGTCAACAGAACAATTTTATTGATGCCCTGATTGCCCAATTCATCAATATAACGTTGGGCTGTGGTGGTCTCATCCAAAAATTCAGTGGTCGGATCAGGACGTGAGGAATTTTTGGTTTTTTGGGCATCCGTAATTCCAATAATACCCACCTGAGTTTCTTCAAACTGTTTGACCAGGTAAGGTTTTAGATAGTCCGTGGGCGTATTGGGCGCTAACGGCGATACTCCCACTTTCGGGATAACATTGGCGGCTAATGACACCGTGCAAACGTTATCACCATCAGGAGAATAGAGGTAGTCGAGAAATTGTTTAAAACCTGCATCGCCTTCGTCAAATTCATGACTCCCCGGCGTAAACGCATCAAAACACGCTTGGTTCATCAAAGCGACATCGGCCCCCCCTTTGAAAATGGTATCATATAAACTGCCCGTTACCGCATCGCCAGCGTGTAACTTCAGCATATTTTGATAATGAGGTTCACGTTCTCTCAGTTTCGCAACTACCCGTGGAAATCCCCCCATTTCCACGGTCGTCGCTTGGCCGTTGAAAGTGAGTGAGGCCGCGGTATTAGCGGACAGATGAGAGTGATGATCGTTGATGTGGAAAATTCCCAAAGTGAAGGGGCCATTCGCGGTTTCGGGATGGTCAGTTTTCTTTCCCAAATAGACGAAATCACCCTGGGTGCCGTTATTACCTTGCCAAATCCCGTTGAGTGTCAACGAGTTGACTGATAATGGCGTATCAAACACTCGTACCGCGCCCAGGTCTTGGGTTAACGTGACCCGGAGGAGGTGATTTGCCTCGTCAAGCACCGCTAAACCCTGTACCGGGGTGCTAGTAGCACTTGGTGTGGTCATTTCACCCACGAGCGAAAAATACTGTCCGTTAATCTGATTGATCGAAAAACAAAAAGTGTTATTGATCGGTTGCTGTTGCCAGCAATAAGTTCCTAATTCTTCAGCCAGACTAGGCGAAGAAATCAGCGTTGATAACGGCAGAACCGCTAAATATTTCAAGTTCATGATTAACCTCGTTAATGTTTAGAATATAGTTATTTCGGTTTATAAATGGTCGGAATCAGAATTCTCAGAATGAACAGAATGAAATTTCCACCCCCCAGGTCTTCCAATTCTAAAATTCGGCCCATTCTGATTCGGACGAATTACACACTATCGGTATTAACACGCCGAGTCTGGTAACAGAGAAAACCATTTTTCCTTCGTTTAAAGCCAATGTTCTTGAGATAACCCCGTCAGTGGTTCGAACCATTCCACTGCTATGTCTTTTTCTGAAAGACTTGGTGAAGCCAGCGGCACCCTCTTAAAAATCGCGGTGGTGCCCACGGCTAAAGTGGGAGTGCTGGCAAAAGCCTGAGAACTGGTGGCACTGGTACTCATTCCCACGGTGTTTCCCGTCGATAAGTACTGAAGCAGAAATTCTACAGTATTTTCCCTCACCCCCGGCCCCTCTCCCAGAGGGAGAGGGGTGACAGAAAATACCAGAAAATTTCTGCTTCAGTACTTACCGTCGCACCATTCACTACTAGCTCGTAAGTACCCGCATCCCAGGCTTTACTCTCATAGGAGGAGAATTGCACCGGTTTATCGAAACTAAGGTCAAACTGACTCGCTGATAAGGAGCCAGAATTACAATCACCGTTTTTAGTTTTTGCTACCGGTTCAAGATTTAAACCGTCAGTAGAAGTTCTAAATTTGATGGCTCCACTCCCTCCCACACATTGGGGATTGTTGATGGTGACACCGCTAACCGTTTGCGAAAAGGTACTCACGGTATTATCCTTGATACTACCAAAGCCAAAGGTAATAGGGACCGCAAACAGCGGACTCGGGCTTAACCAAACCCCGGTCGTGATGACCAGGGAGGCTAAACCGCGTTTATAAAACAGTTTTCGTTGGTTCATAAAAGTTCTCCAAATTGATTATTTGTCTAGGGATAACACCCCTGCGATGGGTGTTATCCCTTTGGCCTCGGAAAGAGTTGGACTCCAAGTTCATTCCCAACTTTCCCACACAAACCGTTCAAACCCA
>DZAL01000212.1:0-4060 GCA_022729575.1 Thiomargarita sp.
AGCTTTGATAACTCATTGAATTTTAACACCTCCATTGGTTTGGAGGGACTACCCTTATACTCGATGTTCAAGTAGTGTCGTAACTCAATGAGTACAACGGATTGATGGGATAAACGGATAAACCTAATCAAGTACCACGGCTGATAGTGAGACACGGATTAGTTTTGGGTTTATCCGATTATCCCATCAATCCGTTGTACTATCCCTCTGAAATACTCCAACGGTTGGAAGAAAAATCCAAAAACTTGAACATCAAGTATAATTATTTTTGAAAATTTTTCGTTTAACCTATTGACAATCTAATTTTAGGTTACTATTATAACCATACTATGTTGCATAGCAACAATTTAATCTTACAATTATTTTATAGTTAATGCAACAAATTATTTATTCACTTTACGCACAACCACCTTGGTAAGGCGGGGAATATCCCATGTAACTCAAGTGATGCGTACTCCTTACCAACAATGCCGTTAAGTTAAGAAATCCCGCGGTCAGGTTTTAACCTTGAAGGTCTGGTTTTAGACCTTCAAGGTTTCTTTGGCCGGCTTAACTTAATGGCATTGACTCCTTACCAAGGGGTGGTTGAGTAACTATGCGTAAGTTTCTGATTAACTATTTCGTTATTAACCTCTTTTTTGGAGAAAAACCATGAAAAATTTTATGAAACAATGGGCCGATTTAAGCAAAACCACGATGATGTCAAGCCAAAAAATCGCCGACATTAGCAGTGAATTGATGATGAATTTAACCCAACAACAGATGGATATGGTAGGAATTTACCTGGATAGTGGCAACAAGCAAGTGCAGGCGTTTGGTCAAGTCAAGCGATTGGGTGATGTGTATACTGCGCAGTCACAGTTGTTGGAAGAATTTAACAAGCGTGTGTTTAACAATGCCCGCGTCACTGTTGAAATGCTGATGGAGAGCAAGAAACAATTGACGGAATGGGTACAAGAGAGTTTTAAACAATCCAGCGAGTTTAATCCGATGACTAAAGTGGTGATGGCAGCCGGGGCGGCGATTAAGTAACTCCTCTTACGCCTGGTTAACTCAACCACCCCTAGCCTCTCCTGGCTAGTGGAATATCCCCAACGAGTCAAGAGGCGCTACTCCCCGCCTTACCAAGGATGGGTTGGGGGCAATGCCCTTAAGTTAAGGCGCATTGGAGTCCAAACCTTCAGATTTGGACGAGACTGGTTAAGGCAAGACGGCGTCTCCAAAGCTGAAGCTTTGGACTCCAACGCCGTAACTTTAGCTTAACTTAATGGCATGGAATTGGGGGTAGTGCGTAAGATGATTAAGTAAGGTAACGTAAGACTCCGAGGTCGAGTAATAAGCAGTAATAATCAAATTGCCGTGTCCTTATCTTACTCCAAGACACGGCTTTTTGCTCCCAATTACTTTGACACCACAAAGCGGTCATAGTCATCACCCGCTGCAATGGCATGAGTTTGCTCCACGGTGTAACTGTTATCGGGATTGTTAAACTGCTTCACGTAAAATTCTTGAGTCAGGGCTGGTCGCTGTCGAATATCAACTTTCCACAGCAGATGCACTAATCCTAATATGGCACCCATTCCCAAAAAGGAGATATTCTTATCCGTGGCGACGGGGTATAGCCGTCGATAACCGATGCCTTCATACGAATTATAGACCCGCACCGTAAATTCTGTTTCGACCACGATGTTTTCTATTCTAAACACTCCCCACCCTAACGCATTGATCACCGCTATCATTCCATGTAACCAGTCTTCACGATGCTCACAATAATTTGTCACCACCGCATACCATTCGGGACTACTCATAATCCCCCCAAAGGTATTAAACGCACAAATATGGCCCGCTTGAACAAACATTTCCTTGCTTTCTGCTGCTGGCATTCCCATTTTTAGCATGGCGTGATAAGTTTCATAAGAAATGCGATTATAATAATCAGCAAAGTGATTAGTCAGTACCACCCCAAAAGCGTTAATTAAACCCGTCTCATGCTCCCCTACTCTGCCATATAAGGGCAAAGTCCTTACCGCAGTTATGATTTTCTCCTCATCCACTCGCGTGGAAAGACCTTGACTGCCAGGAAAATCAAACCGTGCAGGTATTTCAGTGCTCAATGGAAACTCATAGGTCAAATAATTAGTGGTATTGGCCACTTGATCATGTACTTCAAATCTATCTTCGGTCGCCCCTTCTACTTGACAATGAGTTTCAGTCACCACTTTATGTAACATTCCTTGTAGATAACCCGTGGTAAAATAACAACTTTTACTCGGTTTGCCATGCAAATAAATGGCTTGACTATAATGTGAAGTAGCAGTTTTCCAAGTATGCTCATCCACTGGTTGAAGTATTCCAAAACCGCAGTAAGAAAATTCTGCCAACAATTGCGATTGACTATAACCATACTGTACTAACGAATCAATCAATGGCATGACCGCTTCAGTCAGTAATTGCGCCGGCTGGTGATTTTCCAGATACTGAGTCAATAAAACCGTCATTTGTAAATAAGCATTATAGTGGTTGCAATGAAACACTCGACTTAGGCCAGCAATAAGATTATGTCCGCCTATAGCGGTAGCTTGAAGTGACCAGGATACTACTGCGGTCATGCGTGACTCTCCTGCTGAATTTTGGTCTTGAATAGACCTTTAAATTTAGAGAAAATCCCGATTTTAGTAGTCACGGTCGAAGTTAATTGCGCCAATTGGACGGCGGCATCTTTCAAAAATTGTTCTTCGGTCACCACTAATTGGCGTAATTCTACGGTCATTTCTGCGTTAAAATGCTGCTCAAGGAGCTCTTGTAACGCAATCAATTGCGAATCATTCAATTGCACCGATTGACCCTTAAAATTCACATAGCCATTAGTTTTAAGGGCAAATAAAATACCTAATTTACTGGCTATTAAGGGATTATCAATTACCGATAATCCATGATATGTTCTCTTGTTATTCAAAGCCTTGAATAACTGTTCTACATCGATGATATATGTATGTTTTTCATTCATCTCAATTTCCTCCAACAGCAATAATAGTGCGTCAAGGCACTATATATATTCATTTAGTAATTTTAAGTAATATTCAATCTGCTCTGGTGGTGTCCACGAATAAAAGCTTATTTTAAATATAGGAAAGCCTTTGGAAGGAAAATCCAAGAAAAAAAATTTGTGGCAAATATGCAACACGCCTAAATGGGAAGGATAAATATTTTCTCCCAAAGTTTGAACCAAATTTTTTAATTTGGTGTAATGCGGCTGACTCAACTTCCCGATTTTAAACTCATAAGCCTGATAAGTCACACAAGTTGAAATACGAGAGTAATGTACCATATTAATATACCATATTATAGTGGATAATGGATAATATTTCAGAAGAAAGTGAATAATAATATTAGCATATATTGATTTTCCCCTAACGGATTTGACCATTTGGTAGCTCCTCTAAACTCATGGAGCTGTTAAAGGTCAATGAGTTATCAAAGGTCAAGGTTTCCTAAACCTTAAAGATTTAGGAAACCTAGAAACCGCCAAAGTTTGCCTCCATTCGTCAAGTTTATCAAACCCGGCACTGCTGAATTTTAGGAAAATGGGTATCTGAGTTTTATTATGTGCCCCATCCACAATGGAAGATGGGGATGGCAATCGGTATCTTGTATGCCAATCGTGATTATCATAACTACTATTATGGCGTTGCACCCGAATATGCCACTTCCAGCCGGGCGGCTTATGTCGCTGAACGAGGCTATAGTGGTGGCCGGGCGGCCTTTGCGGTCAGTTGGAAGGTTAAACAGTTACGAGTAGGTGCGTTTGTACGTTACGATGACTTACATCAAGCCGAATTTGAACACAGTCCCTTGGTAGAACAAAGTTACACCTGGATGGCGGGTATAGGAATTGCGTGGGTATTTAGCCAATCACCATACACGGTAGAGCATCCGAATTGAATCGTCGTGCCAAGGTTTCCTAAACCTTCGAGGTTTAGGAAACCTAGTAATTGCCGAAAAGGTCAAGGTTTCCTAAACCTTCGAGGTTTAGGAAACCTAGTAATTGCCGAAAAGGTCA
>DZAL01000212.1:4160-6232 GCA_022729575.1 Thiomargarita sp.
AAGTTTCCTAAACCTTCGAGGTTTAGGAAACCTAGTAATTGCCGAAGGGACAACTATCTATGTACAGTTTTCTTCCATAAATAATTCGAGAATATTACATGCCAACCTCATCACCTTTAGAATTAGAAGTTGCCCAACTGATTATTGATGCCGTCCATTTGGAAGACATCAAAGCAGAAGAGATCGACCCCGAAGCAGCTTTGTTTCGAGAAGGATTACGACTCGATTCCATTGATGCCTTGGAAATTGCACTGGCTATCTCACGACGCTATGGTTTTCAGTTACGAGCCGATGGTAAAGACAATATCAGTATCTTTGCCTCCTTACGGAGCTTAAGCCAACATATTGAGAAGAATCGCGTCAAATAATAACTCTGGTCAAGGAATAGCATGATTTCTAAAACGACTCTGCCTCTTCTCGGGTTGCCTCCAACTGAGACATCTATAATAGCCTGGTGGCAAGGACAACCTATTAGCCACGAAATATTTCTGGCACAAGTGCGACAGGTCGCTACCGAGTTACCAGCCCATCGTTACGCCTTCAATCTCTGTGAAGACCGTTACCTATTCATGGTCGCGTTTGCCGCGATTTTATGGCGTGAACAAACTAACTTATTGCCCGCTTATCGCCTCAGCAGTGAAATACAAAAAATCGCGGCCGATTACCCAGATAGTTATTGCCTTACTGACCATCCTATAATAGACCTACCGTTACCTCAACATTTGATAGCGGTCTCAGGTACGGGTACGCTCGACCGTACCATACCAGAAATTGCCACCGCGCAGACTGCCGTCATTGTCTTTACCTCGGGTAGTACAGGACGACCTTGTCCTCATCCTAAAACTTGGCACAGTTTAGTGACCGGAGCCCGGCTGGCTCAACAACGCTTTCAGTTTCCTCAACCCACCAGTATAGTGGCTACCGTTCCACCGCAACACATGTATGGTTTGGAAACTTCCATTTTATTACCGTTGGTGATGGGACTACGTATTCATAACTCACGTCCTTTTTTTCCGCAAGATATTAGCCAAACCTTAATGGCAGTACCTCCACCACGCCTATTGATTACCACCCCCATTCACCTCAAAGCCTGTGTTCAATCGAACCTGTCCTGGCCCGCACTCACCATGATTATTTCGGCTACGGCCCCGTTATCACGTTCTCTGGCCGCCCAAGCGGAAACGGTTTTTGCCGCACCCGTGTGGGAAATTTATGGCTGTACCGAAGCCGGTTCACTCGCCAGTCGACATCCGTTAGAAAGTGACCAATGGCAATTATATGACGATTTTTGGCTCTCTCAGGACGAGACAAACGGTTGTTATGTGCATGGTGACCACTTATTTGAATCAGTCCCACTCCAAGATGTGATTGCCATTGACGATGACCGACACTTTAGATTATTAGGACGACAACATGATCTCATTAATATCGCTGGCAAACGTGCTTCCTTAAGCGACTTGAATCGTCAATTAAATGAGATTGCAGGTGTAGCAGACGGGATATTTATTATGCCGGCGGAACACGAGGAGCAGATAACTCGCTTGATCGCTTTGGTCGTAGCACCGACACAGGATGAAGCCACGATTTTAGCTGAATTAGCGCAACGCCTGGACCCAACTTTTCTACCACGACCTCTATATAAAGTATCGCGTTTGCCTCGTAATGAGACTAGCAAATTGCCGCAACAGGAATTAATTAAATTACTGAAAGAGTTAGCAACAACCAAATGACCTACGAAACTTCATTAGTTATTTCACCGCAGCATCCGAGTCTGGCAGGACATTTTCCAGGTCATCCCATCATCCCGGCGGTAGTCATTTTGGAGGAAATCATCGACCTGGTACAACAGTGGCAAAGTAACTACTGGGTAAGTGGTATCCAGACCGTAAAATTTCTCCGGCCTTGGCCCCCTGGACAATCGGTCGAATTAAGATTTGAACGAAGATTTGACAACTTTTCGAAAGTTGTCAAATCTGGAGTCGAACAAAGAGTTGACAACTTTTCGAAAGTTGTCAACTCTGGAGTCGAACAAAGAGTTGACAACTTTTCGAAAGTTGTCAACTCTGGAGTCG
>DZAL01000212.1:6332-10566 GCA_022729575.1 Thiomargarita sp.
AACAAAGAGTTGACAACTTTTCGAAAGTTGTCAACTCCGGAACGGACCAACAGCAAGTAAAATTTTGGTGTACCTGGCAAGGGGAAAATTTGGTGAAAGGAGAATTAACTTTAACTCTACAAGAGGACAAATATGAACCAATCTTGGTTTCAGGAACATGAACGCGGTTCGCCGTGGACAGTACGCTTAATCTGTTGGATTGCCTTGCATTTGGGACGACCGACGGCGAGGCTGTTTCTGTATCTGATTACTCTCTATTTTCTCCTGATGGCTACTGGACCACGTCGCGCCTCGCAATCTTATCTACCACGAGTACTCAATCGTCAACCTCATTGGTGGCACTTAGCCAAACATGTTCACTGTTTTGCAGCGACTATTTTGGATCGAGTATTTTTGTTGAAAGGACAATTTGAACAATTTGAAGTCAACATTCACCATGGCACGTTGGTACAGGAACAATTTGACAAAAAACAAGGGTGCATTCTGTTAGGTTCGCATTTGGGTAGTTTTGAAATATTGCGTACTCTCGCGGTTACTCAACAACATTTTACGTTAAAAGTGTTGATGTACAAAGACCATAATCCCTTTATCACGCAGATGTTAGAAACTCTCAATCCCAACATTGCGGAGACGGTGATTAATTTAGGTCATCCTGGTGCTTTACTTCAAGTCAGTGATAGTTTAGCACGAGGCGAATTGGTCGGAATTTTGGGAGATAGAATCGCCGAAAGTGAAAAAGTGGTTCCTTGCCAATTTCTAGGTAGCACGGTCACTTTCCCAGCAGGCCCGATGTTGTTAGCCGCAGTTCTAAAAGTGCCTGTTATTTTATTTTTTGGATTATATCGAGGAGGTAATCGTTATGATATTTATTTTGAAAAATTTGCCGAACAAGTAGTTATCAATCGTCAACAACGATATGAGGATGTTCAATATTGGACGCAACGTTATGCCGCAAGGCTGGAAGAGTATTTACGAAATGCACCTTATAACTGGTTTAATTTTTATGATTATTGGCAAGATTAAGTCCGTTCCAGATTTGACAACTTTCAAAAAGTTGTCAAATCTTAGCTGGCAGTGGCTACCTTTATCATTGGGAATAGTATTATGTACTTCACCAATAGCGCTACTCGCCCTGGATAAACCACTTGACGGGCAAATTATCCAATTATTACGAATACTGGCTACCGTCCATACTTCTACTACACGGTTTACTGAAGAAAAAACGTTATCAGTCTTGGACAAACCGTTGCTGATAACAGGGACCCTACGCTATGATGCACCTGACCACCTACAAAAACAAGTCACCTTTCCTCAACCTGAAAGTTACGACATTCGAGGAGAACAACTGACCATTATTACCAATGAAGGACGACGAGAGTTAAGTTTGGGTGACTATCCTTTATTACGCATCTTTGTGGAATCCTTGCGGGCCACCTTGGCCGGAGAGATAGACACGCTTGACCGCTACTATCTAATGCAGTTCACCGGGACCCTGAAGGAATGGCAACTAACCTTGTTGCCACGCGATGATACGGTAAAACCATACGTTAGCCAGATTATTCTTCGTGGACAACATAAGCACCTTAAACACCTTGAAATCTATGAAAGTAACGGTGATAAAAGTTTAATGACCATGACCCCTCTAAATGAACAATAACACACGTTTCCTCTTTCCTCTCGGCTGGGCACTCCTCATGCTAGTCTGCGCCTGGGTGACTTTCACGCAAACTCCCGTCGTCACCGATTTAACCCTGTTTTTGCCACAAACTAACACGCCGACTCAACAATTATTAGTAGAACAATTGCGCAGCGGTCCTGCCACACGACTCATTTTTATCGCCTTGGAAGGAGATTCTAGCGTGGCGCAGGCTACCGTGAGCAAACGTTTGGCCCAGCAACTTCGGCAACTTCAAGTTCCAGATTTGACAACTTCCCAAAAGTTGTCAAATCTTCGTCGAGTTCCAGATTTGACAACTTTTCAAAAGTTGTCAAATCTTCGTTTATTTACTCAAGTGCTTAACGGTGAACAAATGCTTGATCACACTACTCAACAACAGTTGTTTGCCTATCGTTATCTATTAAATCCCCATCTTACGCCAGAATATTTCAATGCGGAACACTTGCGTCAAGCTCTGCAACAACGATTGCGGGAACTCAGCTCCCCGTTGTCCACTGTGACTAAACAATTTTTACCTAGCGACCCCACCGGCGAATGGTTATCTCTGTTATCCCTTTGGCAAGGACCCCATCATCTTAACCTGCGTCACGGAGTCTGGTTCTCTACCAGTGGCAAACGTGCCTTATTACTCCTTGAAACACCTGCTTCGGGCTTTGATTTAGATGCTCAAGCACCATTAGTGGCTGCTATTCAGCAAACTTTTGCGACCTGCAAAGGTGAAACCCAAGTAAAATTATTACTGAGTGGGACTGCGTTATTCGCTCTCGCCACCCGCGATACGGTACGTTTTGAAGTGCAACTGTTGAGCCTGGTGGCCAGTTTTCTGGTCATTGGACTACTCTTATGGGTATTCCGTTCTGTTTGGCTTTTGATACTGAGTATTCTTCCCCTGTTATCTGCCATTTTCGTAGGTGTTACTAGCGTCAGTCTTCTTTTTGGAGAAATCCACGGCATTACTTTGGCGTTCGGCACCACTTTACTCGGCATTACGGACGACTACCCGATTCATCTGCTCAGTCACTTAAGTAATCAGGAGACCGCACGACACAGTGTGCAACGCATTCAAAAGACCTTGCTTCTCAGCATATTGACAACGGGTATAGGTTATCTAGCCATGATGACTACCGAGTTTAACGGGCTGTTACAACTGGGCCTATTTGGAATGGTGGGACTGGCGGCAGCAGCGGTCTGCACTCTCTGGGTATTACCTCCTTTATTAGCTTGCCACAGGACTTCATATCGAGAAACGAGTTTGCCTCGCTGGCTACTGTCATTACTGCAACCACCGCGATGGTTAGCCCAATGGGCAACCTTATTGGTAATATTAGCCTTTGTCTCCTTATTCATTTTCCCGATTTCAGTGTGGCAAGATGATTTGGCTGAATTAACCCCAGTACCTGCGGCAGCCCGCGAATTAGACCAAACTTTACGCTTAGAATTAGGTGCCGCTGAACCCAATCACATTGTCGTCATCACCGCGAGTGACGTGGAAACAGCCCTGCAACGTAGCGAAACGGTAGCCACTGAGTTAACGCAATTACGACAAGCAGGAGTAATCACCGGCTTTGACTTGGCCGCCAATTACTTACCTAGCGTCCGCACTCAGCAACAGCGACAAGCACTCTTACCAGACCAAACGACCCTGTCCACCGCCTTGGAGACCGCCTTAAATGATTTACCTTTTAAACCGGGACTCTTTACACCATTTCTAGCCGAAATTACCGCCGCTAAGGAGAAAACACCGTTACAATTTAAAGAGTTAGAGAATACTGTCTTAGGCTTACGAATTTCTAGTCTCTTGTTTCACACCGCTCAAGGTTGGACGGCTCTGATACCGCTCATTGGTGTCCAGGACCCCCAACAGTTAGCCAATTGGTTTGCTCAACATGCTGAAAAACAACGGTACTATCTTGACCTGAAAGCGGAAGTGAATCAATTAGTGGCTAGTTTTCGCCACGACGCTTTAGTACGGGTGGCGTGGGGAATCATTTTCATGGTGCTAATCTTGTGGTTAGGATTACGCTCGCTGAGAGCAGCACTAACCACCTTGTGGCCCGTGTTATTGGCGCTCGGGCTGACGATAACATTATTACTGTGGTCAGGCGAAAAATTGACCTTATTTCATTTAATTTCGCTACTCCTAACCCTAGGATTAGGGATTGATTACAGTCTATTTTTCGGCCGGACTGATGACCTCGCTACGCGCCAACGCACGCTACATGCGGTGTTGCTCTGTATGTTGTCAACCGCAGCGGTTTTTGGTACACTTGGACTATCTGCCATTCCAGTCTTGAAAGCTATCGGGCAAACCGTTGCGATAGGCACTGTTGCCAGTTTCGGGATGGCGTTAGTGATAGCACAACCCACTGTTAATTCAACATCCAGATTTGGTCCAGATTTGGTCCAGATTTGACAACTTTAAAAAAGTTGTCAAATCTTTCAGGTCAACGTAAATAATATTCCTCCAGATTTGACAACTTTAAAAAAGTTGTCAAATCTTTAGTTGTCAAATCTTTCAGGTCAACGTAAATAATATTCCTCCAGATTTGACAACTT
>DZAL01000360.1 GCA_022729575.1 Thiomargarita sp.
TGGCACGAAAGACAGTGAGGGGGCTGGGACTTTGGCTTTTGATGGCGCTGGTGCTGGCCCTGGCAGGTGCGGCCCAGGCCGAGACCGATGTCACTGCCAAGGTGCAGGTGATCAAGGGCAGGCTGGGATATGACCGGGTGAACAAACAGAGCTATTTGGATGTCTCGGTCAAGAATATCTCCAGCGAAGTCTTATTGACTCCGATCAAGGTGGTGGTTTCTGGAGTGACACCATCCACTATCAGTGTGGCCAATGCCGGTGGTATTATTGAGGATGGAAATCCTTATCTCAATTTTACCACGGTAACAGGGCAGTTTCTGCCAGGTGCGACAATTGCTTCTAAAAGGTTGATCTTTGCCAATCCGACTGCGGCACGGTTTAGCTATACAGCTAATGTACTGGCTAAGATTCCGGAGGCAGTCGCAAGCATTGATTCTGCTGGCGGCACAGTGGAGACAGCAGATGGCATTATTCTCGAAATTTTACCCGAGAGTCTGCATACTCAGCAAACCATAACTGTCCTTGCGGTTCCTCAAGCTAAAATTGAGATTGAGTCGACCATTGACAACAGTAAATTACTCAGTGCTGTCACATTTGGCCCCAGTGGCCTGACCTTTTCCAAACCGGTGGCCATTACCTTTCCACTCGGCAGCCCCTATGAACCTGGGTTAATTTTGCCGCTCAAGATCTATGATGAAACGCTCAAAAATTTTATTGACTCGGGATTTACCTGTACTGTGGAGGAAGATGGTCAGTCATGTGTTGGCCAAGTGTCCCATTTTTGTACATACGCACCAGCAGAAAATTCGCTAATGCCCTACCTTTGGCAATTCGGTAACCACCATATGGGCGGCGATAGTCAGCAGAATAGTGGAGGTTCAGTACCCTATACTGGAGAATACGCCTATTTTATCCGAGGCGTCAATGATAGCCTTGGCCCGAGATTGCCCAACTCACAACGAGATGTGACGCCAAGTGATTCGTTTACCATGGAAATATTTGCAATGTCACAGACAACTCTTGCGTACATCCCCCCATTGCCACCCCCAAAAAAGGAGGCAACGAGACTATTTTCCTCAGTATGCGATAATATCACGAGCTGTAATGTAGACAATGGTTATGGAAAAGAGCCGGTACTTTTTATACATGGCTACCAGAAGTTAAATAACTTTGGTGGTGGAGAAACGTATTGGGGAGACTTTCCTCGTTTGATTGGTGAACTCAATATCGATGGTAGAAAATTTGTCCCTTTTGATTTTCAGTGGCGAACCAATGCCCGTTTCCAGGATATTGCGGAAGATCTCCATCTTGCCCTTTACACTATTTTCACCAAGATGGGTAACAAGAAAGTCCATATTGTAGCCCATTCCTTTGGGGGTATTGTGACCAGGGTAATGCTGCAGAAGTATTTCTCTGCCGGGTTTATTGCAACCCCGTACGATATGGTGGCCTCGGTTACCACGATAGGTACGCCGCACTCGGGGATTGCCGATAGTCCCCAAACGCTTCATGGGATGGATTTCCCGCAAGGGCAAGATTCTTTGGTACATGAAGGGGCTGGGCAAATTTCTGTTCATCAATTGGGAGAAGCAATTCCGGCACAATTAAACGATGAGAGATGTCAGAAGCTCGAAATTGATTGCGCCAAAGGAGAAATTGCCAAGGCCATCAATTCCTTTGATAATGACCATTTCCTTCCCAATAATCTTCCCTTCCAAGTAGCGATTGGCTTGACTGGCCATGTTATAACGGGTGTTTATCATCTTTTTGATGAATATTTTATGTTGGATGATGGCGACAAATTAATAAGTTATGAAGGGCAAAGATTTCATCCCGCACTAACCGTAAACGGGGTTGAGGATTTAGTGCGCGGACAAAATAGTTTTACAGGGATAACCCCACTCGCTTTTATCACAGAAACGATATTGGGATTGAACGGGATTGATCTTCGGCCAGGATCTATATTTTATTTTATTGATGAATCTTTAGTATATTGCGCTGATGCTGTCGGTGGTATTTCTGCCATTTGGGAATTGTCTGGATGGGGTTATAAGCATTCAGAAGGTACTAAAACTGTTTTAAAATATCCTTTTTCTGAAAATGTTGTTCACTGTGCTTCTGCCGACACCTGTAACCACGGCAGTTTTATAGCGGTTAAGGACTGGCTGTCCAGGTACAGTTCTTTGCCGGTACATACGTTTAATCTTAAGGTAACTGTTGTTGATGATTTTATGTCCCCTGTTAATGGGGCGGAAATCCATGTTTATGCCGATGGTGTCAGTGTCAACGTGGATGCGAATACCGCTGTTGACGGCACGGCAATTTTGAAAATTCCTTTTACTTCTGATACAAAGTACACCTTGGAGATAAGCCATAATGGGTATCAAACCGAATTGGCAGACACTGGATTTATGACTGGCTACTGGCTTGACTCGCCATTGTATGACTTTGGTATTGTTCAACTTACGTTGAACAATACTGCCACCACTCCCCTCAACGACACCGGTATCACCTGGGGCGGGAACTACCCAAGCG
>DZAL01000041.1:0-16968 GCA_022729575.1 Thiomargarita sp.
CCAATCTCGTCCAAATCTGAAGATTTGGACTCCAACGCGACTTAACTTAATGGCAGTGAGGGTTGGGGGGGTAATTCTCAGCCGTGGTGTTAATCCTGACTAAAACAGGTGTTCTTTACACTAAATGCTTTTAATCTAAGAAACTCCGTAACTGCTCAGAGCGGCTAGGATGACGTAATTTGCGTAACGCTTTGGCTTCGATTTGACGAATCCGTTCTCGAGTCACATCAAACTGTTTGCCAACTTCCTCTAAAGTGTGATCAGTATTCATATCAATCCCAAATCGCATCCGCAGTACTTTGGCTTCGCGGCCGGTAAGGTTATTGAGCATATCTTGAGTAGCTCGTCGTAATCCCTCGAAAGTAGCAGACTCTACCGGCGATTGAATACTGGTATCTTCGATGAAATCCCCTAAATGTGAGTCCTCATCATCGCCAATTGGCGTTTCCATGGAAATAGGCTCTTTGGCAATTTTGAGCACTTTGCGAATTTTATCTTCTGGCATCTCCATCCGCTCGGCCAATTCTTCAGGAGTCGCTTCCCGACCTTTTTCTTGCAGAATTTGCCGCGACACTCGATTGAGTTTATTAATCGTTTCAATCATGTGAACCGGTATCCGAATAGTGCGAGCTTGGTCCGCTATTGAGCGCGTAATCGCTTGACGAATCCACCAGGTCGCATAGGTGGAAAATTTATAACCGCGTCGGTATTCAAATTTGTCCACCGCTTTCATCAAACCAATGTTACCTTCTTGAATTAAATCCAAAAATTGTAAACCACGATTGGTATATTTTTTAGCAATGGAAATGACTAAGCGTAAATTCGCTTCAATCATTTCCTTTTTGGCCCGCCGAGCCTTCGCTTCACCTACCGACATTCGTCGATGAATATCTTTAATTTCAACCACTTTAAGTCGAGATTGTCCTTCTAAAGTAATTAATTTATGTTGTGCTCGCCCTAATTCCTCATAGTAATGTTTTAACATAGGCACGTAGGGCTTGCCGCTATTTAAGAGTAAACCAATCCAGTGTGGATTAGTAGCGTGATTTTTAAAGGAAGTTTGAAAGTCTTTTTTATCCATGCCAATTCGGTAGACACAAAGGTCTTGGATCAACTTTTCTTGTTCGCGAATGGAAATCACGGTATATCGCAACTTATGCGTAAGCTCATCGATGATTCGTGGTACTAATTTGAATTGTAAAAAGTACTCGGCAACTTCTTGACGCAGTTGTTTATATTCGGCTGAATGATTACCATGAGTGACTTCAGCTTGCGTTAACCGGTCATAAATTTCTCGAAGCCAACCAAAGCGTCTTTTGGCTTCTTCGAAGTCCAGCGAAGCCTCTTCCAATAAAGAAGTGCTACTGTCTTCTTCTTCTTCGTCTGCCACTACTTCTGGCATGGTGGTGGCCGTGGCGGTTATTGGCTCGCCCGGCTCACCAGGCCCCACGGGCCCGACGATTCCGATCGTAGGTTTAATCTCCGGGACCGTTACCGCATGTTTCACCACGGTTACCGTCACGGTTTCAACTGCCTCCGGTAAATTTTGGTCATGAAAACCGGTGATCACATCGACCAGTCTTAATTCTTCTGACTGCATCCGATCATAGTATTTCAAAAATTCGGCAATAATATCAGGATGAGTCGCTAAAGCTTCCAGGGCCTCTCGTAAACCTTCTTCGATTCGTTGGGCAATTTTTATCTCACCTTCTCGCGTCAATAAGTCCACGGTACCCATTTCACGCATGTACATTCGCACCGGATCCGTAGTGCGACCAAACTCGCTGTCAACATTGGCCAGCGCGGCGGCAGCTTCTTCGGCCGCATCTTCGTCAGGTACGGCAGTGTCGATCAACAAATTTTCGTCTTCCGGTGCAAAGTCATGAACCGGGATGCCCATGTCGTTAATCATGTTGACGATACTTTCAATTTGATCGGGGTCTACAATATCGTCAGGCAAATGGTCATTGAGCTCATGGAAGGTCAAAAACCCTTGCTCTTTGCCCTTAGTGATGAGCGATTGGAGTTGAGATTTCTGTTGCTCTTGAGTCATAATTTTTTAAGGTACCTGTCTTTAGAGTTGTTAGATTATCACCGTGGATTATCGCTCTATTAAGTTAATCCAGCTATGCAGTAGCTTGGTGATTTATTATAATTTTTTCAAATAGCTATGATGACTGTTTAGTGTTACTTAATTACAGGGTTTTTTAGCTAAACTCTCCTAGAGGTTGGTTTATTACAATTTTTTTTATAGCTTCCGGTCTGTTAACAATAAGGCACGGTTAACGAAATTTAAAGATAATTTCCATTTTTCCGTATGTTATGGTGAAGTGTTGTGGTAATTATAACAGAAAAATATAATATGTGGTAAAAACAGCAACATGATGTTGCAATTATATCAAATTTTTGATTATCAATCGATTGAATGATTTGATTCAGATTATTCTTTAAGTTGTTAGGTAATTGTTTAAAATCAGAACTTACGCCACACTCGGTGCTCACCCTAACTCAGGGAGGTAAGGGACCACACCAAGCAATAGATTGTTGTGGTAGGGGCAATCCCTGGTGGTTGCCCTTACGTGAGGGATAAAATGGACCATCTATTTATTGGTAATCCCTAATCCTGAAATTTGGGTAATTAAGCCCCCCCGCGTTGGAGTCAAAATCTTCAGATTTGGCAACCTGGCTGACCAGCCAGGTTCAAACACCAAAACCCGTCCAAATCTGAAGATTTGGACTCCATACACTGTGGATTAGGGAGTACTTCTGTAAACTCAATTTGATCTAAACACGATTAATTCGAAACTATGGCCATGACCAGCACGACTAAGATGAATGGATTTATATCGTCAACGGCTTGATTTAAGAAACTCTCAACAAATTTTGTAATTCTTGTCTTTCATCCTCAGTTAAAGGACGTTTTTGCGTAAGTAATTCATAACGTTGTTTATCCGCCTCGCGATAAAATTGTTTAATCGCATCGACAAATTCTTCATCTAGTTGAGTCACCATGGCTAACGTCTGTTGAAACGTATGCCGACTTAACCAATTCAAAGTATTTTCATACTCAGTATTTCGCCAATGTTCACAAATGCCTGCCAGGGTAACATGAGGTCGGTTTCTAATAAATTCAATTAAATTTAACAACAATAACATATCTGGTTGATTAGCCAACTGAGATAGTTTGGTATTTGGATATTCTACGGTTTGGGCTAAGACCGGTTTATGCAATAAATGTACTATAGCTTTCTGTATAAGTGATAATGGTGTCCTAATATTAGGTGGTGATTGATTTTTTCGCGCCAACACCGGTTGCTGACTCGGTATAAGGGTCGTTAGTTTGCTTGATTCGACCTGAGTTAATTCGCTTAATTTTTGCAACATGGAATCCCGATAAGCTCCTTTGGGTAATTTAGTCAGCAGAGGTTTTGCTAATTCTACTAATCTGGCTTGACCTTCCGGGGTATCGAGTTTGAGTGATTGAGTAAGCGTATCAAATAAAAATTTCGACAATGGCTGAGATTCAGCTAAATAGTGGTGAAAACCAGTAGTACCGTGTTTACGGACGAAACTATCTGGGTCCTCTCCTGGTGGCAAAAACATAAAACTTAATTGTCGACCTTCTTGTAACAAAGGTATGCCATTTTCCAAGGCCCGCCAAGCAGCTTTTTGCCCGGCCGCATCACCGTCAAAACAAAAAATAATGTCTAACACCTCTCGAAATAAGCGGGTTAAATGTTCACGAGTAGTGGCGGTCCCCAAGGTAGCCACCACATTGTGAATCCCATGCTGGGCTAACATAACGACATCCATATAACCTTCAACCACAATTACTTGTTCCAGCGGCCGAACTTTTCTAGCAAAATACCAGCCATATAATTCATTGCCTTTTTGGAATAACGGCGTTTCGGGCGAATTTAAATATTTAGGTTCATTTTCTTTATTGCTAAGTAAACGTCCACCAAAGGCAATGACTCGACCACGACGGTCATGGATGGGAAACATGATTCGGTCGCGAAAGTGATCATAATAACGCCCCGTTTCGGATTTTTTGATTAAACCCGCCTTCAGTATTAATTCCTGTTGATCCTGGCTCGTAGCTAAATTTTTCAAGAGGTTATCCCAGCCCGGTGGAGCATAACCAATGCCAAATTCTTTCGCCGTTTGACCGGTTAGTCCGCGTTGCTTAAGATAGGTTTTTGCAACCTCGGCGGCTGGTTGTTGCCATTGTTTCCAATAAAATTCAGTGGCTTGTTTCATTATTTGGTATAGCTCTTCACGGTCCGAAATAGCGGTGGCCTGTGAGTAGCCTTCCTCATAAACCACTGACATTCCCATTTTGGCAGCTAATTCGTGAATCGCTTCGACATAACCGAGATGGGCAAAATCCATGAGAAAACCAATGGCTGTGCCATGGACCCCGCAACCAAAACAGTAATAATTTTGACCTTCGGCAAACACGACAAAAGACGGTGTTTTTTCTTGATGAAACGGACAACAAGCCTTGAAATTATGACCCATTTTACGAAGAGAGACGTAACTGTCGATAACGTCAACAATGTCAACGCGGGTCATCAATTCGTCAATAAAGCTACGTTGAATTAGCATTTTTTTAGAAGCAGAGTTTTAAATAAATTGAGAATTAGGTATTAAGAATTAAGATGGTTTCCGAAACAATGTTCTCGTTTCAAAGCACCCGCCTGGGAACGAGAAAAATTCATCGATTAAGTACTGAAGCAGAAATTTTCTCGTATGTTCTTTCGCCCCTCTCCCTCTGGGGGAGGGGCCGGGGGTGAGGGAAAATACCGCAAAATTTCTGCCTCAGTACTTACCAGGAAAGATTAATTGCATTTCCTTAGTTATGCAGATTAAAATAATCAAACTTAAGTAGTGATGAAAGGTGGTGAAATAAAGAGGTTAAAACTGAATCGTTGGCACCGCTTTGCTTTCGCGGCTTAAGTACAGCTAATGATTATGGTCGTTGGAGTCCGGAATTGATTCCGTTTAAGGCCGGCTGGATTTCGGATTCCAACGGAATAAATTCCGTACTCTAAAATCGCTTACGATTTGAAATTTCACCTGTCGGTTTGTTAAAAATTAGGTTTCCTCCTCTTCAGATTCATAATCCAAGCCAAGCGGTTGGATAAAGGCTTTTTCCATCTCAATCAAAGTCTTTCGTCTCTCCTCCAGAAATTTATCGTAATCGCCTTGCTTAAGGGCGTAGGCTGCTTCTTTAGAAATAGCGTGACTTTTTAAAAAAGCGTTGCTCCATTTAGTTTGCTCAAGAAGACGATGGCGAAAAGCGGGATGATCTTTGGGAGATACAATAAAACAATTTTCGGGCGAGGAGTTGCTTGGAAAAACTCGAATGACCGCATTTTTGCCATGCACAGCCAGTAATTCTGCTACTTCTGAACCAGTGGCTTCTCCCTTGGTAACATGGTGCGGTTGTAATTCTGCAAGTCTTAGCAAGACCAACTTCGCACGGGCCGCACGAAAATCAAAACGTTTGGGCAATGAATTAATTTTATTTTTACCACTTCTGAAAGAAGTCTTGGCATGGGCCAACGAAAGAACTTCTTCAAGTACTTCCTGCAAACCGCGTTCCTTTATACCGTTAAATTCTTCAGTGTAGGAAGTATACCAAAACCACCTTTTCAGTTGCTCAATAACATCTTTATTTTCAAATAAATAAACTTGATGAATAGCCTCTACCAAAAATATCGCTTGATAACTGTAAGGCAAGAGTTCAGGCGATTTAATCCCAAAATGGTTAGAAAGAAATTCAGCAACTTTAACTAAATCTTCTGCCACCTCGTTAATTATTGCAGGATTAGCCTTGAGTCCTTTGCTAGTTTCATCGGCATCGGCATTAGAAATGGATATCTTATCAGAAATGGATACACTTAATCTCGTTTTGCAAGCCGCTAAAATAAATTTGTCTTCTAAAGTTCCCCAACCTACCACCACCAAACGGTCCTTGATTTTGTTCAGTTCTTCTCGCAAGTCAAATGTTTCACCCCAAGTCAACGCAGCCACCATATCCACTTCATCTAGCTTTCGTCCACTGCTATTAATACGCTTAAAAGCAGTAATTGCGTATTCCAAATCATTATTCACCAAAGGTACGACAGCAACTTTGTAATTTCTGAAGACCGTAGATAGTTGGTCAGTTCTTTCAATCAGTGCTTCCTCTTTTAAAGCACGTTGAAATTTAAATAAGGTCAAGCTGTCCAGCAACACATTCAGTGGTAGCAGAACATGTTTAGATTTTCGACGACCTTGCAAAATAAAATCGTCATCTTCCAAATCATAGAAGAAATTCCAATTCTCCTCAGCGTCACTGGATTCTGTAGCAGAATTGTCGGGGACCCGTTCAAGCGCACCAAATAGAGTGGATAATCTTTGATGTCCATCCAGTAAATAAGCGCGTGGTACTCCTGGCGTAGGTTCTGGTTGCGGAGGTAAGGACTGCCCGCCAATTTTACCAAAGGTGGCTAGATGATGTTGCGTAGTACGCCATACCATCAGACTGCCAATAGGAATGCCCTCTTTGATGCTTCGCAACAAATCCAGGCGTTGTTTATCATCCCAAACTAAACCACGTTGGAATTTGGGAATAAATAGGTTGCCATTTTGAATGTCATCGAGTAGTTGCGATAAATATTGAATTTGTGGTTCAGCCAGGTAGCTGGGAAGAGTTTTTTGCATAGCTAATATTTCCTGTTATACCAATGCTAAAATCTTTAGCACCAGCGGTTCAATTTCTGACAATTGGTTATCTTGAAGTAACCACTCAGCCTTGATTTGAGGAGGCTCTTGTTTAAATAATTCAGCCATTTTTCCTCCAAAACCAGAGATTAGACGTTGCTTGGTAAGCGTATCAAGGTAAGCGTACAAATTACCTACCTTAGCAGAATGTTGCTTATCACCCTCGAATCCTTTCTTCATATTAAAATGATGACGTTGAGGAGGTGTCAATTTTCTGAAAGCGCGTACTTTACTTTCTCTCTTTCGCTTCTCTTTCGCTTTCACCTGCTTTACCCATATTTCGGCAAGCACCTCTATTGGCAAGTAGTTTTCAATAGCACGTCGCTTCAATTGGTGATAGTGAGTGTCAAAACCGGGGATTTTATGACACGCTTCAACTACGTTTGAAGAATTTTCACCAGGTTTCCCCGGACTCAAGGCATCACTATCAAACAGCATAAAACTGCGTAAATATTGTTCTGGTTTAGCAGAAATCTCTTTAATCCAACTCAGTGACTCAGTAATGCCTCCACCAGTCTGAAAATCTATCCAATTTCTAGCTACTAACCATTTTAACCGTTCTCTTCCTGACACGATTTCGCCTGTCTGAAAATTTAACTCAATGGTAACGATATTCGCAACCGTCTCAAGAAAAGCTCTATCGCTACGCCGATTCTCAAGAAATATTATCAGTGGCCGGTAAAGAAAGTTAGTAGCATCTTCTAAAGATAATACAGGATATGGTGTTGCATTCCAAATGGATTGTTTGATACTACTCACTCGTATAGTAAAAGATGGAAAGGCAGGGTTTATATTTGTCGCACTTCTAACTCCATCCATTAAAGCAAATTCAAACCAAATCCGATCCTCTTCGGGTTGTTTATCCAACCAGTCAGATATTTCCTTTGAATCTATAGGCTCAGTTTGTATCAAATGCCGTTCCTCCGTGCCGAAACGAAGTAAGCAATATAACTCCAATGGATTAATCGATTTATCAGTAAAAATCGCTGTGTCTAAAATGACTCTCATATTTTTTTTAAGCGTTCACGTTGGGCTTGAACCAATTGTCGAGATTGTTCGATGGCCTCATAGAACATGTTTCTGGGCCATTTTCCTTGTGGTCGACCCAATTCATCAAAAGTCACTTTTTCTGCCACGCTGCGACCATCCCCAAGTTGATAAATCCAATAGACCAGTACCAAATTCGGGTCAAGTATTCCCTGGGCAATTTCTAGTTGCACTCGCAATAATACTTGTTCTGAGTGAGTTTCTAGCAATACTTTAGGAGGTTTAGATTGTCTGGCTAGTTCACAAAAATGTGCCGCCAAGGCCATTTGTAAGCGCGGATGCAGATGTGATTCGGGTTCTTCTATAGCCAAAATATCTATTTTCCCTTCACTTGCCATCGCACACGCCACGAGAACCGGTAAGACTTGTGCTACCCCTTCACCAACGTCCACCATATTGATTTGATAGGGTGAATCTACCAACGGTTCTAACATAATTCGGAAAGAATCTTCTCTTTGAATTACCAATAATCGTTGCTTATAATGTTTTTCATACCAGTTGGAGACTTGAGAAAGCAACGTTTTTTGACCTAAGTGGTCATAAACCAAGATGTCGGCAACACCTTGACCATCAGGTTTTAAATATTTGGGTGCCGCCCCCCGAAACAGATTATGCCTAGATGGCGGTGTACGAACCGCAGTTAACCATTGCATACGGGTAGTAGCTACTTGTTTGATTTCCTCAAAGAGAGGTATTTTGCCTTCGGGCAATAATCCATTAAACTCCATTTCTTGTTCCGAAGAATGGCGATCCAGATATTGAATATCATACCTGCTACTACCTAGTGTGGACCTGTCACTCCATTGCGCTTCGACGGCTTTAACTCCATTTTTGATGGCAGAGAATTGTGAAATGATATGCGTTTTAAATTCTGGTATATCAAGTATGGTCCAATTTAGGCGATAGTTATTGGTAAAACTGTCTGCTAATGACAGTTCAATCTCAAGTCTCACTTGACTTTTCCGAGACAATAACTCACTAAAACTACTTCCTCGCAACGCTAGATTCTCCATATCAATCGGCGTACTAGACCGCCCACTTAATGAATCTGCAATCAACGGTAACGCCCGCAACAATGCACTTTTGCCCGAATTGTTATAGCCAAACAACAGCGTCAACGGGCGTAACTCTATTGTGGTACGATCCACAAAGGAACGGTAATTTTTTAAGGTAACAGATTGAATTGTCATATTATTTTTTCGGCACATTGAAATGTTACAAGGTTAATAATTAGGGTAACTCAAGTTTCTCTCTAGGTCAAGAAACTCGTCGGTTAATCGGTGGCCCTAATGCTATTGCCGTTAAGGTCGGGTGGGCGTTCCACGCACCTGCGGAAAAGCCGCACGGTGGAAGACGTGGTGCGTATAGGACGCATCCTACCAATTGGAATTGGTATAGTCAAAAGTCAAGCCAATTCACTAGCTAAGTCGGGTGGGCCAAAGCGAAGTGGCCCACCAAATCTCACCACCCAATGTTATGCTAATGATACATCACTTTCCACTGTTGATTAGAGCGGTCATGACATTCCCACATCTGAACTTTCCCACCATCTCGATTGGTACTGGCAGAATCCAAGTCTAAACATTTGCCATTGCCACGATTACGTAAACGGCCCTTGTCTAAATACCAGAGTTGATGGTTACCGTTTTGGCAATCCCAGAGCTGTACTCGTGCTCCATTTTGTGAGAGCGTGGCTGATTCGACTTCTAGGCATTTACCGTTACGGCTGATCAACTGACCACGGTCATCGAATTTCCAATCTTGATTAACATCGTTATGGCACTGCCAGGATTGGAGGTTGCCGCCATTAATGCGACTATCAAAATCGCCCCGGTAGATGTCTAAACATTTCTCGCGACTGGTTAGGCGGAAAAATTCTTGTAACATTCGATGGTCTGCACTGGAAGATGATGGCGGTGTTACTGGGGTTTGATTGCTCGTTGAATAAGCAGTGGCCCATTGTTGATTTGAGCGGTCATGGCAATCCCATAGTTGTACCATACCGCCATTACGGTCCATCGTGGACGAGTCTAAATCGACACATTTGCCACTGGCTTGATTGCGGAGCCGACCTTGGTCAAAGTACCATTGTTGGGTGACTCGATTCGAACATTCTAAAACTTGGAGTTTGGCACCATTTTGCTCGGCGAGTCGTGGCTCCACGTCTAAGCATTTACCATTTCGCGTCAATAACCGACCATTGTCATCCAATTGCCAGTCTTGATTAGGGCCATTGTGACAATCCCAGATTTGCAGTTTACCGCCATTGAGCCGCGCCTCAAAGTCTCCTTGATGTATATCCAAGCAACGGCCACGACTGACTAAGCGTACAAATCCTGAAGTTGGGGTGGTCGTATTACCATTGTTACCACGGTTGCTACCACGAGTAGGAATGGGAAAGGGATATTTACCAGATTGTCCATCTGGAGTTACTCGGTTATCTTCAGGCAACCGGGGGGTGCCACTTGGACGTGTGGGATGGCGGTTACGGTCAAGGTCTGGAGTTTTGAGTTCCAATTTGAAGGAGGATATTTTATTATTAATTTGGTCTCCCACCCAAGGCACATCTTGGGTATAAGTTCTTACCGCACCGCGATAATTGCGGCTTTCATACATTTTCACGTCGATTCCTCCCTGAATTTTCAGAGAGGAGATGCTATCATCGATGTCGCTTTGATTCAAGTCCGGTTGGTCGGTGCTGAAACATTTTGTCCAGCCTTTGTATTCGGCTAATTCATAGACACATACTTTAGCATTATCAGAAATTTCCTGGCTATCGCTACCGCTGACGGCCGTTACATTTTGTCCCCAAAATTGTTGATAGACTCGGCTATTACAAGTCGTTAAAATGAGCGGTACACCGGTCTGATTAGCACCATTTCTGGTCGCCATACATTTACTTCTAAAGCCGCGTAAATTATCGCTATCACGATGTCCTTGATGTTCCCACTGTTGACTCCGACCGCTGTCACATTCCCATAATACCAGTGCGGCGCCATCCTCGCCATTGTCATCTTTCACATCGATACATTTACCAATGCGGTTACGAAAGGCGAGAGTACGTTCGTCATACGTCCATTGTTGACTGTTGCCACCATTGCATTCCCATAATACTAACGGGCTACCGTCGGTCATACGAGCGCCTTGGGTGTCCACACATTTACCTTGGTTGACCAGATTGCCGTAATTGCTGAGGAGGGGGCGTAATCCCACGCCTTCGGTGGCGGCTAACGTGGGAGTGATTGAAGTGGTTACGCCAAGTAAAGTGAATAAAATAAATAGCGTGGTGTGTTTTTTCGTTTGCATCGTTGATGCTCCTGTAGTGTTTGAGTAGTCCATACAACTAATGGAGGAAGATTTGATAACTTGTTGAAAGTGGTCAAATCTAAGAAAGATTTGACAACTTGTTGAAAGTTGTCAAATCTTGGAAAATCTACTTTTTCGCGTCAAGGTCGCCCGCAATATACGTGGTTAACATTCTCGCCTGGGTTTCGGCATTGCCAGTGTAGGTAGTCGGGGTCAAATTCAATAACGTCATTTTAGCTGCTTCGGGAATGGCTAACTCACTAATAAATGATTGCACACTGTCTTGGTCAATACCTTGTCCACGAGTTAGCTCTTTTAATTTTTCATACGCTTGTCCGATTCCATAACGGCGCATAACGGTTTGAATCGGCTCGGCTAATATTTCCCAGGTTTGAGTTAACTCGTTTTCCATTAAGTGCCGGTTAACTTCTAACTTACTTAATCCTTTGAGACAAGCGTCGTAAGCAATTAAACTGTGAGCAATTCCTACGCCAATATTTCGTAATACTGTAGAATCGGTCAAATCGCGTTGCCACCGTGAAATCGGTAGTTTGGCCGATAAATGATTCAATAGGGCATTGGCCAGGCCCAAATTACCTTCAGCATTTTCAAAATCAATGGGATTGACTTTATGAGGCATGGTAGAGGAGCCAACTTCTCCTTTAACGGTTTTTTGTTTAAAATACCCTAATGAGATGTAGCCCCAGACATCTCGACAAAAATCGATTAAAATGGTATTCAGTCGTGCCAATACATCGAATAATTCGGCCATGTAATCATGCGGCTCAATTTGGGTAGTATACGGGTTCCAAGTGAGTCCTAGTTGGGTGACAAATTGTTGCGCGAGGGTCGGCCAATCGAGTTGTGGATACGCGGCTAAATGGGCGTTGTAGTTCCCGACCGCACCATTAAATTTACCGAGTATCTGCACTTGTTCCAATTGTTGTTGGGTACGATGTATTCGATAAGCGACGTTAGCAAGCTCTTTACCAAGGGTAGTCGGCGAGGCCGGTTGGCCGTGTGTGCGTGCTAACATCGGCACATCGGCATATTGCTCGGCCAAATCAATGAGTGTCTTCAATATGGTTTCTAATTGTGGCAACACCAAAGTGTTTCTGGCTTCTTGCAACATCAAAGCGTATGCTAAATTATTAATATCTTCGGAGGTGCAAGCAAAATGAATAAATTGGTGTACAGCGTTTAATTCTGGGATAGTGGCAATTTTTTTGCGAATAAAATACTCTACGGCTTTAACATCATGATTCGTGGTGCGTTCAATTTCTTTAACTCGTTGCGCTTCAGCCAGGGAAAACTGCTCTATCAGTTGGTCCAGTAAGACTTCAGTATCAGCCGTAAGCGGAGGAATTTCAGGAATTTCAGGGTGGTCGGCCAAAAATTGCAACCAACGAATTTCGATTAATACACGATAACGAATTAATCCAAATTCGCTAAAAATGGGTTGTAATCCTTTAATTACTCTGAGATAGCGACCATCAATAGGAGAGATGGCAGTTAACGGGGTTAGTTCCATAAAAGGTGGTTATTTTATACTTAGTGATACGACCAAATTTTCCAACGCCTTGATTTAAGAAGATTTGACAACTTTCGAAAAGTTGTCAAATCTAAAGTTATCAAGATTTGACAACTTTCGAAAAGTTGTCAAATCTAAAGTTGTCAAATCTAAAGTTATCAAGATTTGACAACTTTCGAAAAGTTGTCAAATTTTGTCAAATCTAAAGTTGTCAAGATTTGACAACTTTCGAAAAGTTGTCAAATCTAAAGTTGTCAAATCTAAAGTTGTCAAATCTAAAACTTTTTCAGATTGGAATTCTAAAAGTAGTAGTTTCTATTTTGCCCGCCATGGTCTTAATCTGGCTCACACCAAAACTTTGTAAACGTTGTAAAACACCTTCCACTAAAATTTCCGGTGTAGAAGCACCAGCGGTAATTCCTATAGTAGTTTTGCCAATAAACCAGTCCAGTTGTAAATCTTGAGCATCTTCAATTAAATAAGCAATCACCCCGGCTTGTTTACCGACTTCACGTAATCGATTAGAATTAGAGCTATTATGTGCCCCTACCACTATCAGTATTTCAATTTGCGAAGCCAGTTGTCGTACCGCATTTTGGCGATTTTGCGTAGCATAACAAATATCACTGAAAGCCGGCCCTTGAATTTGTGGAAATCGTTCGGTTAATGCTTCAATGACTTCACGAGTATCATCAATACTGAGAGTAGTTTGAGTCACATAAGCCAATTGTGCAGAATTTTGTACTTGCAATTTTTCCACTTCTTGGCGAGAGCATAATACATGTACTAATCCTTCAACGCAACCTCTTGTCCCTTCTACTTCAGGATGATTAGCATGACCGATAATAATTATCTCAAATCCTTGTTGTGCATAACGCTGGGCTTGTAAATGCACTTTAGTGACGAGGGGGCAGGTGGCATCAATCACCTGTAATTGCCTATTTTGAGCGTAGGTGACCACCGTCGTGGCCACGCCATGGGCACTAAAAATGCACACAGTTCCTGGTGGTACTTCATCTAAATTTTCTACAAAAACGGCGCCGCGTTGTTTTAAATTATCAACTACATAGCGATTATGTACAATCTCATGAAGCACATAAATAGGTGGTTGATATAGCATTAAGGCACGTTCTACGGTTTCTATGGCTCTAACTACTCCCGCACAAAAGCCACGAGGTTGGGCTAAAATAACTTTCATCATCTTTCTTTATAAACTATAAAAATCCAAGGAATGAGGATTAAAAAACGACGCAGTTGGAGTCCGGAATTTATTCCGTATTCCCACGCCGAGCGTGGGAGAAAAAAGTTACTTTGACGGCAAACGGTTTTAACGGAATAAATTCCGGACTCCAAAAACCCGTGCGCTCGACGCAGTTGGAGTCCGGAATTTATTCCGTATTCCCACGCCGTGCGTGGGAACGAGAAAAGGTAATTTACCAAGATTCTAAAGTGGTAAACTTCAATTTTTTATCCGGTAAATTAAAATTTATCACTCTAAAATGTGAAAAATTGAAGCCAGTTACTCCAAAATCTGTCACTTTAAGGCCGAGAGAATTATAATAGCAAAAATCACTGATTCCAAACTACTGTAAAAAATATCATACTTCCCTTTGACAACATCCTCTACTTAAATTATTATTATGTGTATTATCAACAAACAACATTTGATTATTGAAAATATTATTTAACTTTACAACTTAACTATTTGTAATATAAGTATTAATTTTTTATTTAACAGTTGAGTAACTCGTATGAATCAAACCAGGACCAGAAAATTGCCTAAAAGTCCACGTCAAAGCCGCAGAGCTAACTCTAAATCTTCGACACCACGCCGTAACGGTGCCTATTTCAAATTTAAATGGCGATGGTTATTTTTAATTTTATTTATGATTCCAATAGGCACCTATATTAGTTGGTTAGATATTAGAGTCCGTGAACAATTTGAAGGCAAGCGGTGGGCCTTGCCCGCTCGAGTCTATGCCAGTCCATTAGAACTTTATATTGGCCTACGATTGCCACAAACCGCACTGTTGGAAGAATTAGGGGCCATTGGTTATAAAAAAAACGAGCAATTGAGCGAACCAGGTCAGTATTGGCGACAAGGTAACGAGGTATCTATTATCACTCGATCCTTTAAATTTTGGGATACTATGGATCCTTCACGCTTAATACAAATTAGTTTTGCCAATGATAATGTGGTAGCTGTTCAAGAATTACTACCTAATCGTCGTAGTTTAGCCTTAATACGCTTAGAGCCTCAGTTGATTGGGAAAATTTACCCGGTCCATCAAGAAGACCGTATGTTGGTAAAATATGAAGAGGTGCCGTCGTTGTTAGTAAAAGCATTAGTGGCCATGGAAGATCGCACTTTCTTTCAACATCATGGCGTCAGTTTTCGCGGAGTTATCCGCGCTTCAATGGAAAATTTCAAAGCCGGCGAAGTCGTGCAAGGGGGTAGCACGATTACCCAGCAGTTAGTCAAAAACTTTTACCTAACTCCAGAAAAGACACTTGAACGTAAATTCAATGAGGCCATGATGTCATTGCTCTTAGAGTGGCACTATAGCAAACAACAAATTTTGGAAGCCTATTTAAATGAAGTTTTCCTCGGCCAAGATGGTAACCACTCGATTCATGGGATGGGAATGGCATCATGGTTTTATTTTGATCGTCCACTGGAAGAATTAAAATTACCCGAATTAGCGTTGTTAGTTAGTTTAATTCGCGGTGCTTCTTACTATAATCCGCGTCAACATCCAGATCGAGCAGTGACTCGCCGTGATCGTGTGTTAGATTTAATGGTAGAGCAAGGGATGATTAAGCAAAATGAATCCGAAGTAGCTAAACTAGCGCCCTTGGGAATTTCAGAAAAAACTGCCAGTAGCGTATTTCCTTATCCAGCTTTTGTGGAATTAGTGCGTCGGCAACTGCGTCAATATTATAAGGAAGAAGATTTGCGCTCCGAAGGTTTGCAAGTATTCACTACACTTAATTTGGTGACCCAACGACAAGCGGAAAAAAGTTTCATAGAGGGAATTAGAAAACTAGAAAAAAGTAATCGTCAAGCCCGTAAATTGCAAGGAGCGATGGTGGTTACGAATACGGAAAATGGAGAAGTATTAGCCATGGTGAATGGTAAAGATTCACGCTACGCCGGTTTTAACCGACCGTTAGATGCCAAACGCCAAATTGGCTCACTAATCAAAGTGGCCGTCTATTTGACCGCTTTGGAAAACAGTCGTCGTTACAATCTAACTACTATTCTGGATGACAGCCCCTATCAGTGGCGAAACCGAGTCTCTGGAGAAATTTGGAAACCACAAAATTACGACTTTCGTTCACATGGTAACTTACCCTTGATACAAGCACTGATGAATTCTTACAATTTAGCCACCGTGCGATTAGGAATGCAACTAGGATTGGATAAAATCAAAAACACCTTACATCGTTTAGGGATAGAGCGAGATATTTCAAGTTATCCGTCGTTATTGCTAGGTAGTATTGAGTTAACACCATTAGAAGTGACACAAATGTACCAAACCATAGCCAATAGCGGTTTTCGGATCCCTCTGCGAGCGATTCGAGAAGTCTTAAACCATGAAGGGAAGCCGCTGCAACGTTATCCTCTCTCCATCGAATCACAAGTTGATCCCGCGCCGGTTTATTTACTGCACTACGCTATGCAACAAGTAGTACGTAAAGGCACAGGTCATGCCGTGGGAGACCGCTTACCCAAGGATTGGGTACTAGCAGGAAAAACGGGGACCACTAACGATTGGCGTGATAGCTGGTTTGCCGGTTTTTGTAGTGAATTAGTAACCGTGACTTGGATTGGAAGAGATGACAATAAACCGATTGGCTTAACCGGCGGCAATGGCGCGATGGTTATTTGGGGAGATTTTCTCCAAGCCGTACAACCCAAAGCCATCACCTCCACCAAACCTAATCGAGTAGAATGGCGTTGGGTGACTATAGGTAATCAACAAATCAACCTACCTTTTATTATTGATCATGTCAGCACTCTCGCTGACCGCTCCTGGTTCTAAAAGATTTGACCACTTTCGAAAAGTTGTCAAATCTAAAACTCGAAAAGAGATTTGACCACTTTCGAAAAGTTGTCAAATCTAAAACTCGAAAAGAGATTTGGCAACTTTCGAAAAGTGGTCAAATCTAAAACTCGAAAAGAGATTTGACAACTTTCGAAAAGTTGTTAAATCTAAAACTCGAAAAGAGATTTGACCACTTTCGAAAAGTGGTCAAATCTAAAACTCGAAAAGAGATTTGACCACTTTCGAAAAGTGGTCAAATCTAAA
>DZAL01000041.1:17068-24644 GCA_022729575.1 Thiomargarita sp.
ACTCGAAAAGAGATTTGACCACTTTTCGAAAAATTGTCAAATCTAAAACTTTCAAGAGAACACTTTTATGAACAATCACTTTTCATGGCGAGAACTTCTATTGGGATTACTACTCACCGCACCGTTAACTCTCGCGGCCAACAATCCCACAGACCGCCTTTATTATTTGCCAACTGGTTCCTCTTCAGCCGCGGTAGTAGCCTTATTAGCTGAAGCCAAAATCAATTTTGAAACCCAAGAATATGAACAAGCCGCGGCTAATTTGGAACGAGCCATACGAATTGACCCCCGTAACCCCATACTATGGCACAACTTAGCGGGAGTACGCCTAAAACAACAAGACTGGAAACGAGCCGCCAATCTCGCCGACAAATCTAACGCGCTGGCCGTAGAAGACAAATGGCTACGAGTAAGAAACTGGATGATTATTGTCTGGGCCTGCGAAGGCATGGGCGATGCCCAATGTGCCATAGACGCACGAAAACGAGCGGAAAAACTAGCCAGTTAATATTAGATTTGACAACTTTCAACCAGTTGTCAAATCTTTTCGTAATCTATTGAAAGAGGAATTAGCGTGACTCAACAAGCTCGTCGTAACAATCGTAAAACTAATACGCCTAAACAACAACTCATCGGACACGGACTACGCGAATTAATTTTAATTTTCTTTTGTTTTATAGGCTTATACCTGTTTATCTCCCTACTCACCTACTACCCCGGAGACCCTGGCTGGGGACGCGGCGAACAAGTGGAAGTAAGAAATAAAGGAGGAGTCGCCGGGGCCATCTTTGCCGACCTCTTTTTCTTATGGTTTGGCTATTTTGCCTACTTATTTCCGCTCATGGTAGGCTATGTCGGCTGGCTCATTTACAAAGGCAAACACCACGATATAATTGCCGAGCCACAAGCACTCATTGTTCCTGGCATTGGCTTTGTGCTAACCCTAGTAGCCGGCTGTGGACTCGCCATCGTTCACTTTTCCGCCGAAAGTGTGTTACTCCCCAGTCATGCTGGCGGCCTCTTAGGTACCTGGGTCGGTCATTGGTTAGTCGGAATCGTCAATCCATTAGGTGCCACTTTAATCTTCGTCGCCATGTTTTTCACCGGTGTCACTCTGTTAACCGGGCTGTCCTGGTTGAAATTAATGGACACCCTCGGTTATCACACCCTTCAGTGGCTACCCGTCTTAAAAAAATATGCCAGTCGCCACTTTTTGCCTTGGTTTATGCGACTACTAAGACGTTGGTTATCCCTAACTAGAGAGTTCTTCAAAACCATGTTCAGAAAACTGCGACTATGGGGAAAATCCGCCTATCGGCGCTGGCAAGAACGTCGTGCCGAATGGCGTAGAGAACGTGAACAATACGATTATGACGACGAGGACGACCATGACGACGATTATGACGACGGTAAAATCGATAACCGAGATATTTTATTGAAAAACCAAGAAGAGACGGTGTTTACACCGATTCAATCATTTTCTGAGCCTGACTCATTGACCCCTAGTCTATTGCCAGAGAGCAATGAAGTCCCCTCGAAAATCGACCCCTGGCCAACCAAGAATACATTGTTTAATCAGACCGAGTCATTATTGCCAGAGTTAAGTTTATTTAATCCGATTATCCCCGCCAAAGAGCAACCGACGGTAGAAGAGTTATCGGAATGGATCACACGAGGATTTCAATCGCTTAATGTAGAAATAGAAGTGAATACAGTCCATCCTGGCCCGGTGCTGACAGGCTTTGAAATTCAGACCATTACTGCCATCAACGCCAACCACTTAGAGGAGTTAAACACCTCCCTGGCCCAAGTGCTAAATGTGGATAAAGTCTGGACCGTAGAAACTCATCCGGGTATTTTAAATATCGAAGCACCCAATGTAAAACGACAAATTATCTATTTAAGTGAACTCCTAAATCACCAAGAATATCAACAAGGTACCTCACAGTTACCATTAGCCTTGGGACAAAATTTGAACGGACAAGTCGTCGTGGTCGATTTAACGCGGATTCCTCATTTGTTAATAGCCGGTAGTTCACCGGAAGAGAAAACGTTGGCCATTCACACGTACTTATTGAGTTTGCTCTTTAAAGCCACACCCAGCACGTTACGACTGTTGTTGATAGACAATGTTAACCATGAACTTGCGGTTTATGCTCATTTGCCTCATTTGTTAACCCCTTTAATCAGTGCCATCGATGAAGCCCCTAGAGCTTTGCAATGGTGTGTGAGTGAAATGGAACGTCGTTATCGGGTAATGGCTAGTTTAGGGATACGAAATCTGGAAAATTATAATCAAACTATGGCCAAATTAGAAGAGTCTAACTCGACCGAGGAGCAGAAAAACCAACCGTTATTTTACGTCGTGGTGGTGATTCATGAAATTGCTGAACTTATAAAAAGTCCATTGGGAGTGAGCATGGAAGATGCGATAACTAAAATCGCGCAAAAAGGTCGAGCCGCCGGTATTCATTTAATTTTGGCCACCCAATATCCTTCAGTCAATGTGATTACGGGACTCTTCAAATCCCATATTTCCAGTCGTATCGCATTTCAAGTTAACAGCAAAACTGAATCGCGTACTATCTTGGGTCAAATGGGTGCAGAAAATTTATTGGGTCAAGGAGATATGTTATATTTGACCGCGGGTACCGGGGTACCGGTACGAATCCATGGCGGTTACGTGACGGAGCGAGAAGTACAACGTATGGTTGCCGATTTAAAATCCCGGGCCGCCCCGGCTTATATACTAACTGAAGCCGCGGAGCACGAAATTTGAAGTTGGAGTCCGGAATTTATTCCGTTATTAAGTTGGAGTCCGGAATTGCTTGTTCCCACGCTCGGCGTCAATGCCATTAAGTTAAGGAATCCCCCGGTCAGGTTTTAACCTTGAAGGTCTGGTTTTAGACCTTCAAGGTTTCTTTGGCCAGCTTAACTTAATGGCAGTGACGCTCGGCGTGGGAACAAGCAAATTTGAAGTTGGAGTCCGGAATTTATTCCGTTATTCACGTCCAAGGTTCTCATTTTTTAACTAAAATCAGATGTAATCGTCGTGGTCCATGCGCACCTAGTTGAATCGTTTGTTCAATATCCGCAGTCCGTGAGGGACCCGTAATGAAATTAACGGTGCGCGGCATCGCTTGTAAGCGCAATTTTTTCCATACCTCTTCAATATGCGCCACCAAGTCAACTTGTTTTAATACCACAAGATGATTTTCGGGCAAAAAATTTAGCGTGGTCGGACTGGCAGGACTAGAAATTAAAACCACACTGCCAGTTTCCGCTATCCCCGCAAAGGCCTGAGTAATACTGGTAACATCATTGGCTTGCGCCGCGCGATAATTTATCGACAATCGTGGAGGCCAGGAGAGTGGCTGAAACGATCTATCAACCACTAACTCTTTGGGTAACTGATGCTGTTGTAAAAACTCTAAAATGGCAAACGGCAGGTCCGTTAAAGTCGAAATTGTATCGTGAGTACCCACCACTTTCTCTAATTGATAAAAGAACTTAGTCGTCAAATCGGCTCCCACGGCAGGTCGTTCAAATACTGGCGGAGAAGCTATTCGAGATTCTAATTGTTGTCTAGCATTCTCATCCAATTCAGGACGTTTGAGCGATTGACGAATTTGCGTAAAAATCAAGTCACGGGTCGACATCATGGGTGCTCCTGTCGTTGCTGCCATTGTGAAATAAAAGTTTCGCCTTGAGGTGCCGGCAGATCACGAGTGGCGGTCCAATTGCCAGCAAACGGTAGATAACGAAACGCTCCTCTTTTACGTCCCCAGTGCGCCAACCAACGCATTTTGCGTGAAGCAAAGAAGTGGTATAAACGTGGATGTTTGGCATAAAAAGCCCAGATGGATAATAGGAAACGAGTCTTCGCCGGCATTAAGTGAGCACGATATTCTTTAATCCGAAGATAACGTAATAGTTTGGGCAAGGGAATCAGTAACGGACAAACCGCTTCGCAACGTCCACAAAGCGTAGAGGCATTGGGTAAATCTCGCGTCGTGCTCAATCCCAATAAGAGCGGCGTAAGCACTGACCCCATCGGTCCCGGATAGACCCAGCCATAAGCATGTCCGCCAATGCTACTATACACCGGGCAATGATTCATACAAGCACCGCAACGAATACAGCGTAGCATCTCGTGAAATTCATTCCCTAACCAGGTCGAGCGTCCATTGTCGATGAGGACCACATGAAATTCTTGCGGTCCATCTAAATCATCAGGCCGTTTCTTCCCAGTCGAAAAGGTAGTATAAGAAGTGATTTCTTGACCCGTGGCACTCCGTGCCAAAATACGTAATAAAGTGGTCACCTCTTCCAAAGTGGGCACCATTTTTTCGATACCAGCGACCACAATATGAACTCGCGGTAAAGTATTAGTCAAATCGCCATTACCTTCATTGGTGACGATCACAGTGCTACCGGTTTCGGCAATTAAAAAATTGGCCCCGGTGATACCCACATCGGCGGTCAAAAACTTTGCTCTTAATACTTGACGGGCTTCATTGACTAATTGTGGAATTTCCGATAACCGTTGGGTCAAGCCATATTGCTGATGGTGCGCCAAAAATAAATCCGCGACCTCATCACGACTTTTATGCACCGCAGGAGCAATAATATGACTGGGCGGCTCCTTGGCCAATTGAATGATATATTCCCCTAAATCGGTTTCCGTCACCTCGATGCCAGCGGCTTCTAAAGCCGAATTGAGGTTAATTTCTTCGCTCACCATGGACTTGCCTTTAGTCACTCGTTTAGCTTGAGCCGCTTGACAAATCTGTAAAATTTGTGCTCGTGCTTGCTGAGGAGTTTGGGCCCAATGAACTTGCCCGCCCTGAGCCTGTACTTGTGTTTCAAAACGTTCTAAATAAAAGTCTAAATGAGCTAAAGTATGTTCTTTAATTTCCTTGGCGCGTTGACGCAAACTATCAAATTCTGGCAAAGCGTCAACTGCGGCCCGCCGTTTGTCAATAAAATGACCTTTGGTACGTTTCAAAGCGCGTTGTAATTGTTCATTGTTAAGCGCGGCAACCGCTTTGGTCTTGAATTGATGAGTAGTGGATTGCATATTGAAAAAGACTAAAGTGAATGAGAAGTTAGGGGGATGGAGTCCAAAACATGTTTTGGACTCCAAATTGTTACAACCCCTCCACCTGTTGCAAAGTCATCCGCACGGTATCTCCTTTTTCCAAATGCTCTATCTGCACGGGTAAATAATGCAAGAGCGGCGCACACCACAAAGTGGTCTTACGCTTTTTATTCGCCGATTCATGCTCATATTTTAAAGTGGCCAACTCCCCCACGCCGGTTTTTATTTTCTCCTCACCCAGATAAGTCGGAATATACGTCTTAATTTTACCATCATCGGCTACTTGGTAAGACAACTGCCGTTTTCCTTGTTGTAACTCTTGCATCACCGCAATCAAATAGACCTGATTATCTAAAATTCCTTCCGTCAAAGGCACTTCCCAAGGTTGATCGGCGGAATTTTTGGCCACGTTATTTTGCCAATCAAAAGAAATCGCCAGATGCTTCTGTTTTTTCGAACCCTCATGGTCGTAAGTATACTCCAACGGCTGCACATGACCCTGATTGACGGTAAAAATACTTTTCTCCTGAATCTTATCATCTCTAAATAATGCCAACATACCTGTGGTGTGAGTTTCACCACGAAAGATAAATTTATCCCCCTCCCGGGACAGCGAGCGAGAGCCTTCACCAATTGGAATCCCTTTGGCATACAATTTATACTTTGCGGTAAACGGCGGGGGTAACTCGTCGATGGCTAGTAATGGGTAACTCCATAATAATAATAAAGCTAACATGATGTTTTTCATAATAAAAATCCTCATTTAATCTTGAAAATTTGACCATTTTTTTAAAGTTGTCAAATCACGCCGACCACGGAGTAAATTCCGTACTCCAACCTCATGTAATAATAACATGATTTTGCCATTGCCAAAAATATAATTTTTCGTGTATAATGTCAACCTTTCTCTAATTCTGACAATTTTAATTTAGATAATACTCTCAATGAATCTTACTCTTCCCCCCTTTGAACAGGCTCAGGTCTTGATTATTGGTGATGTCATGTTAGACCGCTATTGGTCCGGCCTCACTTCACGAATTTCCCCGGAAGCACCTGTACCCATAGTGCATGTTAAACATCGAGAAGAGCGACCCGGTGGTGCAGGCAATGTCGCCTGGAATATCACCGCCTTAGGCAGTCAAGCTACGTTAGTGGGGGTGACCGGTCAAGATGAAGCCGCTAATAATTTATTAACTTTGCTCGAAAATGCTAAAGTGCGTTGTGATTTTATTCAATTAGCGCAGGTCCATACTATCACTAAATTACGGATACTTAGCCGGCACCAACAATTAATTCGACTAGATTTTGAAGATGAGATAAACTTAAATCCACAAATACTGTATACTCACCTACGTCCTCATCTTGACCAGGCCACCGTGGTTGTCTTATCAGACTATGGCAAAGGCACGTTAACCGAAGTCTCTATTATAATTCAAGCGGCGCGGGCGGTCAATAAACCCGTCTTAGTGGACCCCAAAGGTCAAGATTTTTCTAAATATCGCGGTGCTACTCTGATTACGCCGAATTTAGCCGAATTTGAAGCCGTAGTAGGTAAATGTACTACGGAAGCAATTTTAGTCGAAAGAGGAGAAACGCTACGTCATAGTTTAGAATTAGATGCTTTATTAATCACTCGTAGCCAAGACGGGATGACTTTATTACGTAGCGGCCAACCAGCTTTACACTTGCCGGCCCAGGCGCGTGAAGTATTTGATGTGACCGGAGCTGGTGATACAGTAATAGCGGTCTTAGCAGCCGCCTTAGCCGCAGGTCAAGAATTAAGCCAGGCCACGGCTTTAGCTAATTTGGCCGCAGGATTAGTAGTAGCCAAATTGGGGGCCGCGACGGTGACCGCCAAAGAACTTGAACTCGAATTGGCATTGCCGAAACTCAATGAAGGTGGCATTTATGGTGCCCAAACGTTACCAGATTTAGTACGAGCCGCCCAAGCTGCTGGGGAAAAGATTGTCATGACTAATGGTTGTTTTGACCTCCTTCATGCCGGTCATATTCACTATTTAACCCAAGCTCGTCAACTAGGCGACCGTTTAATTGTGGCAGTCAATGACGATGACTCGGTGCGTCGTTTAAAAGGTTCAAATCGTCCGCTTAATCCCTTAGCACAACGTTTGGCGGTCTTGAGCGCGTTAAGTTGTGTAGATTGGGTTATCTCGTTTACCGAAGATACCCCGGAACGTTTGATTAGTCAAATCTTACCTGATATTTTGGTTAAAGGAGGAGATTATCGAATTTCACAAATTGCGGGAAGTCAAAGTGTGTTAGCCAATGGTGGACAAGTGTTAGTATTGGATTTTGTCGAAGGATATTCCACTACTCAGATGTTGGCCAAGTTACAGAAAGATTTGACAACTTTTTAAAAGTTGTCAAATCTGGTCGGAGTTTAGATTTGACAACTTTCGAAAAGTTGTCAAATCTGGTCGGAGTTTAGATTTGACAACTTTCGAAAAGTTGTCA
>DZAL01000041.1:24744-35656 GCA_022729575.1 Thiomargarita sp.
AATCTGGTCAAATCTGGTCAAATCTAGTCAAATCTGGTCAAATCTTATAGCATAGGAGAACTAAAAAAATATGATTATCGTTACCGGTGGAGCCGGTTTTATTGGTAGCAACCTGGTGAAAGCCTTAAATCAACAGGGCCACAAAAATATTCTAGTGGTGGACAATCTAGCCAATGGTCATAAATTCCAAAATCTCGTTGACTGTGATATTTTAGACTATTATGATAAACACACCTTTTTAGAAAAACTCATAAAACGAGAATATTTTACGCCATCAATAGCAGCCGTTTTTCATCAAGGTGCTTGCTCTAGTACCACGCACTGGGATGGTCACTACATGATGCAAAACAATTACGAATATTCCAAAACCATGTTCCAGTTTTGTCTATCTCGTCAAATTCCTTTTATTTACGCTTCCAGTGCCGCCGTGTATGGAGGAGGAAAAATTTTTCGGGAAGACCGTTGCTATGAAGCGCCATTGAATGTGTATGGCTACTCCAAATTTTTATTTGACCAATACGTGCGCCACCGTTTGCTTACCGCCACTTCCCAAATTGTGGGGTTACGTTATTTCAATGTTTATGGGCCCCGTGAATCACATAAAGGGACCATGGCCAGTGTCGCTTATCATTTTAACCAACAAGTTTTGAGCGAAGGAGAAGTCAAGTTATTTGAAGGATGTGACAGTTATGCCAATGGCGAGCAGCGCCGGGATTTTATTTATGTAGGGGATGCAGTAGCAGTCAATTTATGGTTTTTAGAGCACCCTAAAAAATCTGGCATTTTCAATGTTGGCACCGGCCGCAGTCAAAGTTTTAACGAGGTCGCAAAAGCCGTGCTGGCGTGGCATCAACGTGGTAAAATCAAATACGTACCCTTTCCCGACCATTTGCGTGGAAAGTATCAAAGTTTTACACAAGCGGATATTAGTGCGTTACGAGAAATTGGGTATGAGCAACCATTTCGGACCGTCGAGGAAGGGGTGACAGAGTATTTAGATTGGTGCGTAGAGCGTGAATAACGGAATAAATTCCGGACTCCAACTTCAAATGAGAATAACGACCATGAAGATTAAAACTAAATCTATACAAGAAGGTGACAGTTACTTAGAACTTAAAAGTAAAATCAGTATCGGCGATATATTAAAAGCGGCCAGTTCATTTGAACAAACTGCATTTACCTTTTATCGCTCCTTACAACACAAAGTAGCTCTTCGTTTGCAACAGTTGGTTCAAGAGTTGGCGGCGGAAGAGCAAAACCATTACGAGTTATTTCAAGGTTTGATTAAACATCCGCTGACTTTGGCCAATACTGCCGTTTTAGTGAAAACCCCGGCCAGTAATCAACGGTTTAACGGTTATTTAAAGCAGTTACCGACACTCAATGAATTTGCCGATGATAAAGCAATTTTGTCTTACGCGATTGGACGAGAGCAAGCTGCTATGGAGCAATACTCCACTTTAGCGACCGAAACGCCGGTGGGTCCGATTCAGGATTTGTTCTTCTATCTGGCACATGAGGAGATGGTGCATAAAGAGCAATTAGAAACACGCTTTCAGGAGTTAATGCAGTAGGATTTGGTAAGCGCGTGGAGTCCAAGACATGTCTTGGACTCCACGCGGAGCGTGGTGGGAACGAGAAAAATCAAAGTTTAAAGTTTATGGTTGCGCAGGAGTAGCAGGTACCGGTTTATTTCCTCCGGAATGCGACAAACTATAAACATAAGCAGCTAACAAATGAACTTTAGCGGCACCTAAAAATTCACCATGTGCCGGCATCGTCCCTTTACGACCAGCCGCCACGCTAGTCTCAATTTGCTCCTTACTTCCCCCATATAACCATATATCATCAGTCAAATTTGGGGCGCCTAAAGGTTGCATACCTTTACCATCTGGACCATGACAACCCGCACAAGTAGCAAAAGTGGCCTGACCCTTTTCCGCCGCCGCAGGAGCCACTTCACTGACCCGTTTTGGATTCAAACTAATGACATATTGGGCCACATTTTTAACCCCTTCGTCACCACCAATCACATCTTTCCAAGCGATCATCACCGGCGGTGCTTCGGCAGGATTACGACCATTCATAATAGTCGCTTCGATTTCCTCTGGTTTCCCGCCCCACAGCCATTCATCATCTCGCAAGTTAGGAAAGCCTTGACTGGCCACACCTCTGGCATCGGAACCATGACAAGCCGTGCAATAAGTCATATATAAGCGGTGACCAATTTTGAGCGCATCCTCAGTTTGAGCTAATTTTTCAATCGACTCCGCTTGGAATTGCTCATAAATGGGACCGTATTTAACTTCAGCTTCTTTCATTTCCTGTTCATATTGACCCACTTGGGACCATTTCAAGAAGCCAGTAAACGCACCTAAGCCAGGGTACAGAATGAGATAAATGATCGCCCAGAAGAGGGTCACATAAAACATTCCCAACCACCAACGTGGTAACGGATTGCTATATTCTTCTAAAGTCTCATCCCAAACATGCCCCATCGTTGCTACCGTTTCATTAGCAGAAAGCTCGGCCTTAGAATGACCTTTCGACATCCAACCAATGAGCCAAAATATACCGATAATTCCACCAACGGTACAAAAGATAATTAATACGCTCCAAAACGGGCTGAAAAACAAAGTATTGTCAAACATGATGTATCTTCTCCTTAGTCATGGCGGCCACTGAATCATCATCCTCTAGGGGGAGGCGAGCGGCTTCCTCAAATTCTGGTTGCCGTTTGCTACTATAAGCCCACCACATTATACTGAGGAAGACAATCATCACCACTACGGTCCAGATGGATTGAAATAAAACTAAAAATTCCATGGGGCTACCTCACTGTCTTCACTGCCAGTCCCAAACCTTGCAGATAGGCAATCATTGCTTCTATTTCAGTTTTGCCGGCCACGGCGGTTTTGGCATTGGCCAAGTCTTCTGCCGTGTAAGGATGACCATACCAATCCTTGAGGACTTGCATTTTATGTTGCACTAAGTCACCGTCAACCAATTGCTCCGCCAACCAAGGATAACCAGGCATCACTGATTCTGGCACCACTGACCGTGGTTCCATCAGGTGAGTATGATGCCAGGCATCACTATAGCGTCCACCTACCCGGTGTAAATCAGGCCCGGTGCGCTTAGACCCCCATTGAAACGGACGGTCATAGACAAATTCACCCGCCACCGAGTAATGGCCATAACGCTCGGTTTCCGCCCGAAACGGTCTGACCATCTGAGAATGGCATAGATAGCAACCTTCCCGCACGTAAACGTCACGACCGGCCAATTGTAGAGCCGGATAAGGCTTTAAGCCGGCCACAGGTTCCGTGGTCGATTTCATAAAAAATAGCGGCACAATTTGGGCGATACCGCCAATGCTGACTATGATGATGGTAAGTATAATCATGAAACCTAAGTTGGTTTCAACTTTTTCATGTCCAGTAGCTTGCTGAGTCGACATCTGAATTCTCCTTTAGTGTGCCAGTGCCGGAATTGGAATCTGGTCCGCGACCGCCATCGTCCGAGTATTCGTAACCGTTTTCCAGACATTATAGGCCATTACTAACATGCCAGACAAGAACAGGACTCCTCCCAGAAAACGAGTGACATAGTAGGGGTGCATTGGTTGTACTGATTCCACAAAGCTATAAGTTAACGTGCCATCAGCATTGAAAGCTCGCCACATTAATCCTTGCATGATACCAGAAACCCACATCGCTGAAATATAGAGCACGACCCCAATGGTGGCAGCCCAGAAGTGAACTTCAACCAATTTGAGGCTATATAATTCACGACCAAATAAACGTGGAATGAGATAGTACAGGCTACCGATAGAAATCATCGCCACCCATCCTAAAGCGCCGGAGTGAACATGACCAATGGTCCAATCGGTGTAGTGAGACAAAGAATTGACGGTTTTAATTGCCATCATCGGCCCCTCAAAAGTTGACATCCCATAGAAAGAAATGGAGACAATCAAGAACCGTAAAATGGGGTCACTCCGTAATTTTTCCCAAGCCCCAGACAAGGTCATAATACCGTTAATCATACCACCCCAAGACGGCGCTAATAGAATTAACGACATGGCCATGCCTAATGATTGCGTCCATTCTGGTAAAGCGGTGTAATGCAAATGGTGAGGACCAGCCCAAATATAGGTGAACATCAAAGCCCAAAAGTGGACGATAGAGAGACGATAAGAATAAACCGGCCGTTGAGTTTGTTTGGGAACAAAATAATACATCATTCCTAAAAAGCCCGCAGTTAAAAAGAAGCCGACCGCATTATGTCCATACCACCATTGTACCATTGCATCTTGTACTCCCGCATAAGCTGAGTAAGACTTGGTTAATGAGACTGGAATCGCTAGATTGTTAAAAATATGCAACATGGCAATGGTGATAATAAACGCACCATAAAACCAGTTGGCCACATAAATATGAGGAGTCTTGCGCCGAGCAATCGTACCGAAAAATACGATGGCATAGCTGACCCAGACTAGAGTAATCAATAGGTCAATGGGCCACTCCAACTCGGCATATTCTTTAGCCTGAGTAATCCCCAGTGGTAAGGTAATGGCCGCTGATAAAATGACTAATTGCCAACCCCAAAAAGTAAAGGCGGCGAGGCCATTTGAAAATAGTTTGGTATGACAGGTACGTTGCACCACATAATAAGAAGTAGCAAATAATGCGCAACCACTGAAAGCGAAAATTACCGCGTTGGTATGTAATGCTCGCAGTCGACTAAAAGTGATGTAGGGTATATCAAAATTAAGCCAGGGCCAAGCTAATTCAGCCGCAATATACACGCCTACGGTCATGCCTACTATGCCCCAAATCACGGTCATAATAGCAAACTGCTTGATGACTTTATAATTATAAGTCTCTGATTGAACCATCTAATTTCTCCTGTTTCTTCTTTCAAAAATTGATTTATCAGATTTGACAACGGTTCGAAACTGGTCAAACCTTTATTTCTCCATAACTAGCAAGAATATCATTGTTTGCTCACGGATATTGATAATAAAAAATAACAGCATCCGTTTGCCATTTCGACTGCTACGGTTGCTAATGACAATCGTATCGGTCAAAAACTTTAGATTTGACAACTTTTCGAAAGTTGTCAAATCTTAAACCGTACCAGATTTGACAACTTTTCGAAAGTTGTCAAATCTTAAACCGTACCAGATTTGACAACTTTTCGAAAGTTGTCAAATCTTAAACCGTACCAGATTTGACAACTTTTCGAAAGTTGTCAAATCTTAAACCGTAACCAGATTTGACAACTTTTCGAAAGTTGTCAAATCTTAAACCGTACCAGATTTGACAACTTTTCGAAAGTTGTCAAATCTCAAATCATCTACGGTGGGGTCCCGGTCCCGTCAGTGGTAAGCGGTGGAACCACGTCAGTCGCAGGTGCCACCTCCTCAACCAAAGAAGAAGCCCCGACCAGTTGAAATTGTGCCGGATCTTTCTCCGGCTGTTGTTGCAATTGGGCTGAGTAAGTCCCTAACACGCTACCAGCCTCATCTTTCAAATCCACTACCGGAATATCTAACAAACCATCTTGAGTCGATTTAAAAATATAACTGGCACGAGGAATCGGGGGACATACTGGGCACACTGGACATTCTTGGAAGCCATCCGGTGGAGTAGTAGTAGAATGCCAATTAGCCGGTAAATCACAAGTGGTGGGGAAGGAGACCCAGTTTAAAGTGACCGGATTTTGCCCATAAACCACCTCTGGCGCACAATCTGCTGGTGATACTGACGCATTGGCGGAACTTACTCGTAGCTGATAACGTCGGCCAATCGGCGCTTTCTTCACTGAATCGGCTTTAGTTGCAGTCGAATCCGTGGTACTCGTAGTTTCAGTAGGCACCTCGCATAGTTGAGAATCTAAGGAAAATGATTCAATTCGAACATAATATACCCCCGGCGTAAGATTCGCTTGTATTATACGAGTTTGCTCCGTAGAGAGCATCTTGACTGCTTGGTCCAATTGATTCAATAGCCCATACGACCACCCACTGGTAGTATCGCTCCCTGGACTGCTTTGACTCAAACTGATAGTCACAGTATCAGCCTGCTCTAAGGCAAAACGATAGTAATCAACATCACTCAGTGACGATAAATTACCCGCATAGTCTTGATTGGGCACCAATGGAGTGGCGTTATCAGGAGTTTCATTAGGCGACTTCTCAAAATAGGCACCCTCTTCCCAAGTTGGCTTAATAGTATATTCCACCGCAGGAAACACTTCTTTACCCAGAGAAGAAATTTTGTAATAATAGATGCCCACCGTCAGACCCATCTCCAATTTGGTCGTCAACGTAGTTTCAGGCCAATTCACCGAATATAAACTATCACCCAAATTATCGCCATGATAAAAATCAATTCGCCAACCAGAGTCAGGATTACTCCCAGGAGGCGCTTCCTGGCTAAAATTTAACATCACATAGCCACTGGTATCATGCGCTGGATTCTCGCGGTCCTTTCGTATTTCTATTTTAAAAAAATCTACATCCTTAACCCCAGATAAACTGCCCACCTTCTTACTGGTCACGCTGGCTTTTTCCGCCGTAGCTGGGGTATCTCCTTGGTCTGCTTTATCTTGAGCCATGACTGGCAATGGCAGCGCGGTGAATAGCCCAACCATCATTATTGGTGTCGACAGGGTTGCCAATAACCCAACGCTTAGTATTATATAACGCATTTATTACTCCTTAGTATTAAGGTAAAGTATTCGTTCAATTAACCATAAATATTACTTGAGAATATTTATTTTATAGAATCACAAAATTTAATTGGTCAGTCAAAACAAAGCACATTTTGCGAAAACACTAAAAATTATCAATAAAATCAGTCTATTCAAAATATAATTAGAATCAACAAAACGCCTGTGAGTCAAATTAACATCACATTATAAGATATTTGTAATACATTAGTCTATAATTTAAGTGATGTCAATACTAAAAAGCGTTTCAATATAAATTTCTCGAAACCTCTTTTCAAACCAACGCTTTCAATTGATAAACCAACTCTAACGCTTGCCGTGGCGTTAACTCTTCTGGATTCACTTGGTTTAACTTCTCTACTACCGGTGACCACCCAGAAACCAGGGGTGGTTGGGGCAATTTCATTTGAATTGGTGGCGAAATCAATTGAATTTTTTGCTCTTCCAATTGTTTCAAATGCACCCGGGCCCGATTTACCACCACTTTAGGTACCCCCGCTAACAATGCCACTTGTAACCCATAGCTTTGATTAGCAGGACCCTCTTTAATGGTATACATAAAAATTAATTTATCCCCTTGCTCTACGGCATCTAAATGTATGTTAGCCACATTATGACAAATTTCAGGTAATCGAGTCAATTCAAAATAATGAGTAGCAAATAAAGTATAGGCACCAATTTTTTCCGATAAATATTCGGCCGTCGCCCAAGCCAGCGATAACCCATCAAAGGTACTCGTCCCACGCCCAATTTCATCCATCAAAACTAAACTATGTTGAGTCGCATTATGTAAAATATTGGCCGTTTCCGTCATTTCCACCATAAAAGTCGAACGTCCTCCCGCCAAATCATCACTCGCACCAATACGAGTAAAAATGCCATCAATCGGCCCAATCACCGCTGATTGCGCCGGCACCCAACTACCAATATGCGCCAACAGCACAATTAACGCGGTTTGTCGCATATACACCGACTTCCCTGACATATTCGCCCCCGTCACTAACAACATTCGTCGCGAGCTATTCAAGTTTAAATTATTCGGCGTAAATAAAGATTCTTGCACCGCCTCCACGACCGGATGTCGCCCCTCGATAATTTCAATCCCGGCAGTTTTGCTAAACTGTGGCGGATAATACTTTAAAGTATCCGCCCGCTCGGCAAAATTATTCAGTACATCCAACTCCGCTAATCCCACACTACAATCTTGTAACTCTTTTAAATAACTTTGAATCTGTTCTAATAATTGCTCATACAAATATTTTTCCCGCGTTAACGCCCGCTCCCTAGCACTTAACACTTTATCTTCAAACGTCTTCAACTCCTCAGTAATATACCGCTCAGTCGCCTTCAACGTTTGTCGCCGCGTATAATTAGCGGGTACTTTATTACTCTGGGTACGATTGATTTCAATATAATAACCATGTACTCGATTGTACCCCACTTTCAAATTGGAAATACCCGTGCGCTCCCGCTCTTGTATTTCTAACTTAATTAAAAATTGCCCCGCATTTTCACTTAATCCTTGCAACTCATCCAATTCCGCATCATAACCGGCCGCAATGACTCCACCCTCACGAATCAGCAACGGCGGCCGCTCAATAATGGCACGATTAAGTAACTCATGTAATTGAGGAAACTGACCAATGGTTTGCATTACCGTCTGTAAATGAGGATGCTTGATACCACTTAATAAAATTTGTAACTCCGGTAATAACCTTAAAGCCGTGCGCAACTGCGTCAAATCCCTAGGCCGCGCGGTCTTCAACGCCACTCGTGCTAAAATGCGCTCTACATCACCGATACTACGCAATTGTTCATACAATGGTTCTCGAACTTGACTCTCTAAAATCGCCCCAATGCTTTGCTGACGCGCCTGAAGCACCGTCATATCTCTTAACGGCCGATGCAACCACCGCCGCAATAATCGTCCTCCCATCGGGGTAGCACATTGGTCCAGCACACTGACTAAAGTATGCTCACGCTTTCCAATTAATCGGCTATCTAATTCCAAATTGCGCCGCGTTGCCACATCCATCAAAATACTCTCTTCCGGACGTTCCCAATGTATCCCAGAAATATGTGGTAACGCCGTTTTTTGAGTCTCGCGGGCATACTGCAATAAAGCCCCCGCCGCCGCAATCGCCACCGTAAGATGCTCACAACCAAAACCAGCTAAATCACGAGTCCCCAATTGTTGAGTTAATAACCGACGAGCCGTCGCTAACTCAAAGTACCAACTGGCTTGTTTCCGCAACGGCACTTTAGGCAAATTAAGTAAATGCAAATCTTCACTGATTAACAACTCCGCCGGCCGCAACCGCTCAAATTCACTCATCATAGCCCCAATCCCTTGGACCTCCAGCACCGCCAAACGACCACTAGATAAATCTAACGTAGCAATCCCAATATTTAACTCATCGGCCTGGACCGCGGCCAACAAATTATCTTGACGCTCCTCCAATAATGCCTCATCAGTCAAAGTCCCAGGCGTAATTATTCGCGTCACCTTTCGCTCCACCAAGCCTTTACTGGTCGCCGGATCACCGATTTGTTCACAAATCACCGCCGATTCACCTTGTCGTACCAACTTAGCCAAATAAGTTTCGATAGCATGATACGGGATTCCCGCCATAGGAATAGTTTGCCCATTAGCACTTTTACTACGAGAAGTCAAAGTAATATCCAACAACCGAGCCGCCCTTTCCGCATCCGCAAAAAATAACTCATAAAAATCACCCATCCGATAAAACAGCAACATCTCCGGATACTCGGCTTTTAAACTGAGATATTGCTGCATAGCTGGTGTATAATCCGCCAAATTTTGATGATTATTCGTAAACATATTTATCCCCTACCAGAGGTATTGGAGTCCGGAATTTATTCCGCTACCTTTAATTCAACCCAACGCCCTATTAACCACAACCAATCCGACAAACGATTCAGATAAGGCAATAAATTCTCCTCCAGCGGTTCCCCGGTCTCCTGTAATCGCACACTCCAACGCTCCAATCGACGACAAGCAGTACGGGCTAAATCAATGGCCGCGGTGGCCGGCAAGTCGCCTGGAATTGACCAATTCAATAAGATACCCTCGGTAGCTTCTAAATGATGAACTTGAGCCGTCAATTGAGCCACATTATCAGCAGTAATCGCGACCGGCATCGATTGAGTAATTGAAGGAGTAGCCAAGACCGTACCAATAGCAAACAATTTCTGTTGAATCGTTTTCAGCCATTGACCCACCTCAACATCTTGACTCAAACCCCGGGCCAATCCCAAAGCCGCATTAAACTCATCCAAGCAGCCCAAAACCTCTAAGCGCAAATGACTTTTAGCCATCCGCTCGCCACCTATTAAACTGGTATAGCCATTATCACCACGTTGTGTAGAAATAGACATAATAATTTAGATTTGATTTAGATTTGGTTTTCGATTTGACAACTTTTCGAAAGTTGTCAAATCTGGTTGTCGATTTTCGATTTGACAACTTTTCGAAAGTTGTCAAATCTGGGATAATAACGCCCGCAACGCCTGAGCGCGATGACTTATTTTATTCTTCTCCACCGCCGACAATTCAGCCGCCGTACAACCCAGCGTAGGCAACCAAAAGAACGGATCATAACCAAACCCCCCTTGCCCCCGCGGCTCCCGCACAATTTGCCCCTCCCACGTCCCCTGACAAATCAGCGGCATCGGGTCTTGCGCAAATCGCATCAACACTATCACGCAATGATACCGAGCCGTCCAGGCAACCCCCGACTCGGTCTTCAGCGCCATCAATCGTTCTATTAATAACGCATTATTATCCTCATCCGTCTTCCCTGGACCAGCAAAGCGAGCCGAATAAATCCCCGGTGCCCCCTGCAAAGCATCCACCGCGATACCAGAATCATCGGCCAGCGCCGGCAAACCACTATATTGAGCAGCCTGACGCGCTTTAATCAACGCATTTTCGACAAAACTTAACCCAGTCTCCGCGACCTCCGGCACCTCAAATTGGCTTTGCGGAATCACTTCTAATTTACTCAGGGCTAATAATTGGGCAAATTCACGTAATTTACCCGGATTAGAACTTGCTAATACTATCTTATTCATGTTTATTCAGGTTCGGTAGTTTGGCCCTCACCCCCGGCCCCTCTCCCAGAGGGAGAGGGGAGAGGGGAGAGGGGAGAGG
>DZAL01000361.1 GCA_022729575.1 Thiomargarita sp.
GTTCCTAACCTTTGCTAACTCGGCCTTGGCATGTGTAAAGGGGAAACTTGAGAAAGTTCTCCCGAATGGAAAGACGGTTGAACTGACTATCGATGCGCTAAATTTTTCAACTGAACAGATTGAAAAATTCTGTGCGGATGCGATTGAACCGAAGGCGTGTCAGGACAATGCGGCTAATACTGTTGCGAGGTCTATTATGAACGCAAACATGGTAGGGAGAAGCACTACGGGGCCGGTTATATGGTCACCTGAAATGTGTCGAAAATTAATGGAGATTAATCCAATAATGATGGTCTTCTTGATACCAGTAGCCTTCCAATGTTGGGTGTTCTCCGCTTATCCGCCAGAGTGCAAATAGGTTTGGCAACGTGTTTTGGTTGCCCGTCATTCCGCCGAAACCGATTGAATTTGGGGTATTGGTGAGAAACTGAGTTTCTGGAAGAAACTTAGTTTCTCAAACCATGGCGATTTTAAAGATCGATGAGTCTTTCTCATTTTACATAGATATGGGTGCATAATATGCTAGAAACCATCAAAACAATTTCTATAGCAGGGTACAAATCGGTCTATCAAGAACAATCCATTGACCTTGCCCCCTTAACGGTACTCGCAGGTGCCAATAGTTCGGGTAAATCTAGTCTCATGCAACCACTTTTGTTGCTGAAACAAACTTTGGAGGCCTCTTATGACCCAGGTCCTTTGTTGCTTAACGGTAGCCATGTTAAATTTACCTCTGCGGAACAATTGTTATCGCATCTAAATGCGAAACAATGTGCTAAGGAGCTTTCTATCCGTCTTCGTGGTGAAGACCATGCTATCCTAGCCACTTATCAAAAAGCAGGGAATGGCATCTTTAGTATTGCTAGAATGGAGCTTGATAGCCAAGGTAACAAATATGAGATTACCCCTGGAATGTCAAAGGCACAGATCTTAAAAAACTGGCCTGGCGCGGACGCGGAACACTTCAACGGAGAACACTTTAAGAATGCCCAATGGGAGGTCAGACGAGAACGTTGTTTTCTCGTAGCGGGCTTCACAGGGTGGGTAGAACCCAAAGTGAATTTTATTCCAGTTCTAAGCCCGGCGGCCGCTATCGCTAATGAGATTGAAAAAATTATTCACTTGCCTGGTTTACGCGGAAATCCAGAACGCAATTATCCGCCGACAGTAGTAGAAAATGATAAATTTTGCGGTACGTTTGAAAAATATGTTGCCAGTATTATCCGAAACTGGCAACTACAAAAAAATCAGTCAGCTATTTCGCAATTGGAAGACTATTTGGGCCGATTAGGGTTAACCTCAAAAATAGAAGCACGACAACTAGATGCAATTAGTATCGAACTTCGTGTTGGTCATGTCACCGCCAAAAGTTTGGAGTTCGTGAGTATTGCTGACGTAGGTATCGGTGTCTCGCAAGTCTTACCCGTATTAGTTGCTTTACTTGTCGCCCAACCTGGACAACTGGTTTATGTCGAACAACCAGAAATTCATTTGCATCCCAAGGCACAAGTGGAACTGGCGGGCATTTTAGCCGAAGCGGCACTTCGCGGAGTTAAGGTGGTCATTGAAACCCATAGTGCCCTATTGTTACGCGGCATTCAAATTGTGGTAGCGAAAGGACAATTGCCTCCCTCTCAATTAAAATTACACTGGTTTAAACGTGATGCCAAGGGGGCTACCACCGTAGAAACGGCTGATATAGATGAAAACGGTGCCTTTGGAGATTGGCCGGAAGATTTTGGCGAAGTGGAACTGGCCACGGAACAAACTTACTTGGATGAAGTGATGCAAAGAGGAGAGAATTGATGAACAACACCGTGATTAATGTCAAAGCTTGGTGTGCTAAATTGGGCGTTGTTGAAAGACGAAAGGTAACGTCAAAACGTCTGGTCATTGATGCCAGTATCGCCAAAGCCGCTGGCACCACTGAAGCATCCACTTCGCAGTTGAGTCGAGACTTTCTTTGTGCGGTTTTGGGCCTTTGTCATAAGGTGGTCATGACTCCTGCTATATATGAAGAGTGGAACAAACATCAAACCAAATTTGCCAAAGCTTGGCTTGGACAAATGATAGCTAAGAAGAAATTGGGTCGTGTAACAATAGCCGATAGTACCAGTTCTCAACTACGCGATGCTATAGATGCTATACAAAATTCAGGATCGACTCCAAGCCAAGTGAAGGCGGAGAAGGCTATGTTAAAAGATGTACACTTATTGGAAGCGGCTTTAACCACCGATGGGAGGGTGGCTTCTGCGGATGAGACGGTGAGAAGACTCTTTAGTGATCTCTCCCAGCAGGTTGCTTCCGTTCAGCAAATTATGTGGGTGAATCCTACCCATCCTGATGAAAAAGTGATTGATTGGTTGGAGGAAGGTGCTAGGGTAGAAAATCAGAGGTTGTTAGGTTATCTGGAAGAGGATTTAAAATAAAGTACCGATAAACCAAAGCCACCCAGACTTATTAGTGAACTACTTAGAATACCATGAACTTAAGGAGGGCAAAAC
>DZAL01000362.1 GCA_022729575.1 Thiomargarita sp.
GAAGTGGTAGCCATTTCTCAGGCTCCCTCTCCGGAATCGAACCCTAATTCCCCGTTACCCGTAAAAACCATGGTAGGCCTCTATCCTACCATCGAAAGTTGATAGGGCAGAAATTTGAATGAAGCGTCGTCGGCGCAAGGCCATACGATCCGCAAAGTTATTATGAATCACCAAGGAGCCCGAAGGCATTGGTTTTTGATCTAATAAATACAGCCCTTCGTGAGTCGGGCTTTTTGCATGTATTAGCTCTAGAATTACCACGGTTATCCAAGTAGTAAAGAAACCATCAAATAAATTATAACTGATTTAATGAGCCATTCGCAGTTTCACCGTATAACGATTTATACTTAGACATGCATGGCTTAATCTTTGAGACAAGCATATGACTACTGGCAGGATCAACCAGGTAACTTACTATGGTTGCCAGGCGCAATCCCGGAGGACCACACCGGCTTCCATAGCGCCGAGATGGCGCTGAAAAAGGGTTTCTGTGCTGTGCATTGGAAAATGCGCAACCTTTGACCGACTGATAACTAATGACGACGTTAATCAATCACTAGCACCAGCTCTTCCATTGCTCATGCTTTGGCATCTTTCCCCGAGTGCAACCAAGCTAAAGGCCTCAAGACCACTAGGGCCAGGAGCTTTAACTAGGCACACCCACTTTGCTAGTCACTCCTCATCCGCCGGGTAATGGCAGACAAGTCGATTCTAACGGGACATCCTAATCGGCAGACTAGCCGCTCGTACCAGATACACCCACTTCCAAGGTTAAAAGCCCGACATTGCCCCAAATTATAGCTGACTACAACCCGTCAGGGTTCAATCGGTTGCCACCAAGGCAGAGCCAAGTCCTTCTACAAGAGCAATGCAACACTGAACCAAGCAGTACCACCCGTTTCCTTGCGGATCGTCTAGTCGTACACTCAGCCAGTAGCGAAAAACACCCAGTCATGAGCACACCCTTCCGTGCACCATACCAGTCCACCCATAATACGCAAAGCGTATCACCACCCCTTCCTTCAGCCAGGCCTGCACGCAATGCGCACACACCCAACCGCTCTCCAGGATCACAGCCCTGACCAGCCCTCACGGGCCAGTATACCTGCCTCTCGGCCGTACATGCATCTCTGCACCAGGAACCATCATCAGAACCAAGCCTTGACTCCAGCCCAACTACTAGGCACTTCATGTCCTTTCGCCGGTTAATTGCCAGAGCCAAACGGCTCAGTTCGGCGCAGCTGCACTTGCAGTACTGCTGCACCTCTACACAGTACCCACCGGCCCTCCCCCTCAACCCTAACCCCTCGGCTCCGCCAACCATGCCCACCACCACCCCGACCAGGGCTTCCAATACCCAAATTCACCCTTCTCACATTGCTAAACCGCAGAGAAACCCCTCCGACGATTTGGGTCGGAACCGATTTAGTCCACTTGCAAGATAAAATTACAAGCTCAAACTTGATGAAACAGTCTCTTGTACACTATACTAGATATTTATCTACTTTTAAAGTTTATCCGAGAAACTATATAACTGGGTACTCCCCAATGTGGGCCACCCCCCCTTTAAAGGTTAAAGCCCGGTCAAATTTTTTAGTAGGCCTGGTTAGTACCTTATAAGGCAGTTATTAGGCCTGGTCAGTACCTTATTAAGGCTTGGTTGACAACTTTATAAGGACCCCTATAACCTTTGTACCACTCCCTAATAAACTTGGTACCAACCCTCAAGAAGCTTATAATGACCCTTAATAACCCAAGTTATACACTTGATAAGGCCCCATAGTAACTTTAATAATAACCTTACTCTCCAAACTTAAGCTGACACTAGTCTAACACCTACTCTAACACTACGACCCTAATACTACGATAGTTAGTACTACTCACCAAGCACTTGTACCATGGCACCGGTCAAGCACTCGCCAAGAAGTACCCATCTACATACCTAAGCACACTATCATCCCAATCAAGTCTGGTGAGGCACAACCGTAAAGGCAAAGGTCACCAGGCCTTGACGCAATGTCAGGCTCAGTCTCACGGTCCTTCTTCATGCCCGAGGACATTAAAGAAAGGTTCTCATGAGAGAGAACAAATCTTTAAAACAGAGGCTTAATCTCAGCAGATCGTAGCAACAAAGGCTACTCTACTGCTTACAATACCCCGTTCCATATTCAAGTCGTCTGCAAGAGATTTATCCCCTTTGCCTTTAACTTGTGATTGAAGCATAAGCTCCAGTATAATACCACAGCACAATGGCTGTATTCGTATTAACTAAAAGTAAAGGGGGTAAAAATCGTCGCGTTCTAGCACGGATTCTGGCTTAGAGGCGTTCAGCCATAATCCAACGGATGGTAGCTTCGCCCCATTGGCTTTTCAGCCAAGGGCAAATACCAATTATCCGAATCAACAGTTCCTCTCGTACTAAGTTGAATTACTATTGCAACAACACTTCATCAGTAGGGTAAAACTAACCTGTCTCACGACGGTCTAAACCCAGCTCACGT
>DZAL01000213.1 GCA_022729575.1 Thiomargarita sp.
CCACCCCCAACCCCTCCTTGGTAAGGAGGGGAGTCAACCACCCCCAACCCCCTCCTTGATAAGGAGGGGAGAAAGAGGGGGAGGGGTTGACACTCCCCTCCTTACCAAGGAGGGGTTGGGGGTGGTCGACACTCCCCTCCTTGGTAAGGAGGGGTTGGGGGTTGGGGGTGGTTGAGTTAACCGCGTAAAGAGAATAATCACTACAACTAAAACTAAGGAGAACTCGCCAACATGAGACTACGACAAAAAATGTTCATCGGCTCCGCCTTGCTCGCGGTCATACCCGTGCTCATTACCGCCTACTTTACCAGTAAAATTGCCGGTAATTTAGGCCAAAAGGCACTATCAGACAGTGCGCAAAGCCATATTACTTCCGTCCGTGACACCAAAAAAGCCCAAATTGAAAATTACTTTGACCTGGTCAGCAATCAACTACAAGTCTATGCCGATGCCAAAACCACCATTGATGCCATGCGCAGCTTGAAAGAAGCCTTTCATAAATTTAAAGATGGTGCCGGCCTACAAACTGACATTGAAACCGTAGAAGAAGGCCCACCACTACCCGAAGCACTGCCCATTGAAGAATATACCAAGGCCATTGAAGAATATTACACCAATGAATTTACCCAAGAATATGAAATGCTCAATGTCAACCCGGTCCCGGATAACATGAAGGAGATATTGGGCCAATTAAACGAAAACACCATAGCACTGCAATACTTTTATATTGCCGCTAACCCTAATCCCCTGGGCACCAAAGAGGAATTTTTCGCCGCCAGCGATGCCTCCAGTTACACCCAATTACACCGTAACTACCATCCTTATGTCCACGATATTCAGCGCCGCTTTGAATTTGAAGACATCTTCTTAGTCGACTCCGATACCGGCCACATTATCTACTCAGTCCTCAAACAAATCGACTTTGCCACCTCCCTCATGGATGGCCCCTACGCCAAAACTGGTTTAGGTCGAGTCTTTGAAGAAGCCAATCAAGCCGTGCATAGTAGCATCACCTTGGTTGACTATGCACCCTATTTGCCCGCTTATGAAAACCAAATCGCCTTCATCGGCACTCCCATCTATGAAGATAACCAAAAATTCGGAGTCTTAATTTTTGAACTCTCCATCGACAGCATTAACGACATCATGACTTATGAACGAGCCTGGCGACAAGACGAATCCGGCCGCACCGGTGAAACCTATATTGTCGCTACCGACGGTAATATGCGTAGCGACAGTCGAATGTTAGTCGAAGATAAAGAAGACTATTTAGCTGCCGTCGAACAAGCCGGACTCCCCCAAGACATTATCGCCAGTATAGAACTCAAAGACACCAGCGTCGGTCTCCAAAAAGTCGATAACACTGGCACTCGCTCCGCCTTCTCTGGCGTGACCGGCTTTGACTTATATGAAGACTATCGTGGCGAATACGTACTTTCCGCCTTTGCCCCCGTCAATGTACCCGGCCTCCAATGGGCCGTCTTTTCCAACCTACAAGAACGCGAATCCCTAGAACGATTAGAACAACTCACGGCCGAAATTACCAAAGGCGCTATCCCCATCGCCGTCGCCATTCTCTTTGTCGGGGGCATTTTTGGCTTCTTCTTCTTTGGCCGCATTGCCGCCCCCATTGCTCACTTGGAAGCCATTGTCACCAAAGTAGCCGAAGGCGATTTTACCGCTCGCGCTGACATTAAAACTAGCGATGAATTAGAAACCCTGAGCAACGCCTTCAACGGACTACTCGACGACCGACTCTCGGCCCTGGCCAAAGCGGAGAAAGAAAATGAGATGCTCAATAACTCCATTATTGAACTCCTCAAAGCCTCCTTTCAGCTCTCACAACGTGACCTCACCGTCCAAGTCCCGGTCACCGAAGATGTCACCGGCCCCCTCGCTGATGCCATTAACCAGATGGCCACCGAAACCAGTAAAGTGTTACTCAATGTGCGTCGAATCTCCGAAGAAGTAGAATCGGCCTCCAATCAGGTCAAAATTCAAGGTGAAAACGTCTCCAAAGTAGCCGAAGCCGAACGCGCCGTCGTCGATGCCACCATGGCCGAACTTTCCGCGGCCGCCGAAGCCATGAATAAAATTGCAGAAGTCGCTCAATCCTGTAATGAAATCGCTTCCCAAGCCACCCGCTCCACCCAAACTGCGTTGGCCACCGTCACTAGCACAGTTGAAGGCATGAGTGAAATTCGTGAAACTATCCACGAAACAGAAAAACGGATTAAACGCTTAGGTGAACGTTCTCAAGAAATTAGCAGTATTGTCGACATCATCAATAACATTGCAGAACGCACCCACGTCCTCGCCCTTAATGCCAGTATGCAAGCCGCCGCCGCCGGTGAAGCTGGACGCGGTTTCTCCGTAGTTGCCGACGAAGTACAACGGTTAGCAGAAAGCTCTCGCAATGCGACTTCACAGATTTCCGCTCTGGTTAAAAATATTCAAGTGGAAACCAACGACACCATCGCGACGATGGATAAAACTATCGGTCAAGTCATTGAAGGTTCTCGCCTGGCCGAGCGGGCTGGTGAGCAAATGAAAGAAACTCAAAATACCACCGCTAATCTAGTTCAAGTGGTAGAACAAATTGCCATGGCTTCCCGGCAACAAGCACAAATCAGTAATGAGTTACGGGAGCGGGCCAAAGTCATTCAATTGAGCACTCAGGAAACCGCTAAACAATTAGAAGAGCAGACCATTCAAACCGACCGCTTGGTCGAATACTCCAAACAATTGATAGAATCTATTCGGGTCTTTAAATTACCGCTCCATGATTAAGAGCAAAACTTCGTAATCTGCCGGTTTTAGGTTTTAGATAGACTGCACCACTCACCACCCTAACCACCAAAATTGTTAAGTAGGACCAATAGGTATGAATGACAACCTACGACACCAAGTGATTGACCAGGCTTATACCTTCTATGAAGCGCTGGCCACCTTAGCCGACTCTACTGATACCGACGACCGAGAACTGATCACCACCCATAGCCAAAATCTCAGTCATTATTTACAGTCTATTCAGTCCTTAGCAGCTGACCATGGAATGCGAGGACTGGAACGGGTCTGTGCGCAAACCCAGTTACAATTAATCAATTTAACCACCAGAACCACCGCGGAACAGCAAAATATCTATGAACAACTAGAACCATGGCCCAGTTTAGTCTCTCGCTATCTCTACTCCTCCACTGATGATGGCTCCACCTACCCATTAGTAAGTTACCTACAAGATTTTCCCTGGGTGCGTCCGTTAAACGATGACCAAGCACAAGAGTTGACGGAATTGTTAAGGAAAGAGGAGATGGACGGAATAGCTTTCTCCAATGCTGACGAATCGGATATACACCTTTACCATCATCAAACGCCGGTAGGTTCATTGACGGTGGAACTAAGTGAAAATAGTCAGCATAGTGAAGACCCAGAAGACGAGCGCGAGTACCCATTATCACCACTACACCTGGACCTGAGTAGCACGGATTTCGCTATCGTTGACTCAGTGCGGTCGGAGTCAGTCCCCGCCCTGGAATCCACCTTCTCTGATTATCAAACTTTAGAGATAACTAAGGACTCGGGCTTACTGTTACCAGACTTTGAAATAGCACAATTATCGGCTGAAAGCCCCTTTGAGAATGGCGAACTTACTTTTGAGCAGAATGATGGAATTGACGAGGAAGAAGGATTTGACCACTATCAAACCATGGTCAATGCTGAAGAAATATCTGATACCTTCAACGGAGAAGACCACCTTCATTTAAGCGAAGAGTTAATAGGATTAGACGATGAGGAATGGACCGACCTACCTGACCTACTAGACCTACCAGACCTAGCGGAAAGTTCTGACCTCATTCCAGAAGAAACTTTACCAGAAGACAGATTTGACAACTTTCAAGAAGAGGTCAAATCTGAAGACAGTTCAGCGCCGGCAACCCAAGCCAAAGCCGCGGCGCCATCAGTCAATCAGTACCAAGCCAACTTAGCCAACCAGGTAAAACACGCTGATAGTTTAGCCGATTTATCGAACCGGGTGGTTGAACTGATTGATATACTGGCCACCACCTTAAATCAATTCGTCACCGTGGACGAAGAAAGTGACTCTTTTGTTGAGGCTATCAGTCAATATACCAATACGGTCCAATTATTATGGGAGGCGAGTGGAAAAATTAATCTAAAAGGCTTTCAAGAAGTCTGTACTTTTATTAATGACAACGTTTTTGAAGCCAGTACCGTTAACCAAACGAAACGCTTAGAATTGCGAGAGTTATTTGCACTATGGCCGAAATTATTGTTAGATTATCTACAAACGCCGACTAAGGGTTCGTCGGTCTTAGTAGAATATCTTGCCTCTCCCACCTGGCCCCTACCTTTATCCAAACCTCGTGCTAACAGTTTGTTGGTACAGTTAATACAGGATACGCTGACCCCCACCATTGATGAGCTTACTCCTCCCACCACCACGGTCCTCCCGCCAGCAACGCCTACGCTCACTCACCACGAGGCTAATTCAACGGCGGCGGTTGCCGAGGTTACGCCGAGCTTCCCAACTTTTGGCGAACACGTTCCCCCTAACCAAGAGGATTTAGTAGCGGCCCAACCGCCATTTCACGCTAACCGTTATCAGTCATGGGAAGGCGCTTTTATCGAAGATAGCGTGTTACTAGCTAGTGAACAAGAACCCGCAGAAGAGGATTTATTATGGCAACCTAGTGAATGGCAAGATACCTTAACCAAACAGCATCTCGCTGCGGCCTCCGCCAGTGGTCAGGCTACCACCACTACCAATGAAATAGATGCCGATCTACCTGCCTTCAAATGGTCCGAGGGCCGCTTCAATTCAACTCAGGTCTCCACTACTCCTCCAAACGCCATCCAGGACGACACTGATGACCATAATATGCTACCGCGTAAACCGGCCTCAAATTTTCCAACTTTGGAAGAGGATGTATTATTGGCCTTAGCAGAATCTACCGACGATGAGGATGAATATTTTTTACCCGAATTATTTACTGAGGCGCTTAAAAATAATGACCATACTTTGTCCTCTGCCGCTGACCATACCGAAATACCAGCGGCACCAGCCGTAACACCCTCCCTAACTGCTAACGGAATAAATTCCGGACTCCAAGCCAGCGCTACCCCCCCTCCGCCCTCTTTACTGGCCGCCACTGATTTGGCGGCACCTCATCTATTAGACCTACTACGTATAGAAATCTCAGAAGCCCAACCTGATTTAAGCAAAGCGTTAGCCAAACTCGCCACCGCCGAAGAAGACAGTGCCGATTTACTGGAAGCGATTGAAGACTACTGCGACAACACTAAATCCATTGCCGACACTGCTAAAAAGATTAACCTAGTCGCCATGGAAGAAATTTGTGCTTTCGTCACCGAAAATATGTTTGAGTTAAGCACCTATGCTCGGATTATTCGTCGCACGGCTCACCCACACCTTGAAATATGGCCTCGTTTGGCGTTAAATTATTTACAAAAACCATTACAGGGTGCCCAGGACCTGGTCGCGCATTTGCGTAATCCGATTTGGCCGTTTGCTCTGGATGAGGCCAAAGCACAAAATTTATTGGCGCGTCTTACCCGTGGTGCCTTGGGTACTGAGTCGACTTCGCCGAGTACCTACCTCACCTCCTTAATCTCGACCACGACTCCTGCGGTTTTGGCATACGAGTCCTGTGAAATTCCATCGTCCCCGCCGCCCAAGGAGCCGATTCCCCCAGTTATCCAACCAGCTACTTTGAGTGAAGACCGCGTTGACCACTTGCAAACCGTGGTACACTCTACGGCTCCGATTACGCCCGAGGTGCTAGAAATAGTCAGCGGGCAACTCCTTGACCTTACTGATGGTTTAACCGTCAATTTGCATCAAATCTGTCAAGCCGACGACGGCAGTGAAGAGATTCTCACGGGGCTAGAAAGTTATAATGAATCGATGCTGGTATTGGCTGATACCGCCGAGATGGCACAACTGGTCGGCTTACAAGAAGTGTTTACGTTTATCAATGAACAGATTACCCAGTTGGCGGTTCAAGACCAAGCTACCAGAATGGCCGCCGAGGAGGTCTTAACGGCCTGGCCTTCGCTAGTCCTGTCTTATTTACAAGACCCTAGTGCCCCAGCTTTAGATTTGACAACTTTAAAAAAGTTGTCAAATCTGGATTTAGATTTGACAACTTTAAAAAAGTTGTCAAATCTGGATTTAGATTTGACAACTTTAAAAAAGTTGTCAAATCTGGATAGTTCTCGGGATTCAACTCGGGATTCAACTTTAGCTCCGCCGGAGATTCTGGAACTGGTCATTAGTCAAATTTTAGAGGTAGAGGAAACTTTAGCCTCCGCTTTAACTACTTTAGGCGAAGCCGAGGAGGGCAGTGAGGCGTTATTTAGCGCAGTGGAAACTTACACGGAGTCGGTACAAACTATCTTGGAAGTTGCGGAATTAGCTAAATTAGTGGGAGTACAAGACCTCTGTATCTTCATCAATGACAATATCACTGCTTTAGCCGTGTGTGAGCGTACCACTAGATTGGCCATTCGCCCGGTCGGTTTAAGCTGGCCCTCACGTCTGGTAGTCTATCTCCGTGACCCCCAACCCAACGTTATAGCGCTGGTTAGTCTCCTGCAAGAGTCAGTTTGGCCTACTCCCTTGGACCAAGTAGCGACTCACCAGTTACAACAGCGTCTGCTCCCAACCACCTTGCCATTGACCGCCACGACGGTGCCGACAGTTTTAGCGTTGACCACGGTCGAACCGTTGTCAAATCAGTTTCAACTAGCGGCACTTGATATTCTCGCCCTAGTCAGTGGACAAATTATCGATAGCCAAGAAAGTATGTCTTCAGCCCTTGAGGTATGTATGTCTATAGAAAATAGCAATCCGGCCTTCCTCGAAGCCATAGAAAATTATACCACCCAAGTCCAAACGATTTTAGAGACCGCCGAAATGGCCGGTCTCGTCGGACTGCAAGAAGTTTGTGCTTTTATCAATGAAAATCTCATAGAATTTGGCCTCCAAGACCTTCCGGCACGACAAGAAACGCACTCCTGTCTGCAACAATGGCCAAATCTGGTCCTGGAATATTTACAGTCTCCCTTGAGCGGAGCCACTGACCTGGTTAATCTATTGCAAGCCAAGGGGTGGCCCAGACCACTAGAAGCCAGTCGTGCTCAAGAATTTCTCTCATTGCTCACCCAAAGTTCCATCGCGCCGGCACAAGTGGCCGCTCATTACGAGGAGGTTCAGGGGGTCAAGCAACCACCGGCTACTGACCCCGTCGAGATGGTGGTAGAGGAGGAGACAGAAGCAGTAGCGGCCCTAGAGGTGGAAGCCCCCACCCAAGAAATTTCACTGGGTGGTGCCGAAGTTTTAGGTATTCTTACGGAAGAGTTGGAGTCCACGAAGGATAATTTGGCCAATGAGTTGCAGAAATTTACTTCGCTTAACAATAATGAAACCACGTTTGTAGAAGCGGCGGAAAATTACGTGGACCAAGTGCAACGATTGAATACTGCCGCCGACATGTTGGGACTCGGTGGCTTGCAACAAGTTTGTAGCTTTATCATTGATAACGTGCAACTGTTAGCTAAACAAGATTTAGCCGCCCGGACTAAAGCCAAGAAGGTCCTGGCAGCTTGGCCCGATTTAGTCTTAGCCTATCTCAACTCGCCAATGGACAGTGTGATTACCATGCTGAATCATTTGCGCGAATCCGCTTGGGCTAAACCCTTAGCGGATGAGCAAGCTCACCAGTTATTGAAATCGCTCACTGAAGGCGCTTCTGGGGAAGCTGAAATTGATACGACGCCCAGCTATTCACGCCCTACTCAAGCCAAGCCGGAAGATGTTTCTTTACATATTCCGAGCGATATTAATCAGGAGTTGTTAGCGGCCTATCTACAAGAAGTGCCACAACATGCCAGTGACTTTTCCGAATGTGTGCAAAATATTATTCGTGATTTTCAAGTTGCTGAAGTGGAACGCGCACAACGAATTGCTCATACTCTCAAAGGTTCTTCTAATATCATTGGTATCAAAGGCATTGCCAATATTGCTCACCATTTAGAAGATACTTTAGAATATCTGGCTCAAAAAAAAGTAGTTCCGCCCAAGGCATTAACTGATACCATGGTGGAAGCGGCGGACTGTATTGAACTGATGGTTGATGCTTTGGTGAATCGGGAAGAATCTCCCATGGAGGCTCAACCCGTATTGCAAAACGTATTAGATTGGGCTAATCGTATTGACCAGGGTAACTTTCAAGCTCCTGCGGCATCCACTCGTGCTAAAGCCGTCCCCGCGTCCGCGCCTAAAGATAAAACCGCGAAAGCTGCCGCCGATACTCAGGATACCTCAGCGGAAAAGAAGGCGGAAGGAGGTGAGGCAGGGGCCACTACACCAGAGCAGGTCCTCAGAGTTCCCACCAAGACGATTGATAACTTGATGCGTTTAGTCGGTGAACTCTCTATTTCCTTGGGCCAAATTCAAGTACGCTTAAAACATGTCCTCCAAAGTACCCGTATTCTGACTGAACAAGACCTCGTTTTACAACGTAAGACTTTTGCCCTAGAAAACTTGGTTGATGTCCGCGGCATCACCGGTATCATGTCGAATCAATACCATCAAACCACGGCCGACGAAGATGGTTTTGACCCCTTGGAATTTGAAGAGTATAATGAACTCCACAGCGTGGCCCATAGCTTTATCGAATCCATCGCGGATAATCGCGAATTAGCGATGTCGATTCGAGGCGATTTATCAGAACTAGAATTGATGTTTATTCATCAACAACGCCTCAATAAAGAATTTGAGGCCAGTGTGATGATAACTCGCATGGTGCCGGTCAATACTATTCTCGCCAAATTACAACGGAATGTGCGGCAAACCTGTCGAGCTACGGGTAAAAAAGTAGATTTGGAGGTTGCCGGCACCGACATCTTAATTGATAGCGATGTATTGAGTAATCTGGCCGATCCGTTGCAACACATTTTGCGTAATTCGATTGACCATGGTATTGAAGCTCCCGACGAGCGGGTATTGTTAGGTAAACCGGAATCGGGGACGATTCATTTGAGTTTTTACCGCGAAGGCAATAATGTCGTGGTGAAGTGTCAAGATGATGGGCAAGGCTTAAATTACACCAATATTCGTTACACTGCGATTCAACGGGGGCTCTTGAAAGAAAATCAAGAGGTGACGGAGTCGGAGTTAGCGCGATTAATTCTGATGTCGGGGTTTTCTACCAAATCGGGGGTCACTCAGGTGTCAGGGCGCGGGGTAGGTATGGACGTGGTACATACCAATATTCGGCAGATGAAAGGTATCCTAGACCTAATGTCACAAACGGGTAAGGGGATGACCATTGTTATCAAATTGCCCATGACTTTGGTGACGGTCCACGTTTTATTAGTGCGGGTGGGGCCACGAGTGCTGGGGATTCCTACGAACAATTTAGAGCAGGTGTTAGCCCCTGGGGTAGGTGAATATCAGCGCGTGGGGGATGAGATTAGTTTTAAAATGGGGAAAAATTTTTACGTGGTGAGAGCGTTAGGTTTACTCCTTAATCTGCCGGCCGATCGCGGTGAGGTGGAGGAAGATGACCCGCGGCCGGTAGTGTTAGTCCATGAGGAAACGGGGGTGACGGCAGTGTTGGTGGATGAATTAATTGATACTCATGATTTGGTTATGAAAAGCATGGGTCAGTTTGTGAAGAATATTCACGGGGTAGCGGGAGCGGCTGTTTTAGGTGATGGTAGCGTCATCGCTTTATTGGATTTACCAGAATTATTGCGTTCACCGATGCAGGCGACTTTGACCGCTTCTTTAGCTACTGACCAAGCCGTCAGCGCCAGTATTGGTGTTCAACCGCCTAGTGGGGTGCCTACTATATTAATTGTGGATGATTCGTTAAGTGTTAGAAAATCCTTGTCCTTACTCATAGAGGATGCTGGTTTTGAGACGCTCTTGGCCAAAGATGGGCTAGAGGCGATTGAGGTGATGAATCAAAAACGTCCTCATGTCATGTTAGTGGATATGGAGATGCCGCGAATGAATGGGTTAGAATTGACGGCGCATGTTCGTTCTAGTCAATCGACGCAAAATATGCCCATTTTTATGATTACTTCGCGGACCACGGAAAAGCATCGTGAACAGGCTAAGGCGGCGGGGGTCAATGCGTATTTGACTAAGCCTTATCAAGATACGGAGTTGTTAGGTTTGATTGATAAAGCGTTAGCGGGGCGTTAGGTTGTCAAATTTAAACCACCCCCAACCCCTCCTTAGCAAGGAGGGGAGTGACCACCCCCAACCCTTCCTTAGCAAGGAGGGGAGTGACCACCCCCAACCCTTCCTTAGCAAGGAGGGGAGTGACCACCCCCAACCCTTCCTTAGCAAGGAGGGGAG
>DZAL01000363.1 GCA_022729575.1 Thiomargarita sp.
ATTTTAAAATTAAACCGCTTGTGCCGGGAGTGTTGGTGATTGTTCCGGTAACAGTATAATTATTTGCAGCTGTTAAAATAACGGCACCTGTGGTTATTGTAAAGCTATGGTCCACGGACAAATCAGTCATCAACACGGCGGTTTCGCCGTTGCGATTCATGGTGAAATCGTCCAAATTAAAGTTATCGGTGAAATAAATGTTGCTGAGGGTGCCTGTGCCGTTTATGGTTAAATCGGAAGCAGCATCGCCCTCAAACATGCCGGCGGTGCGTGCGTATTCGCCGAGAATGGTCAGGTTTTTGGCATTCAAATCTATGTTCCCTTGGGTTTGGGTGAGTGCACCGTTTACGGTAAGGTTGTCGTTTAACACCAAACCTTCCGCAGAAGCATTGTTTACAATTAAATTGTAAAATTGTTCGGCTACATCGGTATTGATATCTTGTTGTACGGTTCCGTTAAATACAATTGTACCGTTGCCGTAGTCGAGCGGAGCATTGCCGTTGGTGTAATCTTTTGCGATATAAATAAAGCCGTCAGATGTGCTTGCATTGCCGTCATTCATGTCAATAATACCCGAGGCATCAATGGTTAAATTGCCGTAAACCCTCAAAATATCCGCTGCAAAAGCGTTTATAGATAAAGTTCCACCGTTGATATTCAAATCATTACATTCGGCTTCGTAACCAAACTTTTCAGCTTCGGCATTTGTAGTTTGACAATCAATATCGGGCGCATCTGTTACATTCGGAATTATGACATCTGTGTTTTCATCCGGCACGGTTAAGCCTTCCCAGTTTCCGCAATAAAACCAATCGTTAAGTTGTCCGCTGCTTCCGCCCACCCAAGTTCCGACAGGATCACCTGCGGTCGGACTAAATGTTTTGCCGGCTCTGGTAGATGAATTTGAAGCAGGGTCTTTTGTATAACGATCGTTACTCAAAGTCCAATTATTGCCAACATCGCTGAGTGCAAGTATAATTTGGCGAATTGTTCCGCTGTGAAGTTTATCATTTTCATAATAACCGCTTTCGGATGAGGTGTTAGTACTTTGAACATTGAAACATAGAATTTCATCCGGCAAACGTGATTCACGCGTATTTCCGCCGTCTTCGCTGCCGTTGCAAGCAGATGTAAACGGTACCCATGCAGCGCGGTTTGTTAAACCGTCCAAAACAGTGCCGGTTAAATAGTAGTTTGCTTGAAGTAAATCAATAGTACCATCGCTTGTAAAATAACCTTGCATCAAATAGATTTGGTCAGAACCGCTTGTTGAAATATTAGGTGCAAAACCACCCATGGGCAAGCCCATTGTAAAATCACCAACACGGTTACCGCTCGTTGTTGTTTCTGTGGTAACAAATATTTCATCAAAAACAGCTGCTGTACCGTCCGTGTGAAAGGTTATCACCGAACCGGCAGTTATGTTAGAGGCACCATTGTATGTAATGTCAGCCACTCCGGGAGCTTCGTCGGTTGGGTCACCGGAACCACCCCATTTGTTAGTGCGTACACTTGCTTCTGCACCTGCTTCGTATCTTGAATTTACCAGAGAGAACTTTGTTCCGGGCAAAATGTCCACAAGGGTTGCAATAAGATATTCATCTTGGGCACCTGAGCTTTTATACTGTCCGTCAAATCCGACAAAAACCAATTGACCCGGTTTAAATGTTGTTATATCCAACACATCAAAATTTGAACTTGTAACATTTGTACAACCGGTTGCCGATGCCGTAAGTGTTCGTGATGTGCCGGCTGCGGAATGCACAATGTCGTTAAACGTAGCTAAACCGGATGTAATACCTGCGGTTTGAGGCGTACCGACAAGTGTACCTGTCGAAGTAATTGAAACCGTAAGCGGTCCGTTTATGTCAATATTGCCGTTAGCATCGCGTCCTTCCACCGTTACGTAGGGCAACATGGTGGCATTTACACCGACACTGGTGGGAGGTTGTTGCTTGAACACTAAAACAGTAGAAATAACTTGGAACTCGTTTTTGCCGTTTTCGGAGCTTGCCACCGCAAATGAGCCAAACGCCGAAGAACCTGCTGCTGCCGTTGTTACGTTGGCATTAGAAATATTGAACACAAAATCGTCTCCGTCCACATTCGTACCGGGTGAAACATTATCGGGGCTGGTTTGGATGGAAATTCTCAACGAGAGCGTAACTTCACCGTTGTCGGGTGCAGATATTAAGGCTCCGGTCGGGCTGGTGATTTGAATTTGATTTCCTGTTACGGTAATAATTGTATTCGCAGTTGTGGTGTTGTTTGCCACAAGGGTAGCACCGTCAAATAAAGCACATGCTAAAACAGCATCGTTCCAATCGCCCATACTGTTACCGGCATTTTGGCTTATGGTGATGCTTTCCACAATGGTCGGGAGGGCATCGCCGTCGTTGGCGCCGCCGCCGTCTCGGATGGTAAATTCCCACACTTGAACGCCTTGCGCGTTGGTGGTTATGGATACCGAATTTTCAACA
>DZAL01000214.1 GCA_022729575.1 Thiomargarita sp.
AGGAGGGGTTGGGGGTGGTCACTCCCCTCCTTACCAAGGAGGGGTTGGGGGTGGTCAAGTTACGCCCCGACTACCGATAAAACAAATTCATCGTATCAAACGGAATAATTCTACCATCAGTTTGAACAATATGCACACAAGATTTTTTGACCCCACGGACATCAAAATTGTAAGCATCATAAAACTGCATAATAATCACGCGAAACAAATTCTCATATTTCAGGTTGGGCACATCGATTTTAGGCAGACAACACATAATCGACCGGAGTGTCTCCGAGGCCGTTTCCACTGAAGCGCTGGTGTTGAAAAGATTATAAATTTTTTGTTTTAATTCCGGAATTTGTTCAAACGTAATGGTATTACCCACGGTGGCCAATAACTCTTCTGGTACAAATAACCGAGTTAACGGAATCACCTCTTCCTCCAACTTAAGCGCGTAGCCCATCGTAATAGCATCTGGATGACAAGGGACTGGAATTAAATCTTCACTCGAAAATAAAGCGCTTTGTTCTAAGATAGCGGTTCTAATTTCCGAGAGCGTCACCCGGTGTTGCAACGGATTAAACTGCCCCAAACGTCCTGCCACTTGTACCGGCTGAAAAGTAATGCCGCGGACCGCCGGTTGGCTCAGGGCAAACTCCAGCAAGGGACCAATTTCTTGCGTGTTGAGACCTTTTTGCACCGTGGCCACCAAGGTGGTAGAAAGATTAAACTCATTTAAATGGGCTAACGCTTGTTGTTTAATCTCGCTTAAATCAATCCCCCGCAGTTGTCGCCACACTTGAGGACTGAGGGTATCAAATTGCAAATAAATTTCAAACCCCGGCGCATAAGTAGCTAATTTTTTTACCAATTCTCGGTCTTGAGCAATCTTGATGCCATTAGTATTGAGCATCAAATGTCGAATCGGTCGTTGTTTAGCTAAATCTAAAATTTCAAATAACTGCGGATGTATCGTTGGCTCCCCGCCACTCAATTGTACCACATCCGGTTGCCCCTCATTAGCTACGATCAAGTCTAACATGGTCTCAATTTCCGCTAAACTTTTATGTCGTCCTTGCATCGGACTAGAATTGGCGTAACAAATCGGGCAAGTGAGATTACAACGCTCGGTGATTTCAATTAAGGAGACACAAGAATGTTGCTCATGGTCCGGGCATAAACCACAATCAAAGGGGCAACCTTTTTTGATTTCCGTGTTAAACTGCTTCGGCAAATCGCCAGGCTTGAGAAATTGACGACATTTCTCATAATAGTTCACATCAGTAGAAATCAATACTTGTTCCTGGCCATGGGTTAAACAATTTTTCAATAGATAAACCTGACCCTGCTGAATAATAATTTTGGCTTCAACTTTGTTGAGGCAATGACGACAAATGCTATTGGTCAATTCATAAAATAAATAATCTCTACTTGCCATTATTCATCCTTGGTTGATACATCAGTTGCGGAAAGAATAGGACCCGATGATAGTACAGTAATCCTCCTACACAGGCCAGTTGAATCGCTGACAACCCGAGAGGTTCATATTGATGGACGGGTTTAAGAAAATCAATCCCTAAACGCCAGCTTAAATAAGCCACCATAAATCCTTTAAACAGGCTACCTTCGATTAAGTGAGCGGATCGTTGCCACCAATACAAGCTCCCCCACAGTCCTAATAAGAAGATAATTTCATATAAAGCGGTAGGATGTCGTTTGATGCCATCACCTAAGTCCAAGCCAAGGATAAACGTGGTAGGTAAGCCATGCGTACTGTCTTCTACACCGGCTAAAAAGCAACCGATACGACCAATTATCATACCTAAAATCAGCGAAAAACCAAAGAGGTCGCCAGAAGAATATTTAATGCGCAAAAATTTTTTGGTCACTTCTACGCCGCAGATACCGCCCAGTAAGCCGCCGACAATGGTTTTACTGGCAAATACATAAATTAAACCGGAAGTGGACCAGGTTATCAATTCGAATAATTCTGGATGTTCTAATAATCCTAGCAGTTTGGCACCAACCAAAGCTCCCGCGGCGGCACCAGTAAGAATAACTAATCGTTGCTCAGAGGAGAATTTATCGACGGTATGTTGGCGTAAGTAAAGATAATAACGAAAACCGACTATATAGGCTAACAGTTCAAACACTAAATGCGAATCAATGGTAAAATTACCCAAATGAAAATCGATAGGAAAAGTCATCATTTTATATGCTATTGGAGCAGCGCGATTAGTAGGGTGCGTCCCACGCACCATTTGCGACCTGGTGCGATTTGCTGAATGAGGTGTCGGACGCACCCTACTTTGACTAATTCACTTTACGCACAGTTAACCCAACCACCCCCTGCCCCTCCTTGGTAAGGAGGGGAGTACATACCACCAGTGCCATCAGGGATACTCCCCTCCTTACCAAGGAGGGGTTGGGGGTGGTAGTGCGTAAGGTGAGTAACTAAGATAACTCTTGTAAATAAGTCTGCAAGCGATTTTTCCAGCCTGGTAACCACCGTGATTCTTGACGCTCTGGCGGCGAATTTTCGACTCGACGAGTGAGCACAAATTCGGCAGACCGGGTAAATTCTAGCATAACATCCACCGCATTCGACTGCATATTCTCAAATACTTGCAATAATCCCCAGCCTTGTCCGTTATAACGCTCCGTAGCCTTAGTCCCTTCACCTTTGAAATTAATATAATCTAACATGGCATAAACGCCGTTGGATTTTTTGACGATACGATAAAAGATACTTTTCACATTTTCCCGTTGTGTCTCCCCCGGTAGAATCGACAACATGGTAGGTAAGGCTTGTTCTAAGCGACGAATAATAAATTGGACTTGCAACGGAATAGTTTGCACCATTAAACTCCGTAACTGAGTCATCTCTGTACCAGTTTGCGCGGCTAAAAAAGCCTCGCGGCTTGGCCACGGACAATCACGAGTTTGTTGTAACCAAGTTGGTAACTTTACTTTTTGCTCTTGCAAAAAATCCAGTAATGCTGGAAATTGCTCTTGGTAAGGTCCTTCTTTACCGGCCGGATACCAAATAAAATGCCCAATTCCGAGCGAAGCAAATTCTTCATTTTTATTCCAGACGGTGAGATTTTCCACTTTCCCGGAACCTTCATTCAACCAAATTTTTTGGCCAATAATTTGCGCATCACGTTGCGCCACTTGGATATATTCTGGTTTCGGCGGCTCCGGCGGGGGAGGTTCAACGATTGGCGGTTCGTTGGTGCAGGCAGTTAGTGCTAACAGCGCCAACAGTAGTAAGAAATAAGCAGTTAAATCAATATGTTTATGAGTGGTCAGGGTCATTATGAATCTCCTCTCGTGTTGATGGTGTTAACGTATGGTGCCGCTGGAAATTTCCTAGTTGACAACTTGAAAAGCCGTGCGTGACGTGAGACGCACTTTACTTTTGACAAAACCGTTGAATATTCGCTTTCAACAAAGTAACTCGTTGTGTTCTAGCCTCTTCAGTCAATGAAATGAATTGGCTAGGATTTTGGGGATCCTGCACGACCAAATCAGGATTGGATTCGGTTTCCGTCAACTGCTGCTGTGCCTGTTCGCATTTGGCGGTTGGAGAGTTAGCATCTACTTGGTCGGTGGTCGATTTTTTGGTATTGGTTGGTGCCGTCGTTTCTGGACATTGATTTTGCGACAAATAAATTTTAGCCACCGTCACCTGTTGTTGGCGGGTGGTGGCTGGCATGGGTATAAATTTACCAGGATTGGCTGGGTCTGGGACTACCAATGTGGTTACCGAGTTAAGCCGTTGTATTTGTTGATTGGCCTCGTCACAATCCTTAAAAAAATTGGATTTAGCCGCTGCCGATTCTTTCGAGTCAGCAGTGCCCGCCGGTGGCGCGGTTTTTCCCTCACTCACGGAATTTAGCTGCGGAGTCACGGTAGTCGCTTCGGTGCCCTCTGGGGGTGGCGTTTGGGTATATTGAATATTACCTTCTTCATCTACCCATTTGTACATTTCAGCCATGGCGTTGAGGGAGAACCAATTTAAGATCAATATAATAAGTAAAAAGTATGGCTTCATAATAAATCTCCTTAATTAAGCAAAAACTAAGCAAGTAGCGGTCATAAGCCTCGAAGGCTTAGGACCGTTTAGATAAATCTCTTGATGAGAATAAAATTAGAGTAGTCCGGCAACCAGCTCCGGATTAAACCTGACAGGTCTCGAAGACCTGTCAGGTTTAGCGCTAATATAGTAAAATCCATATAAAATTGTACGTACCCTCTGGAGTGCAATAAGAATTATTGCGCCTGGCGGCGCGTAGCGGCGCAATAATTCTTATTGCACTCCAGAGGGAATAGTACAGGTTCAAAGGGATTTTACTATATTATCACCTCACTTTACGCTATTTTAACTCCACTCCCCCAATCCTTCCTTGGTAAGGAGTGGAGTATCCCTGGCGGCACCGGTGGTATGTACTCCCCTCCTTACCAAGGAGGGGCAGGGGGTGGTTGGGTTAACTGTACGTAAGGTGAATCATTCATTTCCGGCACTAGCTTTTTAAGCACCTGCTTAATCTCAGTTTCAGTATAGTTATCACAAGCTAATGCCAGTTGATTCAGATGCTCACATAACTCGGTCCATTGACTACTGCGCGGCGAAGCCAGTAAAATTTTCGGATGCGTAGTTTTACCTAGTTTTTCTTCCAGATGAAATAATTCTTCATACAATTTTTCACCAGGACGCAAACCGGTATAGATAATTGAAATATCTTGCTCTGGCACTTTACCCGATAATCTAATCATCTGTTCGGCTAAATAACGAATGTTGATGGGCTGACCCATGTCTAAGACAAAAATTTCACCGCCTTGCCCCATCGCTGCCGCTTGTAAAATCAACTGACAGGCTTCCGGTATCGTCATAAAATAGCGACTAATTTCCGGATGAGTCACCGTCACGGGCCCGCCTTTCGTAATTTGTTCCTTAAATAACGGTACCACACTACCTGCCGAACCTAATACATTGCCAAAACGCACGGTGATAAAACGAGTGGAGGAACGTTCATTCATGGCCTGACAAAAAACTTCCGCGACTCGTTTGGTAGCCCCCATGATACTGCTAGGATTAACCGCTTTATCGGTAGAAATCATCACAAACGTTTGGCAACCATATTCCACTACGGCTTCCACTAAATTTTTAGTACCTAAGACATTATTTCGAACCGCTTCTCTGGTTTGTGTTTGTAACAGCGGAACATGTTTATAAGCGGCCGCATGAAAGACCACTTGCGGACGGTAACGCGCTAACAGATGCCGCACTGCAACGGTGTCGATCACGTCGCCTAAAGCCGCGTATAACACCAGGTGCGGAAACTCTTGACGTAACTGCATTTCTACTTGGTATAAATTAAACTCCCCACGCTCCAAAATCACCAAAGCGGTAGGATTCAAACGGGCAATTTGTCGACACAATTCGGCACCGATGGAACCGCCGCCACCACTGACCATGACTACTTTAGCCCGTAATTCAATTTCAATCGTGTGCCAGTCTAGTTGCACCTTTTCTCGCCCTAATAAATCCTCAATGGCCACTTCCCGTAAATCTCGTAAATTGACTTCGACCCCATTGACCATGTTATCCAATTTAGGCAGTGTGCGAAAAGGCACTTGGCAACGTTCACAAAGTTCGACTATTCGTTGCATTTGCGCCGAAGTCGCCGATGGCATTGCGATCACAATGATATTAATTCGTAACGATTCGACCACTTCGGCCAATTTATCGAGGTGACCTAAGATGGGTATGCCTTGTACTTTGCCGCCATGTAATCGAGTTTCGTCATCTAAAAAACCAATTGGAATATATCCTCCGTCATGGCACCGTAACATGTCACGCACTAACATTTCTCCAGAAGTTCCCGCTCCTAACACTAACATTCGTTGTTGTACTTGAGCAGTGGTCAGTAAAAATTTAAAGGAATGTTCATACCATAAACGATAAAATAAGCGGGGCATTCCTAAAAAAAACGTAAGGAGAAATGGATAAAACATGAGAGAAGAGCGTGGTATTCGTTCCAAGCGGTTGAAGAGGACTAAAATCAAAATAATCGCTAATGTGCCTAAAATAACTGAGCGTAAAATGGTGAGTAAATCCGGTAAACTAGCAAAACGCCAAATTCCCCGGTAAAGACCTTCATACCAGAAGACCAGATTTTGCACGATGACCACCATTGGCAACACTTGCCAAAAAATGGTTTCTACGTCATTTTCTAAGGGCCAACCATAACGGATAATAATAGCGAAAGTCCAGGCCAGGGCAACCATAAAAATGTCATGGAAAATAACTGGAATACGTTGATACACTAGAAACATGCTGGCACTGTTTTATTGACGTAGAGGCTTGATTGTTTGATTATACCACCGTTATCGAGATTTGACAACTTAGATTTGACAACTTAGATTTGACAACTTAGATTTGACAACTTTCAAAAAGTTGTCAAATCTGGGTAGTCCCTACCAACTAATGGAGGTATTAAAATCCAGGTGTTAAATTTCCTAAACCTTACCAGTTTTAGGTTTCCTAAACCTCACAGGTTTAGGAAACCTCGGCGATTCTAAGTTTCCTAAACCTGTGAGGTTTAGGAAACTTTGAGCCTTGATAACTCATTGAATGTTAACACCTCCATTGGTTTAGAGGGACTACCCAAATTTGCACCTTTCTGCACTTTCTATTTTATTTACCCAACTTTGTTACCTCCGTTAATCCGCCTTGTTTTAATAAATCTAACCGCACTGGTGACCACGTTTGGTCAGCCGAAGGTTGCTCAATCAACTTCGCTAAACTCGATAACGCATCATACCAGAAGCCATTTTCGGCATAGACATAAGGCAGTTGCTCTTGGTTAGCTTGTGCGATTAAACTGGCTACTTTGGCGCTAGGTATCACTCGTTTAAGTTTGCCGACCGCAAAAATATTCACGGACGGATTTTCCGCGTTGCAAATCAATGAGACTGACCATTCATACTCTTGATTTTCAGCCAAGTTAACTTGGTATTGAGCCAGTGACAACGATTGAATTCCTGTCGTCACTGACAAATTAACGGTTTTTTCCAACAAGGAGTCTTTAAATTCCAGGGAGCCTGCTTTGGGTAACGGATTAACCGTAAACATAAATGGACCTGACACCGCTTCCGATACTGACCAATATAAAGTGGGTTGCGCTTCGGTGGTGTAGCCCTTGCCAGGTACCAATACTTGTAAAGAAAAATCTGGCGTGACCGTGTTACAAGCTCCCCGCGAAGGTCCTCGTGAAGGTCCTCGTGAAGGTCCTCGTGAAGGTCCTCGTGCTTTTTCACCATGGTGTTGTGCTTGAACAATTTCTGGCGGTGGATTATAAACTATTTCGGCCGCGGCTTGAACTAAATTAAGTGGCAAGCCGGCAATTCCTAAACTAATACCTACGATCCAACCTAAAGACCGTTGTGTGTTACGAGTGCGACGAGTCATCATAATATTACCTCCGATTTAAGGATACTCTAAAGTAGGAAAGCCGTTTTCAAACTCTTTCAATTATTTAATTTTTTGATAGTCCTGCACAAAAAAGTGATAAACTTCGTCAACCTTGAAGATTAACGGAGTTTAACACCAAAATTATCACTATCCTATTGGCAGAATTAAACTTTTAAGTCAGTTGATAATCTAGTGATAATAGATTATTATAGCATTGAACTTATAGTCATGGATACCTTAAAAAACATTATGAAAAATTTTTTTTCTTACCTAAGTAACAGTAATTATCGAAAATTAATAATAATCTCTCTGCTTTATCCAATTTTACTTAATATTAACTTGGTGTTGGCCAATTCTTTTCAAGAAGGCCAAAGTTGGTTTGAGCAAGGCGCCTTTGCTCAAGCCATTAAAAAATGGGAAGTCGCATTAACAGAGACGAACTTGCCGACCTCGTTACAATTGGAAGTATTACTTCATCTGGCTCAGGCTTATTTAAATACAGGTGACCTAGTGGCCGCGGAAACGACACTGCAACAAGCGAAAATGGTCGCTGACCGTGCAGGTACACCGGCGCAAAAGATATTGGTGCAAAGTTCATTAGGTGACATTTATTTAGCTACCCAACAAGTCGAAACGGCAAGAACTCTGCTGGAAGAGACTGTAATTTCGGCCAGACCATTAAACGACCCATTGTTGTTAGCACACGTGTTAAATAATTTAGGCAATGTGTTGTATGTTTCGGAAGAGTATTCAACAGCGTTAACTACTTATGAAGAAGTCGCGTCGTTGGCCCAACCGATCAATAATTCTCTGTTATACCTTCAAAGTTTAAGTAATCAAGCGCAAGTGCATCTGCAATTGAATCGTCCGCAAATAGCGGTAACTTTACTAGAAACCGCCTTAACAGTAGCACGACAATTACCCGCCGACTATGAAAAAAGTTTTCAATTGTTAGGCTTGGGACAGTTGGCATTACAACTGGAGCCAGTTTCTCCTGCCAGTCACTTGACGGCTTATCAAATTTTTACCGAAGTCTTAAAGTTGGCTGAATCACAGCAAAATAAGCGTTTGTTGGCTTATGCCACTGGTTTTTTAGGCGAACTGTATGAACGTGAAAAACGTTTTGCGGAAGCGATGCAATTAACCCAACAAGCTATCTTTTGGTCTCAAGAATTTTCAGATCTGTTGTATCTATGGGAATGGCAAGAGGCCAGACTATGGCAAGCGCAACAAAATATTGAAAAAGCGACTGCGGTTTATCAACAGGCCTTGGCCCATTTGCATCCGATTCGAACCCTATTATTCAAAGGTCAACGGAATGGTTTCGAGGTATTGGAACAACGCATTCGGCCAGTCTATGTTGGATTAGCGAACTTATTATTGCAACAAGCGGCAACGGCACCGACTGCCAGTGCTAAATTGGCCTTGTTAAGACAAGCCAGAGATACGGTGGAAAAAATGAAAGTTATTGAGTTGCAACAATACTATCAAGATAGTTGTATCTCGGTAGTTCAAGCCGAAATAACTGAATTAGAACGTGGACTCGATGCCTATACCGCCATTTTGTATCCAATTTTGTTACCCGATCGTACTGAATTACTCTTGACAGTGCCGCAGGAAGGTTTACTACAAGTGGTGGTCCCGGTGGGATATGATTCCATGAAACAAACCATTTTGGAATTTCGTAAAAATTTACAAATGAGTACCAGTCCACAGTTTATCAATCAAGCGATGAAATTGTATGAATGGTTAATTCGACCGATTAAGTCTAAATTGACTGCTCATGCGGTTAAAACATTAATTGTGGTGCCTGATGGTTTGCTTCGTACCATTCCGGCGGCGGCTTTATATGATGAAGAAAAACAAGAATTTCTGATTCACCAAATGGCGTTAGCGATTACCCCTGGGTTAACTTTGACCGAGCCGCATCCGTTATCGCGTAAGAATCTTACGATTTTGTTGAATGGGTTATCTGAAGGAGTACAAGATTTTTCGCCGTTACCCAGTGTAGTCAAGGAAATTAAAAGCATTACTCAATTTTTTAAGCAACCAAGTATTTTATTGGATAAACAGTTTTTATTGGAACAATTTGGACAAACGTTGAAAGCGTCTCCTTACGAAATTATTCATATCGCTTCTCATGGTCAATTTGACCGGAATCCCAAGAAAACTTTTTTGTTAGCGTATGATAATAAAATCACTATGGATCGATTACAAACTCTATTGAGTTTTGGCCAGGAACGGAAAAAACCGGTAGAATTGTTAACTTTGAGTGCTTGTCAAACGGCAGTTGGCGATGAGCGGGCGGCGTTGGGATTAGCAGGGGTAGCAATTAAAGCGGGGGCACGCAGTGCGATTGCGAGTCTATGGTTTGTCAATGATGAATCGACTTCACAGTTAGTCACCGAATTTTATCGTACCTTGATGCAACAAACGCAACTATCTAAGGCGGAAGCCTTGCAAGTGGCGCAACAGAAATTAGCCGCGACGCAAGATTTTCGCCATCCGGCTTATTGGGCGCCCTTCTTGTTAATTGGGAATTGGTTATAATTTTCGGTCTTCCTGAAAGGTGAGTGATATAAAGAGGTTAAGGAGTCCAAAACAGGTGTTGGACCGCCTCCGCCCAAAAGGGGTTTTGTTTGGGGGCTCCGACTGTTGAATGGGTGATTCCTTAACTGAATGGTATTGTGTGTACGGGGTACACAAATTTATGAACTCACCTTACGCACGGTTAACTCAACCACCTCCAACTCCTCCTGGTTAAGGCTACTCTATGCACACCAGTAGGTTTCTTCTCGTTCCCACGCTGGCGCGTCACTGCCATTAAGTTAAGCCTAAGTTATTGTTGTATAAATAAATAATA
>DZAL01000364.1 GCA_022729575.1 Thiomargarita sp.
GGCCGGTGGTGCTTACTCCCCTCCTTACCAAGGAGGGGTTGGGGGTGGTTGAGTTTAACCGTGCGTAAGGTGAGTTATTATTCAACCAGGAGACTCTTATGAACTTTTATTTACGCTTAATTACTTTAATTACTTTCTTGCTTATCTCCTCAGCCAATTACGCTGGAGGCTATACGCTCGTCCTCATTCATGGCTATCTTAGCGACGCTAGTCTCTGGCGCACCAGAGGCATTGTCGCCGCCTTACAAGAGACCGGCTGGCAAGATGCCGGCACTCTCTTTCCGAGTGGACCTTTTCCACGCGCTTTACCGCCACCTAACCGCCAAGACCGTTATCTCTACACGGTGTCTTTACCGTCGGAAGCCCCGTTAGCGGTCCAAGCACGCTGGTTAGACACTTACTTACACGAAATAGTAGCCCGTCATCCCGACCATGAGTTGATTTTAATTGGCCACTCAGCCGGTGGCGTGGTAGCGCGGCTAGTGCTAGTGACCGAGCAATTTCCCATCATGGCCTTGATCACCATTGCCAGCCCGCATTTGGGCACCGACGCGGCCGAAGCCGGTCTGAGCTTAAGTCATAGCCCTTTCAGTTGGTTTGCTCCATTCTTTGGTTTGGGCACGATTAATCGCTCTGAAGACCTCTATTGGGACCTCATTCGCGAATCCCCGGACACTCCTCTATTCTGGCTTAATCGCTCGCCTCATCCAGACGTATTTTATCTCTCCATTATTCGAGTCGCCGGCGATGAGGTGGTTGAGCCTTACAGCCAAGATATGAACGATATTCCGGCGTTACGTGGTAAAGTTCTCACCATTCCCACGGTGGGACCTCACAGTTTACATCCTGGCGATGGTCCGCTACTCGCTACCTGGTTAAATCGACTGATTGAAATGAATTAAATCAATCCCAGGGGGACCCGACCCAATGCCAGGTAGTCCCTACCAACTAATGGAGGTATTAAAATTTAGGAGCTAAGGTATTAAAATTTAGGAGCTAAGGTTCCTAAGCCGTTGAAGCTTAGGAACTCACCTTACGCACCCCCTACCATCCCCAGCCCCTCCTTAGTAAGGAGGGGAGTATGCGCCAACTGAGTCGACCGGGACCACTCCCCTCCTTAACAAGGAGGGGCTGGGGGTGGTTGAGTTAAGAAATCTTGGGTCAACCTAAGTTTCCTAAGCCTTCCAGGCTTAGGAAACTTTAACCTTTGATAACCCATTGAATTTTAATACCTATTAGCTTGGAGGGACTACCCAATTAGTCAATCTTAAATGACCACTGATTAGATCGTGTTGCACACAAAGTAAAGTCATAATATATCACCCATACTTTATCATTACCGAATTGTCATTAAATTTATTTCAACAATGGTTGCAATACTTCCCACACTTTAGCCGTAGAAATACTTTCATAACAGGCAGGTTGTACTTTGGCTGGGCCACGATAATGACAATGTCTTTTTAGACAGGGGGCACAAGGAAAATTGGCCACTAAGTGTTGTTGTCGCAATCCGTAGGTGCCAGTCAACCCTGGTGGTGTCGCCCCATATAATGTAATGCTAGGTATTCCCAAAGCCGCCGCCAAATGAGCTAACCCAGTATCCACCCCAACCACGGCGGTCGCTGATATTAATTCCTGTGCCAAACCATGCAAATTAGTTTTAGAAATAATACTCACCTTCAGATCAATGGCCGCTATCTGTTGAGCACGAGCATATTCTTGAGCATTTCCCCAAGGCAGTCGCACCTGATAACCCCTAGTCACTATTTGTTGTGCCAACGCTTGCCAATAAAGGTCAGGCCAATGTTTAGTCGTCCAAGTCGTACCGTGTAACAAAATCACTCTAGGAAGAGGCTCGAGCCGTTGTGGTAGAAAATATTTCGCAATGCCATAATCTGGCATCGTGGTAGGCAAAGAATAACCTAATATTTTGGCAAATAATTGCCTCACTCGCGTCACCGCATGTTGTCCCTTTGGAATATAATGACGTTGTTGGTAAGCCAACGCCGCCAACGGCTCTCGCGCTGATTGATAATCTAAACCGCAACGTAGTCCTGGCGCTAAATAAGTCAAGATTGCACTTTTCAATAATCCCTGAGCGTCAATCACCAAATCATAATTGTTAACCCGTAAATTTTGAATAAACTGTTGCCAAACCTTATCTTTGCCCACCTGCCAAAGATTTTTACGCCACCGTCGCCAGGCCACTGGAATAACTCGATGAACCGCTGGATGCCAACTAGGAATTTCGCTAAAATTTTCCTCGACTACCCAATCACAACGTAATTCTGGAAAATTCTGATAAGCGTCAGTAAGAGCCGGCAGAGTATGAATAACATCCCCTAATGAGGAAGTTTTGATCAGTAAAATGTTCATAAATGACCAGTATGAAAAAATATTTCTGGAAAATTTTCTAAAAATAAGTACTGAAGCAGAAATTTTCTGGTATTTTCTTTCGCCCCTCTCCCTCTGGGA
>DZAL01000215.1 GCA_022729575.1 Thiomargarita sp.
GCAGTGACGCTGGCGCGTGGGAACGAGAAGAAACCTACTTGTGTGCATAGAGTAGGTTAAGGGAGGGGGACTAACCACTCTCTCTCCCCTCCTTAGTAAGGAGGGGTAGGGAATGGTTAAACTCCCCTCCTTACTAAGGAGGGGTAGGGAATGGTTAAACTCCCCTCCTTACTAAGGAGGGGTAGGGGGTGGTTAAACTCCCCTCCTTACTAAGGAAGGGTAGGGGGTGGTTAAACTCCCCTCCTTACTAAGGGTGGTTAAACTCCCCGCCTTACCAAGGAGGGGCTGTGGGTGGTTAACACACTATACCAAATTTTATCATTACCTATTTTTGACACACTCCCCACTACTTTAGGATTCTCGTATGCCTCGCTATAATTTTTATCGTCTATTAAGTTTAGGCATTAAAGCCAAACTAAGAATGCTCATGTTGTTTGCTAGTATTTTACCATTTATGCTCATTGGTTACTATGGTTACTACTCTAGCACCCAGTCACTCACCGAAAATATTTTTGTCGCCGATCAACAACAGGTTAAAAATGTGATTAGTAGCCTACAAAATTTTTTAGAAGTGGGGCTGTTTAATTTAAATTTTTTATCTTCCTTCCATACGCTTAAAAATTTCTTGATCTGGCAAGAAATCGGTGAGCCTTATCAAACCAGACAAGCGTTACAAGACACTCGCAATGCGTTTATCTCCTTCGTCGATTCACGCAAAATTTATTCTGAATTACAATTGCTGAATCAAGAAGGACAAGAAATTTTGCGAGTAGAATATGATCGTTATCGTGATAAAACCATTGTCCTCCCACCAGAAGGACTACAAAATCGCCAAAATACTCGTTATTTTCAACAAACTCTACAGTTGGCACCAAACGAAATTTATTTTGAACTGGATTCTAATGATCATAGCGAACATTCCGCGGAAGGGATAGTACGTTATGCCACACCGATCATTGATCAAAACCACATTAATCGAGGTATGCTAGTATTAACCATGCCCGTAGCCCACTTTTTGGAAATTATTAGAATGGCTACTTCTGCGGATGCCACCACCGATTCCGGGGCGGCCGCAGCGAGCAATAATTATCTATTAGTGACCAACACTGGTGAATACTTATATCCGCCAGAGAAACAGTCCAAAACCAAGGCCCGTAGCGAAGCCATGGTCACTTTAAAACATGACGAGCCAAAGCTATTTGAGCGTATCAAAAATCAGTCACCAGGAATGATGATTGAGCAGCAACATATTTCTACGTTTCAACAATTTACGCCATTATTTGGTTCCGCACAAACTTGGATTCTAATCAAACGCACCGATAAGAATATAGCATTAGTACGAGTTAGTCAATTTACTCGAAACTTTGTCTTCATGATAATTGGATTATTATTACTCGTGCTAGTCTTAACTGGTCAAGTGACCAAAATGTTGATTAACCCACTCTTACAAGTCAATGCTCAATTGAAAGCGTTAGCCGAAGGTAAATTAGTGGAAAAACTCATTGAATATCGTCAAGCAGATGAAATTGGAGAATTGATTACCGCCCTGTGGCAAGTTAAAAATAGTATTAAAAATACTATCTCTCAAGCCAATGCCATTGCCGACGGTAACTATACTCATCAAGTACAGATGTTATCGACACAAGACCAATTAGGCAAAGCGTTGTCCAATATGACCCGGATATTACGTGAAGCAACGGCGCAAAATACTCGACAACATTGGCTAAAAACCGGGCAAACTCAACTCAATGATGCCATGAGTGGTGAACAAAATATTGCCGTGTTAACTCAAAATATTATTCGTTTTCTCGCCACTTATCTATCGTCTCCAATCGGTGCCCTCTACTTGAGCGAAGACGCAACGACTGCCGCTACTCCAGGTAGTTTAAAAATGATCGCCAGTTATGCTTATACTCGGCGCAAACATTTAGCGAATCAATTTCAATTAGGTGAAGGATTAGTCGGACAAGCCGCCTGGGAGCGACAACCCATTCTCATCACCCAAGTGCCAGCGGACTACGTTCAAATCAGCTCCGGCTTAGGCGAAACCGCGCCGCGCTACCTTTTAGTCATGCCCTTTTTATATGAAAACCAGGTAAAAGGAGTCATCGAGTTAGGTAGCATCCAAGACATGGGCGAGTTACAGTTAGAATTTCTTAAAACGGTGTTGCCCAGTATTGCCATTGCCATTCACACCGCCCAATCTCGTACCCAATTACAAGAATTATTGCAACAAACGCAAACGCAAACTGGAGAGTTACAGAGTCAAGCGGAAGAATTGCAAAGCCAACAAGAGGAGTTACGTCAAGCCAATGAAGAATTAGAAGAGCGCACCAAAGAATTAGAGCGCCAACAGGGCGAAATTCGACAAAAAAATATCGACTTAGAAGATGCTCAAGCGATAATGACCACCAAGGCTAAAGAATTAGAACAAGCCAGTAAATATAAGTCCGAATTTCTGGCCAATATGTCCCATGAATTACGCACTCCGCTCAACAGTTTGTTAATCTTGGCCCAACTGTTAGTTGACAACAAAGACGCTAATTTGTCCGCTAAACAAGTCGAATATGCCCGTACTATTCACAGTGCCGGGAACGATTTACTGGTCCTAATCAACGAAATTTTAGATTTATCCAAAGTGGAAGCGGGTAAAGTTGAAATCCAAATCGCGCCGCTCAATGTCACTGACTTGGTAGAATCATGCCAACAAAAGTTTACCCAGACCGCGGCAGAAAAAGACCTGGCATTTGAGATTAAAGTCGCGACCACGGTGCCACCAGTGTTATACACGGATTCACAACGGTTGCAACAAATTATTAACAATTTATTGTCAAATGCGTTTAAATTTACCAGTCAAGGCCAGGTGACTTTGGAGATTAATCAAGTACCAACCACCAAGGTAAAACTACAATTTGATACGCCCATTCCAGCGGTGCCAGTGTTATGTGCAATCAGTGTGAAGGATTCTGGCATTGGGATTCCCAAAGACAAACAGAAACTGGTATTTGAAGCCTTTCAGCAAGCCGATGGCACCACCAGTCGGCGCTATGGCGGCACCGGCCTGGGACTAACCATTTCGCGACAATTAGCTCGCTTGTTAGGAGGAGAAATTCATTTAGAAAGTGAAGTCGGCAAAGGCAGTATTTTCACCTTATATTTTCCGGACCAGCCGCCTGTCATTCCAATGGGTCAGTCGAGATTTGACAACTTTTCGAAAGTTGTCAAATCTGAGGAAGCGTCGAGATTTGACAACTTTTCAAAAGTTGTCAAATCTGAGGAAGCGTCGAGATTTGACAACTTTTCAAAAGTTGTCAAATCTGAAGAAGCGTCGAGATTTGACAACTTTTCGAAAGTTGTCAAATCTGTTGCCGTAAACCATGAGACTGAGACCACCGATGACCGAAATGAACTCACCGCGACCACTCAATCTTTACTCATCATTGAAGATGACGTTAATTTTTCCAAGATATTGATAGAATTGGCCCATGAAAAAGGATTCAAATGTTTGTTAGCGGAAGATGGTAAAACCGGTTTACAATTAGCCGAACAATATTTGCCACAAGCGATAATCTTAGACATAGGCTTGCCTAAAGCTGATGGCTGGACCGTCATGGAAAAACTCAAAGATAACTCACTCACTCGCCATATTCCGGTGCATTTTATGTCAGCCTCCGACCAGCACCTAGATGCCAAAAAAATGGGTGCCATCGGTTATTTATTAAAACCGGTTAGCATGGCAGATTTAACCGGCGCCTTCAGAAAAATCGGACACTTTCTGGCCAAACGCATCAAAACTGTGATGGTGGTAGTGGACCAACCGGTGCCGCAACAACAAATTTTAGATTTAGTGGGTAATGAAACCACCGAAATTCAAGTGGCCGCTACCATTGCCGCCGCCTTAAGCCAACTGCAAACAATTGAATTTGATTGCTTGATACTAGACCTTGAGGTAGAACAAGGTAACGGTATCAACCTCTTAGAATCGCTCCTGCAAGAAAAAGATAATCTGTCGCCCTTGCAATTACCGGTCATTTTATATGCGAATCGTGAACTTTCAGCCCGAGAAGAAGCTATCTTGCAACGCTGTGCGGATAATCTTATTGTCAAAATGGTACGTTCACCCGCTCGTTTATTGGATGAAGCGACCCTCTTTTTACATCAGTTAGAAACCCAGTTACCGAAAGAGAAACGTCAACTACTACAGTTGGCACATGACAAAGATGCCATTTTAGCCAACAAGAAAATCCTAATTGTTGATGATGACATCCGCAACACCTTTGCTTTGACCACTATTTTGGAAGAGAAAAACTTGGAAGTTATCGTCGCCAAAACCGGTAAAGAAGCATTGAACATGCTGGCACTTCACCCGGAGGTAGATATTATTTTGATGGATATTATGATGCCAGAAATGGATGGTTATGAAGCCATTCAAAAAATTCGCCAACAAGAATCTTTCCACCGCTTACCGATTATTGCCTTAACCGCCAAAGCGATGAAAGGAGATAAAGCGAAATGTATTGAGGCTGGCGCGAGTGATTATCTATCGAAACCGGTAGATATAGACAAACTCATCTCGTTATTGAGAGTATGGCTGTATCGATAATCCATCCAAGCCAATAAAGGTATTAAAATTCAATTGGTTATCAAAGGTCAAAGTTTCCTAAGCCTGGAAGGCTTAGGAAACTTAGGTACCATTCGTTATTGAGAGTATGGCTGTATCGATAGTCCATCCAAGCTAATAAAGGTATTAAAATTCAATTGGTTATCAAAGGTCAAAGTTTCATAAGCCTGGAAGGCTTAGGAAACTTAGGTACCATTCGTTATTGAGAGTATGGCTGTATCGATAGTCCATCCAAGCTAATAAAGGTATTAAAATTCAATTGGTTATCAAAAGTCAAAGTTTCCTAAGCCTTCCAGGCTTAGGAAACTTAGGTACCATGATGATTAAGAAAATTTTGGTAAGACCAAAAGATGGGTGATATAATAGACTTTCACTAAAATTAACCGCATAAGGAATAACAATTGATGAATGCTCCAACTGCTCAGTCAAATGAAGTTATCAAAAATGGTTCTTTGAACAATCAAATAGCCAACATACTGATTGTGGATGACAACAAAAACAATCTATTTACCCTACAAACACTTATTGAAGAACATCTGGAAGCCAACATCATTCAAGCCGACTCCGGTGCGTTGGCTTTGAGGGTGCTACTGAAACAGCCGATAGATTTAATTATTCTTGATGTACAAATGCCCGAGATGGACGGCTTTGAAACCGCGGCGACCATTCGCACTTGGAAAAAAACCCAGCATATTCCCATCGTTTTTTTAACCGCCGCCCACAAATCTGAAGAATTTAAACAAAAAGGCTTTGAAGTCGGCGCCGCCGACTATCTAACTAAACCCATAGATGCGCCCCAATTAATTGGCCGACTCAAAACTTATTTGCGTTTTATCGAACAGGAACATCAACATAATCAAGAATTAGAACGCAAAGTCGTAGCCCGCACCGCGGAATTGTTAGAAGCCCACAATCAATTAGAACGTCGGGTGGCCGAACGTACCGCCGAATTAGTCGAGGCTAAGAATACAGCGGAAGCGGCTAATTATGCCAAAAGTCGTTTTCTGGCCAATATGAGTCACGAATTGCGTACTCCACTAAATGCGATTATCGGTTACAGTGAAATGTTGCAAGAAGAGGCAACGGAGTTAAAAATGACCGAATTTGTCTCAGATTTGCAAAAAATCCAAACGTCGGGCCTAGGTTTACTAGATTTAGTCAACAACGTCCTAGATTTGTCCAAAATTGAAGCGGGTAAAATGGAGTTGTCCCTAGAGACCTTCAGTGTCATGGCTTTAATCGCCGACCTCCGTGATGCCATACATCCACTCATCGCTAAGAAAGACAATACCTTCACCACCACCACGCCCGATAACTTGGGAGAGATATACGCAGACCAGATGCGCGTTCGTCAAATTTTACTGAATCTACTCAGTAATGCGGCCAAATTTACCGAACGTGGTTTTATCCTCTTAGCGGCGACCAGGACCAAACAGGATAACCATGACTGGTTAGAGTTTCGCATTACCGATAATGGTATTGGGATGACCGAGGCACAAGCAAAGGAAGTCTTCCAACCGTTTGTACAGGCCGATTCTTCTACCACTCGTCGCTATGGTGGTACCGGCTTAGGGTTGGCAATTAGTAAGCAATTTGTCGACATGATGGGAGGCAAAATTCAAGTAGAGAGTAAGTTTGGATACGGCAGTACCTTTACTTTTTCCTTGCCGGCCCAAGTCGATTTAGACGCTAAAGAGTTGACAACTTTTCAAAAGTTGTCAACTCTAACGGCGCCAGTGCTAACAGGAGATGGCATTGTGTTGATTGTCAGCAACGAGACTGTCACCCGTGATTTTCTCAAGGCGGATTTAACTCAATTAGGTTATGCCGTGGCCCTCGCGGCGAATGAGATCGAAGCGCTGCACTTGGCTGATAAGTTGCGGCCTGACAGTATTTTACTGGATACCCAGATGTCTGACCATTGGCTAATCCTGTCGCAGTTAAAGAATAATTCGCTGTTAAGTCACATCCCCATGACCCTGATTACCCTAGAAAAGGATACTGATAAAGGCATTATTATGGGCACGACGGATTGTCTTACCAAACCCATTCGTTACGAATCGTTAGTAGCTATATTGAATAAATATCATATTGGTGATAGTTCCATAAAGTTAGTGATGGTCGTAGAAGACGAGGAATGTATACGTGAGGTTATCGCCATGATTCTCGAAGAAGAAGGATGGCGAACATTTTTAGCCGAAAACGGCCAAATCGCTCTCGAACACCTCAATAATAAAAAGCCGTCATTGATTCTATTAGACTTAAATATGCCGGTGATGGATGGCTATGAATTTTTGACCCACTTCCGAGAAAATCCGCAATGGCAGTCGATTCCAGTCATTGTATTGACGGCGGCACAATTAACTGCTGAACAACAAGCGTTTTTAAACAGTCGTGTCGAATTGACTGTTCAAAAACAACAACACCGCCGCGATGAACTGATTTCACATATTCATCGATTGATGGCTGGTTCTACGAAAAATGGAAAATGAAGCATGAACTTACCCCAAAACAGGCTCCACCGTTGTGTACTTTGGTTTGTCGATCTGGTACCACAACCCCTCAAATATAGGAACCCATTATGAATACCATAGCCCTTGACGCGAAAACCATATCGCCGGCCCCCACGCCCCCTCCTGTAACCACCCGCTGGTCGGCCTGTGACCAGTGGCCACCGGAGACGGCCCAGGACTCTTGGCCATCTCCAGACACGGTCTCAGTGGACCACCTCATAACGGAGAATGATGACCCCGTGGATAACATCTTTTCGGAAAAACAACAACGCCTCCTGACCAACAGTTTATATGCGTCTTGGACTGGCCCAGGTCAAGGACGTACCTTTTTGACCATGGCCAATGTCGGATTATTTTATGCCCTTCACTCCCCCCCCATCGTCCCAGATGTCTTGGTGAGTCTGGATGTCCAAATGCCAGCGGATGTCTGGAAAAAAGCGAAACGTTCTTATCTGGTTGGGGAATATGGCAAACCGCCGGAGTTAGTCATTGAGATTGTCTCCAACCAGGAGGGTGAGGAAGACGGTCGCAAATTCCAACTGTATGCCCAAGCCAAGGTGCCCTACTATGTCATTTTTGACCCTATTAACGAGTTGGAGAAGGGAGTCTTACGAGTGCATCAACGACGGGGGAACCGTTACGTGGAACTTCAAGACCACTACTTGTCACAGGTAGGATTAGGAGTGACCCTCTGGGAGGGACGGTTTGAGGACAAATATGAGACCTGGCTGCGTTTTTGTGATAAGGCGGGTCATCTCCTCTTGACCGGTGCGGAACAGTTCCAACAGGAACGGCAAGCGAAGGAGTTGGTACTGTCTCGATTAACTCGAGAACGCCAGGACAAAGAACGGGAACGCCAGGACAAAGAATTGGCACAACTTCAGCGAGACCAGTTGGCAGCAACCTTGCGAAGTTTGGGAATCAATCCAGAGGAATTGCTGAAGAAATAACTAAAGAACTATTCAGAAACCTAGGAGTAGAGGCGTTGGCCGCAATGCCATTAAGTTAAGGAATTTCACACCCCTGTTGGAGTCCAACTCTTCAGATTTGGCAAGCCCGCGTCCAACTCTGAAGAGTTGGACTCCAGGCTTAACTTAATGGCATTACGGCTAAAGCCGCTACTCCAACGTTCAAAAGGGTTTTACGGGAATCTCATGACTCCTACAACAACCCATCAAACATAGGAACCCATTATGAATACCATAGCCCTTGACGCGAAAACCATATCGCCGGCCCCCACGCCCCCTCCTGTAACCACCCGCTGGTCGGCCTGTGACCAGTGGCCACCGGAGACGGCCCAGGACTCTTGGCCATCTCCAGACACGGTCTCAGTGGACCACCTCATAACGGAGAATGATGACCCCGTGGATAACATCTTTTCGGAAAAACAACAACGCCTCCTGACCAACAGTTTATATGCGTCTTGGACTGGCCCAGGTCAAGGACGTACCTTTTTGACCATGGCCAATGTCGGATTATTTTATGCCCTTCACTCCCCCCCCATCGTCCCAGATGTCTTGGTGAGTCTGGATGTCCAAATGCCAGCGGATGTCTGGAAAAAAGCGAAACGTTCTTATCTGGTTGGGGAATATGGCAAACCGCCGGAGTTAGTCATTGAGATTGTCTCCAACCAGGAGGGTGAGGAAGACGGTCGCAAATTCCAACTGTATGCCCAAGCCAAGGTGCCCTACTATGTCATTTTTGACCCTATTAACGAGTTGGAGAAGGGAGTCTTACGAGTGCATCAACGACGGGGGAACCGTTACGTGGAACTTCAAGACCACTACTTGTCACAGGTAGGATTAGGAGTGACCCTCTGGGAGGGACGGTTTGAGGACAAATATGAGACCTGGCTGCGTTTTTGTGATAAGGCGGGTCATCTCCTCTTGACCGGTGCGGAACAGTTCCAACAGGAACGGCAAGCGAAGGAGTTGGTACTGTCTCGATTAACTCGAGAACGCCAGGACAAAGAACGGGAACGCCAGGACAAAGAATTGGCACAATTTCAGCGAGACCAGTTGGCGGCAACCTTGCGAAGTTTGGGAATCAATCCAGAGGAATTGCTGAAGGGATAACTAGGGAATCCTCCTAAACAGTTGTGTCGTATGGACTTTTCAAAAACACCAACACAGCCGCAGTGAACTGATTTCACATATTCATCAATTGATGGCTAGTTCTAAGTAGGGTGCGTCCCACGCACCATTCTGAATTTGAGGAATGGTGCGTAGGACGCACCCTACCTTCAGAAATGGTGCGTAGGACGCACCCTATCCTCAGGTGAAGTAATGCCTGGGTTGACTCTGGTTACTCATTATGCTAAAGTTATTTTATTCGTTCATAACACTAGGAGTTTATTAACTTATGATCTGCACTCAAGTTTCATTAACTGAGGCCAATCACAACTTGGCCAACCTTTGTCAACAAGTGGTGGATGACCGAGAGGTGGTGATTCTCACGCGAAACCAAGGTGAGAACGTGGCGCTGATTGCCGCAGATGAACTGAGTAGTTTAATGGAAACGGCTTATTTATTGAAATCACCGGCGAATGCGATTCGATTATTGACGGCCTTACAAGAGGCAGAAACCAGTTCGCCTAGACCACAAACGGTGACCGAGTTACGAAAAGAAATGGGGTTGTATGAAGCCAGTCAGTAAAGCCAGGGTGGTTTAAGATGCCAGAACGAAAAGCGGTCTTTCTACCACCATTTAGAGAAGACCTGACTTACTGGGTAGCGACTGACCGTAAAATAGCCCTACGGATTTTGCAACTGGTGGAAGCTAAGTACTGAAGCAGAAATTCTGCGGTATTTTCCCTCACCCCCGACCCCTCTCCCAGAGGGCGAGGGGCGAAAGAAAATACCAGAAAATTTCTGCTTCAGTACTTATCATACGTGCCCCCTTTACGGGCATAGGTAAGCCTGAACCACTCAAATACTCCTCCAAGAATTTCAAACTGTGGTCGCGTCGAATTAACGATGAACATCGTCTGGTGTACCTGGTGAAGGCGGATTACGTTGAGTTTATCCAAGCCCGTTATAGTAAAATCCATATAAAATTGTACATACCCTCTGGAGTACAATAAGAATTATTGCGCCGCTACGCGCCGCTAGGCGCAATAATTCTTATTGCACTCCAGAGGGAATAGTACAGGTTCAAAGGGATTT
>DZAL01000042.1:0-5336 GCA_022729575.1 Thiomargarita sp.
CACGCTGGCGCGTCAATGCCATTAAGTTAAGCCGCGTTGGAGTCCAAACCTTCAGATTTGGACCAGATTAGTTAAGGTGAGACGGCGTTTCCAAAGCTGAAGCTTTGGACTCCAACGCCGTAACCTTAGCTTAACTTAATGGCAGTGACGCTGGCGCGTGGGAACGAGAAGAAAATCACGGCATTCTCACGCTGGCGCGTGGGAACGAGAAAATTCAGTATATTATTATTTTATAATTTGTTAAATAACTAAACTAGATGGCAATTTAACTTAACAATTATATATTATATATATTATATAAATATATTATATAAAATTTTTAGCACTAACTTATTGAATTATATATATTTAATAATCTACTTTCGTTATTGAAATAAATTTTTATTTCAAAATCTTTACAATTAAAAAAAAACTGTTATGCTGAATCTGTGAAGTCTTAAAAAGTTTGGGTTTAGAATTTTTTAAGATCAGCAAGGTGAATTTTTTAAATTTAAATTTGTAGTGGTAAAGTAGTAATACTTGAAGTCAATTAAAATGTAAGGCTATTCTCGACTTGATTTAGCCGGTGGTAGTATCGACCACTTAAGGTTCCAGCGGCCATTGACGGAGAACGAAGATTTCAGAATCCAAAATTGCCCAAAATAGTGAAGACACCCTGACTATAATTTAACCGAGAAGTTAAACATATTAAAACTGTAGTTCATACACCAAGAATAATCGGAAGGAGGAAAAAATTATGGCTTGGACCTTTCCTAAGCTCTCTCGTCGCACCTTTCTAAAAACGACTGGCTATGGTGCAGCGGGACTTAGTTTGTTAAAAGTAATTCCTGCGGTCAGCAGTAAAGAACCGGACAAACTGATTGGAGTTGACAAAGAAGAAATTAGTTATACGATATGTAATTTCTGCTCTTCTTTGTGTAATGTCAAGGTCACTGCGCGTACTTCTGGCGGGGTCAAACGGGTAGAGAAACTAGATGGTAACCCGTATTCCACGCTTAATCGTGGTAAAATTTGTGCTAGAGGTCAAGCAGGACTTCGCCAAACCTATGACACGGACCGTTTCAAAACCCCTTTAATTCGTGAAGAAGGCAGTAAACGCGGTGAATGGAAATTCCGCACAGCCTCTTGGGACGAGGCGTGGAAATTTATTGACGATAAAGTCAAAAAGGCTAAAATCCAGCCTTGGGAATGGACTTTGATTGGCGGTTGGACTTCGTGCATTTTTTATATGAACTGGTCAGTCCCGTTTGCCATGTGCAATGCCATTCCCAATATCGTGGCTTCGCCAATGCAACATTGTGTCACCACCGGTCATTTGGGCACGGATTCAGTCACTGGTACTTTCAACGTCCACGATGAAATTTTACCCGATTACGATAATGCCAAATACATTATTTACGTGGGTAACAATTCTTCCATCGCCGCCGTGTCCACCTGCCGAGTAGTACGGTTTGCTCAGGGTAAAAAGAATGGGGCCAAAATTGTAGTCCTAGACCCCCGTCTGTCGGAAACCGCGGCCAAAGCGGATGAGTGGATTGCTATTCGCCCTGGCACTGATTTAGACTTTTGTCTGGCTATGCTCCGAGAAATGTTGGTAGAAAAACTCTATGACTCCGAATTTCTCAGAACCCATACTAACATGCCTTTCCTCGTGTATAAGGATGCTAACGGGCAATGGCAAATGTCCAAGGACAAAGAAGGACGACCCTTAGCGGTGCGTGATGGCACCAGCGAAATTCACTCTTTACCGGCTTATTCTAATACCAATCGCCTCAACGTCGATGGTGTTACCATTTATCCGTCCTTAGAAGCGCCGGTGGATCTGAAAAATGCCGAGGGACATACCGTGGTCACGGTTTTGCAAGCCCAACTAGAAGAAATTAAATTCTGCACGCCAGAATGGGCGGAGAAGACCACGACGATTCCGGCGAGCACCATTCGTCGTATCACCCGCGAATTTGGTAGCACTCGTCCAGCTTTAATTGACCCAGGTTGGCACGGTGCTCGTTTTGGCAATGTCATGATGACTCGCCGAGTGCAGGCGATGATTCAAGCCCTCAACGGTGGCCTAGATAAAGAAGGCGGCTGGATTATGAGTGGTGAATTTCATCATAAATTAGCTGCTCAGTATAAGGCCAAACTAGAAGGACAGGAGTTAGCCGCGCCGATGGCGACTAAAACCGGCATGGAGTTCGCGTTATTTGTGGTCGATGCCTTTTCCAATGGCAAAAACTTTCCTCATGGTCATCCTGGCTGGGCCTGGGCCTATTCGAAACAGCAAACCGCGGCGGGTAAACAAGGGGTCGCTTTGCCCGTGTTGGCCGACGAGGGATTTAAAGAATCAGTCGAAGGTAAAGTCCTCTGGGAAGGCCAACCCTATCGTACCCGCGCCATTTTTGTCAATGCCGCTAACCCAGTACGTCACTATTATCCTGATACCTACTGGAAAGACATTATGGCTACCGGGAGCGTGGAAATAGTCATCGCGTTGGATGTGTTGCCCTCTGATACCACTCCTTATGTGGATGTCATTTTGCCTCATAGCACTTACCTGGAACGGTATGAGCCGACCATTTATGGTAATGGTGTCAACCAAGATTTAGGGGTCACGACTCGTTATGCGGCAATTGACCCATGGTGTGATTCCCGTGAAATTCCCGACGTGCTTCTCAAGTTAACTGAAATCATCAGCGGTAAAGAGAATGCCTTCGATAATCTCACTACCACGATCGATAAGTTAGCGGGGATTCCGGCACCCGCCGTGAAGGTTCATTATGAACGGTTAGTGAAAGAAGGGAAGGAAAAAAATCCATTCTCGATGGCTTGTCGAGAAGTTAACATGATCGAGACCGCCAAAAAAATGGGCGTGTCGGCGGAAGAACTCGATAAAGTCATGCGCGAAAAAGGGGTCTTCTACAAAGAAGAATGGCATAAATTGATAGAAGAATATGCCATGCCCTACAAACTACCCTGCCCTAATTTTAGTGGTCGTATTGAATTCTATAGTGGTCTGTTTGAGATGTTACGGGGTCAAGGTGGAACGACTCCTCATTTCAATGTGTTAGCCAGCTATTTTCCAGCCGAATGTCGCGAAGGGAAGACGATGGCGGAAGCCTTAGAACCGGACGAGTTTTACTTTACTTATGGTAAAGTACCGACCGTGTCGTATGGTTCGACTAACAGTAACAATCCAATTATAGCGGCCATCAACACCTTCAAGAAGGACATTTATATGGGGGCCTGGATTCATCCGGAGCGGGCGGAAAAATTGAATATCAAAATGGGCGAGAAAATTAAGTTGACTAACACTTTATCTGGTCAACAAGCGGAAGGGGTAGCATATATCACCCGTAAGGTGCGGTCTGATACTTTGTTCCTTCACTCCTCTTTTGGTATAGAAAATCCGCAACTTACTCGTAGCTATGCCATGGGTGGTACCGCTTCGAATAAATTGATTCCCCATACGGTTGAACCGGTAGTGGCAGGATTCCGTTCTCAGGAATTTACCATTCGTGTTTCCAAGGCATAAGCTGAAGCTGAAAAGAGGAGGAATAATTATGAGTCAACATTATGCCATGGTCATTGACCTTAACACTTGTGTAGGCTGCAATGCGTGTATGGCAGCTTGCGCAATAGAAAACCAAACCCCGGTTTGGAAAAATCGCTGGCGTACTTATGTTCACGATATAGAAATCGACAAAGGTATGGGCGGAGAAGTGCGTCGTCGTTTTCTCCCACGTCTCTGCAATCACTGCGATAACCCACCGTGCATGAGTGTATGTCCGACCGGCGCCACTCATAAATTAGACAATGGTATTGTCCTGGTCGACGACGAGTTATGTATGGGTTGTCGAGCTTGTGCGATGGCATGTCCTTATGATGCCCGCCTCGATGTTACTGCCGAGGATCTGGAGATAGGTAAGAAATTCTATGGGACGCTACATCACCGCACCTATCCTAGTGTCGATAAATGTTCATTTTGCGCCCATCGAGTCTTGGCCGGTCGTAAACCGGCCTGTGTAGAAACTTGCGTGGGATCGTCGAGAATGTTTGGCGATTTAAACGATCCAACGGATCCAGTGGCCAAGATTGTAGCCAGTGGTATTGCTAAACCGTTGATGCCGCACCTGGGCACTCGTCCTAACGTTTTCTATATCAGTGATTTAGAGAGAGCAACTTAATTGAGAGAGAGCAACTGAATATGGACATGTTTTATTCAACACAAGAAATTTGGACCTGGTGGATTGCTGTCTATCTCTTCTTAGGTGGATTAGGAGGAGGTATTGTGACGGTTAGTATTCTCACCGATTTGTACTACAAGCCCCATAAGCAATTGGTACTATGGGGTAATATTTCGGCCTTCATCATGCTGTCGATAGGGTCGTTACTGTTATTTCTCCATTTACTTCATCATCTTGCCGTCATCAATGTATTAAACCCCATGGTGCTATTCCATAAACCAGATGCCTGGATTAGTTGGGGTACTCAATTCATTGTGTGGATGATGGTCTGGAGCATGGTATACACTTTACCTTATATACTGGAATCACCCTTTTGGATGAAGATTCCTATCGTTGGCAGTATCCTACGTCTATTTGGTTGGTTAGGACGACTGTCAATGCAATTTCATGCTATTGTGGGGGGATTGGCAGTCATTAATTCGGTCGGTACGGTGTTTTACACTGGCTTACTGTTACAATCGTTCCCGGCCGTCGCCTTATGGCATAACCCTGGGGTCCCTATCTTGTTCATTGTGTCAGCGTTTTCTACGACCATGGCCTTTCTCTTATTGGTCTTAGATTTAGCGATTAAGCAACGACAAGAAGACCGTGATGTGCGCGTATTGTATGAACGCACCGATGTCATTCTCATCACCATCGAGTTAATGATTATCTTTGTGTTTTTCCATTTTACCACCTACGGTTTGGAATCCGCACGCTCCACGGCACATATTCTTTGGAATGATATGGGTTGGATTATCGGGTTTATTGGCTTTGGACTTTTAGTGCCATTCTTTATAGAATTTAAGGGTGTCATTAAAAGCTGGGATAGTCCCACGCCGGTCATATTGGCCGCGATTTTAGTGCTGATTGGTGGCTACCTCCTCCGTCATTACTTTATGTATGCAGGAGTGTATGAGCGTCCTTATCCACCACAGTCCCATATAGCAATTCCGCCGCCGGTAATGTAATAACTGATTCACCTTCAACCACCCCCAGCCCCTCCTTGTTAAGGAGGGGAGTATGCGCCAACTGAGTTGGCAGGGAGCACTCCCCTCCTTAACAAGGAGGGGTTGGGGGTGATTATGCGGATAGATTTGACAATTTTCAAAAAGT
>DZAL01000042.1:5436-35069 GCA_022729575.1 Thiomargarita sp.
TGTCAAATCTGGTCGGGATTTAGATTTGACAACTTTCAAAAAGTTGTCAAATCTGGTCGGGATTTAGATTTGACAACTTTCAAAAAGTTGTCAAATCTGAGCGATTTATATCTGGGTACGAAAAGTTGTCAAATAAAAGTTGTCAAATCTTTCCTCAAATCTTTCTTCTTTCCTCAAACTATGAAAAACACCCCTTCCCCCACTCATCTGCGCATTCTCGCAGGACTGTTAGCCATTCCCACCGAAGAAAGTGTAGCCACCCTACAAGCCCTGGCGGAGGAACATATTTGGCTACAATCCGCGATACCACAATTGGTCGAATTACCCTTAACCGAATGGCGGGCCGAACATACTCGTCTATTTATCAATGGCCATCCCAAAACGGCTTGTCCACCATTTGAATCCGTCTACCGTGAAGGATTAATGAATGGGCCCGTCTGTCACAGTATTGGTCACTTGTATCACGCTATCGGCCTAGCACCCATTGAAGGATTATCAACGGACTATTTAGGTGTGTTATTGGAATGTGCGGCTTATTTGTTGGAATCAGATTCGCTGAAAACAGCTTACTGGGACGAGTTATGGGAAGGACATCTGGCGCAATGGGTGCCCGAATTTGCTAAGGATTTAGCACAGCAAACCTCAATTCAGTTGTATCAACAACTGGCGTTACAACTGCAAGATTTATTCTAACTCTCTATGAAAACCACTCCTGCTACTCAATGGCAAATATTCGACAGTCAGCACCATGATAATGATGAAACACTGATAAATACCGTGATCGAGGTCTTCTCGCAACTATATAAAAATTACTTCGCCGATGAAATGCTGGTTAATCACAAGTTTTCCATTGAAATCCGTGCCTTTCGTCACACCGACCCCTGGTACATTTTTTTACTGCTCACGCCTTGGATGTTAGCACGTTTGTTTATACCTGACCGTAACCCGGCAATTCCGCTGCCCCAAGGTTGGCAAGCGACCGAACGAGTTAATGCACCATTGATGGTGATTGGTCCACCGATACCGTTGGCCATTTTAGGAGGACTCGAACAAGCACATCTGAATTATCATCCCACGTTGGGCCACTATCTCCTCCAACCGCTAGTTCAATCGTTGGAACAATTCGACACGCCTGACGAGGTGTTTAATGCCTGGAATGAAGTGATTAAAACGCGTAATCGAATCATTGAAGAAAAACAAAGACAATGTGAATGGCATCAAGAAGTTTCCCGCCGCGAATTTTTTGCGGCGTTACGAAAAAGAGCTTCTCCCCAATGATCAAAACTAGCCTCTAATATTTCTATTTCTAACCAATTGCTACCACAGTCCAATTCAAGAGTAAAAACTAAACCTGATATGCCGGTCATTGTTAAAACCACCTTGCTCCTGATTCTATCGAATGTCTTTATGACCTTCGCCTGGTACGCACATCTAAAAAATCTCAGTGCCAAACCTTGGTACATAGCGGCCCTGGTCAGTTGGGGAATTGCCTTCTTTGAATATTTAGTTCAAGTCCCCGCCAATCGCATTGGCTATACCGAATTAAATCTCTCACAACTCAAAATTCTCCAAGAAGTAATTACCCTCGCCGTTTTCGTCCCCTTTGCCCTATTTTACATGAATCAACCGCTAAAATGGGACTATCTCTGGGCCGCCATCTGTATTATCGGGGCGGTTTATTTTATTTTTAGAAATTAAACCAATATGAAAATGACCGACCAAACTCTTTTAGAGCAAATGAAACTTCACGAAGTAGAAATCCTACATCGCAAGCAGCTGATAAATTTTTCACAGCGCGATGCTGATTTATTGCTAAATTGTCGGAGTTTTATACAAAATCGAATTGATGAATTGGTGGAAACTTTCTTTGAAAAGCAGACCACTTTTGAAGAAATTGCTCTAATTATAGGCGATGCGGATAGTCTGAAACGGTTAAAAGAGGCCCTAAAAAGTTATATTATTCGTTTGTTTGATGGATATTATGATCTGGACTATGTAAATAACCGACTTCGCATCGGTCTAGTACATAAACGCATCGGAGTGGAGCCTAAATATTATCTTTCTGCGATTAAAGTCTTAAAAGATATTCTCGTCAATACTATCAATCAAGAAATTGGTGAACAATTCGCCACGGATCCCACGGTGAAAAATTCCACCATTGATGCTTTAGACAAACTACTTTGCTTTGATACGGAATTGGTCTTTGATACCTACATCAGAAGTCTGGTTTCCGCCATTGAATTAGCCAGAGACAAAGCCGAACATTACGCTTTTGGCTTGGAAAAAAAGGTCGCGCAAAGGACTCTTGAACTTCAAGAATTATCCAGAAAAGATGGTCTGACCGACCTTTATAACCATCGGGCTTTTATAGAATTTATTAAAAGAGATATCTCATTTGCGAAAAGAAATAAAGTGCCGTTGTCACTCATCTATTTTGATATAGATAATTTTAAAACCATCAATGACACTTGTGGTCACCAGGCCGGCGATGAAATTTTAAAAGCCATCGGCAAAATTTTAAAAGAAATTGCCAGAGATGTTGATGTACCCTGCCGTTACGGTGGTGATGAATTTTGTTTAATTCTTTCCGGCAGTACCTCCGCTGAAGCTAAAAAATTTAGTCAGTGTCTAATTGAGCAATTTTCAGAACAATACTCGAAGATTACCTTAAGTATCGGAATTGCCCAGACCGGTCCTGAACAGTTTGATGACCACCGGATACTGATTAAACGAGCCGACCAATCCATGTATGAAGCTAAGAAAATCGTCGGTTTTCAAATGGTAACCAGTCCCGAAATTGAAATTGAAAAACCGGCATAGGAACCGGAACCAGATTTGACAACTTTTTGAAAGTTGTCCAAAACCTGTTTTGGACTCCACTGGTTGTTGTCAAATCTCGAACCACCACAGATTTGACAACTTTAGATTTGACAACTTTTCGAAAGTTGTCAAATCTCTTCCAGAAAAATGATACGTCGGTTTCGCCAAACCTTATGACGGTTTAAAATAATTCTCAAATTTCTCTTGCATAACCCTAGAAACTATTCTAACCTATAATAGTTAGGATAAATAGCCCGCGTTATCTGGATAAGGCGTAGCCATCATCCACCTTCAGCGAATTATACTCCTAATGCGGCTTATTGGCTTATTGGAGTCCAAAACAGGTTTTGGACTCCATAGTTTATCCACTCGACGCACATTCTAAATACCATCCTTACTAAGGAGAAAATTTATGTTTAAAATGAATAATATACCAGCCAGCCAGTGCAAAAATCGTGCCAAACTTCTCAGCAACCTTTGATTCAACAGGTTGCGGATGACGGCACCTTGCAACATGCCTATACCTGGTTACAAGCGCAACAGCCGGGTGCCTTGCCACACTGGGACCAGCTCAAGTCATCACTGCAATCACAACTGTTGAGTGGTGAATATTGCTTTCAACCCGTGACGCTGGTGCATACCACCAATCGTTTGGGCGAGCCAGAAACGCAAGAATGCTGGCAAGCGCAAGACCAGTTAGTATTGAAAGCCATCAGTCTAGTGCTAACCGACCACCTCAAAGCGGATTTTTCGACTGGTTGCCATCACCTAGAAGGGCGCAACGGTATCAAGCAAGCCGTGCGTCAAACTCGTGATTATCTCCAGAATCACCCTGACAGTTGGGTAATGAAAAGCGATGTCAAAGGTTATTATGCCCATATCGACCACTCGATTCTCTATGAACAATTCCATGAGTTATTCCCTAACGAAAAATATCTGCTACGTTTGCTGTGGCAGTCGGTCAAGCGCACGGTCTATGATGGCGGCAATTACAACGACGTTGAACACGGGATTAGTTTAGGGTGCCCGTTGTCACCCTTGATGGCCGCGTTATATCTGAAACCGTTGGATGACTTATTTGAAGGAACCACCTCTAACTCCCCTCCTTATCAAGGAGGGGTTGGGGGTGGTTTATTTTATGTCCGCTTCATGGATGATTTGGTGGTGATGGCACCGACACACTGGCAGTTGCGTTCGGCGGTGGCACGGAGTAATCTAATCTTAGAACAGCACCAACTTAGCCAGGCACCCGAGAAAACTGTCATCGGGCGAGTATCTCGCGGGTTTGACTTTCTGGGCTATCACTTGACACCCACACAACTCACGGTGTCCAAGACCGCCCTGCAACGCCGTGAGGCACGCCTCCACCAGCTTTATCTCCCTCGCCCCATGGGAGAGGGTCGGGGTGAGGGAAAAGAGGTGTCACGTTGGCAGCAGTATCTCCCTCGTCCATTGAGAGAGGGCCGGGGTGAGGGAAAAACGGCGGATTTTAACCCGCCACCTCGTCCACGCATCCCTAACAAACTCCCGTTCGAAGCGCAATTCCTCGCGTTGGGGGCCGCTTCGTTGCTGGGCGCGGCGGCTTCGGACTCACACGCGACAATTTGGTATACGGACTTGTCTAGTTCATCCTCCCCGATTAGACCTACTGGTATTGATCTCGATGGTGATGGAATTATTGACGTGATTGGCAAGACCTTTAATGGCTTCGCGAAATTTCGGGCGGATTACTTTATCGGCCGTGTTGGGTCTTATTGTGCGGACGCCCCGGCCGCCGCAAATTTCGCTTTGGGCCAGTCATGCGTCGCGGGACGGTTTTATAACAACGCGCATAATGGCTGGTCGTCGGCTACCCCAGCGAAGCACTGGATTAAATTTAAGACTTCGAAGGGAAATTATGGGTTGGTTCGGGTGCTCGTGAATGCCTCCCTGTCTAGTATGGGGACCTGGGATGGGTATGCTTTCGATGACACTGGTGTGGATTTCCAGCCCAGTAATCTGCCAGCCACTCAGAATACGGTCAATGGCTACCCGCCGCCTCAGATGAATGTCAAAGGCAACGGGATTACCATAGCGGACGGTGCGACTACGCCCGCAACCACGGATCACACCGATTTTGGCAGTGTCACGGTGGGTAATAGCGTCAGCAAGACCTTTTCGGTGGAAAATTTGGGGGCCGTTTCATTGGCGATTACGAATTGGGGGGTTTCCGGGGCTAGTTGTACTACGGAATTTAGCTTGGTTTCATTTGCTTCTACTTCTATCGCGGCGGGAAGCAATTCTTCTTTCGTTCTGAAGTATACTCCCATCGACGCGGGCACAGATACCTGCACGATTAACATCGCCAATAATGATAGCACGAAAAATCCGTATAACTTTGATATTCGCGGGACCGGGACAACTTTGCCAACATACACCATCACCCTAACCGCCAGTGGCACAGGTACTGGCACCTTGATGGGAAGTGCGAGTTACACAGCGGGTGCCACCGTCACTCTTAATGCCACTCCAAATGCTGGTTCAACTTTTGTGGGATGGACTCCTTGCGCCGCGAGTTTCACCATGCCTGCCAATGACTTAACTTGTACGGCTCAATTTGAATCGATTGCCGTTACGCCACCCGTGGTAGTGACCCCGCCGGCTACCGTGACCCCGGCCGTGGTAGTGACTCCGCCGGTTACCGTGACCCCGGGCCTCCCAGAAAATTTGAGTCTCTTTGTCCAGGTGGATGGTAGCGGTCGTGGCAAAGTGACCAGTGATACCGGTCTGTTGTGTCAGTCTAGTGATTGTCAAGTAGATAATAACTCTGGCGCACTGAAGTGCAATCCAGAGGCTTGTTCACAAGTCATCAAAACTTTAACTACCGTCAATCTTAAGCCCGTTGCCGAGACCGGTTCGGTCTTCTCCAGTTGGGGCGGACACCCAGAATGTATCGATGGACAGGTCGTCATGACTGGGGGGCGACTGTGTGTGGCTTACTTCCGCAAACAACAAGCCAGTTTATTTCTCACCATGGAAGGCAGTGGGCAAGGACAGGTCTTGGTGGACGTGGGCAAACTGGATTGGACTAGCAACCATGAAGCCCATACCTCTTATAACGTGGGTACCGAAGTTGGGTTGACCGCCACCGCCTTACCTGGTGCCTACTTTGTGGGATGGGGAGGTAATGAAGATTGTGTGGATGGTAAAGTCGTCATGAAGGCGGAGCGTGCTTGTGTGGCCCACTTTAACCTCAATGAAGAATCTACTCACAGCTTACCAACGGAAGCTAATCCCACACTCTTGCCTGAGTCTTCGGCCCCCGTGACCACGACTCCAGAAGTGCCGGTTGCGGCCACGCCAACGGTCGACACTGCTCCTCCGAGTACCGTGGAAGTGGTGCCTGCGGAAGTGGTTGCTCAAGCGGTGGTGCTACCACCAGTCACCTTAACCACGGGGAAATTGGGAGCAGGTAATTTGCGTAGTGACCCGACCGGCATTGACTGCGGCGAGACCTGCCAAGCGGCTTATCCCATCGACACGGTAGTGACACTCATCGCCACACCAAACGAGGGCGCCATGTTTAAGGAATGGTCTGGTGATTGTAACAGTCCCGAGTTGACCACCACGGTAACCCTCACGACTGATAGCCATTGTCAAGCGATGTTTGCCGAAGTGGCCACCACGACTGAGACGACGACGGTCCCAGAGGTGATTCCACCACCGGTGACTACCCCGGCAGTGCCCGTGACCACTACGGTGCCCGTAATGATACCAGTGGCAACACCAGTGACTCCGGCACCTGTACCACCTGTGGTGATACCCGCGCCCGTGATTCCAATTCAACCGCCAATACTCGGTGGTGCCTCTTTCTCCTGCGACACGACCGGCAGTATTAATCAAGTTTGCAATTATGGCGGTCGTCCTGTAACTGAGTTAAATATTCAAACTTGGGGCATGGTCTCCAATGGAGTTTTATCCAACTCCCTAGTTAATGTTGGCTGGGTCTCCAATTTTACCATTACCGTTAAAGGTAAATTGACTGGTGGTGTGGTCACTGGTTACATCAAAAACTTCGGGATAATGCTAGACTTTGACTTTAAAGGGATGTCCATTATTGGTGGCACTTTGGGTGGCGTGATTACCAATACCAGCAAAGTGGGTGGCTTCTTCCAAGATGTCACCTTGTTGGCCGGGACCAAGATTACTGGTGGCACTTTGAAAGGGACTATCAAGGGAGATAAGAAATCTCCCGCGGTGTTGGAGAAGGTGAAAATCAAGAAGGGTAGTAAATTATCTGGGGTGAAACTAGGGAAGGATGTGAAATTGGAGAAAGGAGTGGTGGTAGAATAAGGAGAGAATCAGATTTGACAACTTTTCGAAAGTTGTCCAAATCTAAAATCAGAACCAGATTTGACAACTTTTCGAAAGTTGTCCAAAACCTGTTTTGGACTCCACTGGTTGTTGTCAAATTTCGAACGACCGCAGATTTGACAACTTTTCGAAAGTTGTCAAATCTAAAATCAGAACCAGATTTGACAACTTTTCGAAAGTTGTCCAAAACCTGTTTTGGACTCCTCTGGTTGTTGTCAAATCTCGAACGACCGCAGATTTGACAACTTTTCGAAAGTGGTCAAATCTAAAACCAGAACCAGATTTGACAACTTTCAAGTTATTGAAATTAAAGAACATGAAATTAAGCGTCCGGTTGAGTGATTGATTATAACTCAATGGTTTAGGAATAGTGGGATAGGTTCATGGTAGGTATAGTAAACTTAAAAATACTGCCTTTACCAACTTCGCTGTCCACCCAAATGTGACCTCTTTGTTTTACCACAAATTCTTTACAAATGACCAGACCTAACCCGGTGCCTTTTTCATTGGCAGTACCATAGGTTGATGGATTGACATTTGAAGTAAATAATTGGTTTTTTATCTCCTCATTCATTCCTACCCCATTATCCGCCACCGACACTTCTACATAATCGTTATTACTGGTGATTGAAATATTTATAGCACCGCCGGCGTTGGTATATTTAATAGAATTAGAAATCAGATTTCGCAAAATAGTATGGAGCATATTTTGGTCCGCATAAACCATAGCATCTTGTGGCTGGTCATAATTCAATAAAACTCCTTTGTTAAGTGCTACCGAGGTTAACTGGCTTAACACCTCCTCAATGATCACCGAAATATTTAGCGAATTTAGGTGAATATTCACTTGATTAGTTTGAGTTTTCGCCCAATCTAACAAGGTATTGAGTAATTTGAAGGTATTGGTGGCGGCCAAATAAATATCTCTTAACATTTGTTCTGATTCTGCCATCGTGTTAGTACGCATACTGTCTAACAACAACTCGGAAAAACCTAAGATGGCACTAAACGGACCGCGCAAATCATGGGCGATGATTGAGAATAGTTTATCTTTGGTGGCATTCAATTCTTTAAGTTGAATTTCTCTGGCTTTCAACACCTCCTCCGCCAACTTGCGCTCGGTGATGTCACGCGAGATGGCCAACAGACGGTCAATTTTACCACTCGCGTTGGTAATCGGTGACACGATCACTTCCCACCATTTGGGCGTGCCTTTAGCGGTTTCACAAAAGCCATAAAAAGTAGCCGCCTGACCTTGTTCGGCGGTTAACACTGCTTGCAACGCCCCCGCTCTATCGCTACCTTTCCAAAAGTCCACCCAATTCAGTCCCAAATAACAGGTTACATTATCAATTTCCAGCAATTTTTGTCCACCCGCACTCATCGATAACATACGTCCATCCAAGTCTAAAACTTTGATACAATCCTTACTGCTTTCAATTAAACGTCTGGTAAACTCCTCACTTTCCCGCAAAGTTTTTTCAGCTAACTTGCGCTCAGTGATGTCACGCGCATTTCCCTGCACACCAATGACTTGTTCAACTTTGAGCATGGGGGCCGTACTTACCTCTAACCAAATTGCTTCACCGGTTTTTCTATATGCCATGAGGTTCACTAGACGAACTTTTTGTCCGGCCAACGTATCCAGAAAAATTTCGTTGGCAATCGGTAACGTATCTGGAGTGACAAAATTAGCAAACGGTTTTCCTATCATTTCCTGCGGCTCATAAGCCAAAAGTGTATCAGCACTGGGCGAGCAATAGGTAAAAATACCCTGAGTATCGATTTGAAAAATTAAATCCAGAGAAGTTTCTGCCATCACTCTAAATTTTTCTTCACTTTCTTCAAGGTCGTCATTAATTCTCTGCAATGCGTCATTTTGTGCTCTAATTTCTTCATTTTGTGCTCTCAGCAATTCTTCTGCATTCTTGCGGTCGGTAACATCAAAGAAAGTGGTCAACAAATAGTCACCAATGGTTATCCCAGAAATCTCTACCGTGAGAATCTCGCCATTTTTACAAGTGACGTTATAAGTCACGGGCTCAATATCAACACCTTGTTTGGCGGAGGTTTCAACAACCACCGCCCAAGAGGTTAACACCCATTTACGGTAGTTTGGGTCAGGATATGCCAATGGCCACCATTCATTCAACGAAGGTACCTCCTCTTTGGTATAACCAAACGTTTTCACAAATCGATGGTTCCTTAATTCAATGACTCCGTGCTGATCCACCAAACACAAAGGGATCGAAACCGCTCTAAATAATTGTTCAAATCGTTTCTCGTTATCGTTTAACTTCCTCTGCATTTCCGACAACCAGCCCAATACGCTATTGTTCTTCGCCTCGTCAAGTGGAATGGTGGAAGAGAAATCCCCACTACCGATTCTAGCAATGTGTGATTGAACCTCATCTACAGATCCCCCCATGGTTTTCTGTAAAGCGCGATAAGTTTGCCACAGCATAAACATAGCCAACAGCCCAAAAGCCATGAAGATATAACGCATGATAAGGACATGGACTTCATGTGCTTGAATGCTATTAAGCGTGCGTATATCTATCATTTCATAGAACTGGTCAATGGGTTTCATAATAGCCGCTCTTCCCTGTAGATATTTGTCGTCATACATCATCCGTTGTGCCTGGTCACGGGTGGCTCCAACATTGGCACCGACTGATTCAACCAGTGTCATGGCCTCGAATTCAATAGCAATCAGAGCATCGGCGTTTTTCTTCGCAGCTGTTAATTTATTAAATTCTGATTCAGTGAAACCCTGTTGCCGCATTAAATCGAGTAAAGCAATGGTTTGAGTACTATCAGGACGAGGGCGTTTACCATCGGTGAGGATAAGGTTCCAATAGGGTCTATGGTATTTCTCTGGGCGCGGTTGTTTTCCGTCACGAATATCGATAATGTCTTGATAGAATTTTTTCCAAATAGGATTACCCGTCATGACATAAGTTCGTGCCATTCGAGTCAAATCGTCCGTAGACTGGCGTAACTCGTTTGCCAATAGTAACGAATCATGACGTAACTCATTGGCACGAGTAACCTCGCTTTCGGACCACACATAAATGGCAAAGGTAATGATGAGAATAATAAATAAACTCACGGTTAGCCAGAGGTTACGAGAAAATTGAGTCATTCTGCTATTGAAATTCATAAGTGTGTTTCTCATTTAATAATAAAGCCGCGTTAGAGTCCAAACCTTCAGCTTTGAACGAGATTGGTTAAGGCAAAACGGCATTGCCAAATCTGAAGATTTGGACTCCAACGCCGTAACATCAGCTTAACTTAATGGCAGTGAAGGTAAACGCCGAGTGTGGCATAAGTCATGTTTTATCAATATGTTACCTGTTTTAAACCATGGCGAATTTGATATTTACGTCATGGTATTTAAATTTTTAGCTTCTTCATAAAAATTCCCCCTAAAGTTTAAAATCACGGTATACTAGCACCCTATCAAATCAAATCTTTAATCCCACAACAAGCCAAATTACTTTAGTTTAATTCATTTTATTATGAGCATATTAGAACAAAAATCTTTCATTTCTGCCATTCCACCCTTTGATCGACTGGAAGAGCATGAATTAGAAGCAGTGGCTGATGCAATGGACATTGCCTACTTTAAAACCGGTGAATATCCGATTCGTCAAGGGACCACCCCGGATACCCTTTACCTGATTATCAAAGGTATCGTCCACGAGCTTCAAGAAGAGGAAGTGGTTTCGGTTTGTGGTAGCCAAGATACTTTTGATACCATGTCTTTACTGAAGGGCAAAAGTAAACATGATTTCCTGGTTTATGAAGAAGCCATTTGCTACACCTTACCCAAAGAAATCTTCCTAACACTCATTCAACACAATAAAACGTTTGAAGAGTTTTATTATCAAGATTTATCTAAACGGTTGAATGCACTGATTGAGCAACGCAATACCAAAGAATTGTCTTCTTTCATGGTGGCCAAAATTCAAGATATTTATATTCATCCGCCCTTGTATGTCGATGCGGCCGCCACGGTATATGATGCCGTGCAAACCATGAGTAAATCGAAAGCCAATTTCATTTTGGTAAAACGCGATAATGAAATTGGGATTGTCACGGACAAAGATTTGCGTGACCATGTGGTGTTGCAACGCTATTCGATCGATGACGCAGTCGGGAATATCGCCACCTTTAACTTGATTGAAATGGAAATCCACGATTTTTTGCTACATGCCCTGTTGATAATGATTAGAAGCTCAATTAAGCATCTGCTCATTCATCAGGAGCATGAAATCATTGGTGTCCTTGAACAAATTGATTTATTGAGTTATCTCTCCAATCATACACGCTTGGTGGCGGTGCAAATTGACCGCGCCCAAAATAAGGAACAATTGAAGATTGCCAGTCAAAACATGACTAAAATGATTCACTCCTTTCAAGCCCACGGCATGAAAATTAAATACATGATGGAATGGGTACAGGAATTAAACCAACAGGTATTTAAAAAACTCTATTCTTTCATTGCCCCACCAGAAGTGGTCGCCAACACCTGTTTATTAGTGATGGGAAGCGAAGGACGCGGGGAGCAAATTCTCAAAACGGATCAAGATAACGCGATTATTTTCCGCGATGGATTTGAGTATGACGGCATCGCGAAAATTGCCCAAGACCTAACGGATACCTTGTTAGATTTTGGCTATCCGCCTTGTCCTGGCAAAATTATGGCCAGTAATCCCTATTGGTGCAAATCGCTCCAAGAATTTAAAGAACAAATTTTCCAATGGGTAGTGGAGTTTCAAGATTTGATGAACTTAGCGATTTTTTGTGATGCGATTTCAGTCGCAGGAGATGCGTCCTTGTTAACCGAAGCCAAAACTTATTTATATGATCGCTTGCAAGACCATCAAACTTTTTTCTCGCATTTTGCTAAATCGTCGATTGCTTTTGAAACGCCATTAGGCATGTTTGCCAATTTCGTGGTAGAGAAATTACAACACAAAAATGAGTTAGACCTCAAAAAAGGCGGTATCTTTCCAATCATCCATGGTATTCGCAGTTTAGCCCTAGAATACCGGGTGACTGAATCCAATACCATCGAACGTATTAAGGCACTTGTAGAAAAAGAGGTATTAGAAAAACCATTTGCCGTAGATTTGATTGAAGCGTTAGGATTTATGATTACTTTACGGTTGCGCTTTGAACTAGAAAAAGCCATGCGCAATGAACCTTACGATAACTACATCAAACCCAACAAACTGAATAAAATGGAACGTGATTTATTAAAAGATTCGTTCCGGATTGTTAACCATTTCAAGCAATTTGTCACTTATCATTTCAAACTAGATCGAGTTACCTGATGTTAAGAAATTGGCGCCGGCGACATAACCATAAGAAACTGAAATACCAAGAGTTTTCTTTTCTATTTGAACCACCACCAGACCAGGATTTAATCTGCTTTGATTGTGAAACCACTGGGCTAAATCCTAAAAAAGCGGAGATTCTCTCCATTGGCGCGGTTAAAATTCGTGACCATACTATTTTAACTAGCCAAAAATTAGAATTGTTTGTGAAACCGCGTCATCAAATCGATGAAGCCAGTATTAAGATTCATCGTTTACGTCATTGTGATTTAGCGCATGGAATGCACCCAAATGAAGCCATGATTCGTTTTTTGCATTTTATCGGCGCTCGTCCCCTGGTCGGCTACTTTTTAGAATTTGACGTGGCAATGATTAATAAGTATTTGAAGCCATTGTTGGGCATTACTTTACCTAATCCTCAACTTGAAGTATCAGGGCTTTATTATGACCTAAAACAAAATGTGCTCAACCCGGTACAGTTAGACTTGCGATTTGATGCCATCTTAGCGGAGTTAAATTTACCCGTCTTAGGTAAACATGATGCCTTCAATGATGCACTGATGACCGCCATGATCTATGTGAAATTACAAAAAATGAAACGTCCATAAGAAGATTTGACAATTTCGCTAAAAAGAACAGATTTGACAACTTGTCGAAAGTTGTCAAATCTAAGTTCAAATCTAAAGATTTGACAACTTGTCGAAAGTTGTCAAATCTAAGTTCAAATCTGGGAAGTATTAACCGCCGGGGGCTAAGATTCCTAAACCTGGTAGGTGCTAAGTTTCCTAAACCTTTGAGGTTTAGGAAACTTTGAACCTGGTAGGTGCTAAGATTCCTAAACCTGGTAGGCGCTAAGTTTCCTAAACCTTTGAGGTTTAGGAAACTTTGAACCTGGTAGGTGCTAAGATTCCTAAACCTGGTAGGCGCTAAGTTTCCTAAACCTTTGAGGTTTAGGAAATTTTGAACCTGGTAGGTGCTAAGATTCCTAAACCTGGTAGGTGCTAAGTTTCCTAAACCTTTGAGGTTTAGGAAACTTTGAACCTGGTAGGTGCTAAGATTCCTAAACCTGGTAGGCGCTAAGTTTCCTAAACCTTTGAGGTTTAGGAAACTTTGAACCTGGTAGGTGCTAAGATTCCTAAACCTGGTAGGCGCTAAGTTTCCTAAACCTTTGAGGTTTAGGAAACTTTGAACCTTGGTAACTCATTGAATTTTAATACTTCCATTAATTTTGAATGGACTACCCGAATCTAAGTTCAAGCTGCCGGTACAGGACCTGTGAAACACGTTTTTAATGGATAATCGGGCCACTTTTGTTTCAACTCGGCCAATTTTTTCTCCGCCAATTCTTCGGTATTATAGCGTGTCCCCAAGTCATGGCTACGCCAACCATGAGTATCATCAGACCATTCACTGACAGGGGCGCCTGCACCAAAATCCAAGCGAATCACGAAGCCATTTTGGCGCGGGGCTTTATCTTTCGCTGGCTCTCGGACGGGCTTGATTGCTGTAGTCAAAGTTTTTACTTCGACCTCTTGACGATTCTGCTCTTGTTCTAAAGCGTCAAGGCGTTTTTGAAGTTCCTTATTGATTGCTGACATAATGATAAGTCTCCTAGTAGTTTAGTGATTCTATATTTATAGTTTATAGAGATAATGCCGACTCACCTTGCGCACAACCACCTCCAACCTCTCCTTAGTAAAGAGAGAAGTATCCCTGGTAACTTAGATAAGTACTGAAGCAGAAATTTTCTGGTATTTTCTTTCGCCCCTCGCCCTCTGGGAGAGGGGTCGGGGGTGAGGGAAAATACCGCATAATTTCTGCTTCAGTACTTAGTATCTATTCCTTACCAAGGAGGGGTTGGGGGTGATTGAGTTAAATTGTAAAGCCCTCTTAACAAAAATGCAATGAGGAAGAATTAACTTGGAACGTTAAAAAAGTAGCAAAAACTATGCACAACCATAAATGGTAGTTACTATTTTACTCACAGCATTAGATTTCATGCGCCCAAGCAAACGTAAGCGATAAGGCGTACCCTACCTAATGTCTTTTAACGGTCAATTAATTGACGATTTTCTGACACCAAATGTAATTCTTCTAGCCAAGATAAAATTTTAGCCGCCACCTGTTGCCAATGAGTATCTAACATCATCAAATGAGCCATCTGCGGAAACAAATAAGATTGAGTACCATAAAATTTAGCGGTCTCCTCAATCAGAGAGGGTGGAAAAAACACATCGTGTTTCGCACCTAAAACCAGTAATGGTAGCATAAAATGAGGCTGGGGGGGCAAATCTAACCACAGCATATCAATCATCACCCGATATGATTCTCCTTGCATCAAAGCAAAATATTGCTGTACCTGTGAATCAGAAACGGTATCAGAAAATAACACTTGTTTCATCATTTGAGGAGTGGCAAAACGTAAGCTAACATAGTGCATCAAATTGAACTGCCAAAACAACAAAGGGTGAGTCCAGGCAAAATAATAGGAAGAGGCGCCCAATCCAGAAGGAGGCACTGGAGCTAGCAACACTGCCGCCGTGGCGGGATAACCGGCGGCCAAATATTTTTGCACCACCATTCCTCCCATCGAATGGCCGATTAAAATTGGTGGAGCAGATAATTGTTGACTCACCGCTACCACATCCGCCACATAATCTGCTAAACTTATCCAATGGAGTTTTTCCGCACCCGCACTGTTACCATGACCACGCAAACTCAAAGCATAAGCGGGATAGCCTTGTTGCGCAAAATATGGCAAAAAGTATTCATTCCAACACCAAGCACCGCTGAAGGCCCCATGGACAAATAGCACAGGTGGCCGCGAAGATTGGATTTTAGGTAAGCAATTGATGACTTCTAGTTTCATTATAATGAATTTATAATAATTATTGAGGTTATTGGGTCAAAACTTCTTAAAGTTGACAACTTCGAAAGTTGTCAACTTGTTATTAGAACCACTACAGCATTTTAGAACTGCTTAAAGTTGACAACTTTTTGAAAGTTGTCAACTTTTTATCAGAACCAACGCCGCCTAACTTAATGGCATTGGGGGGCGGGGGCTTGAGTTAACCAGAATTTTCTTGAATTTAGAAAATTCCAATTTAAACCCAAAATTTAATTATAGTCATTTTTTTTATTAAGTCAAACTCATTTCAAAACAATTTCTTATCACTATCACTGATTGATTATCATGCCTGTTTACGTTCCTCACTATAAACACGATATTTTTGTCAGCTATGCCCAAGTGGATGATGAGCCTTTGCTGGGAGCAGATAATGGTTGGGTAACTACCTTAATCAATAGCTTGAAAACCTTGTTGCGACAAAAATTAGGACCAGCCAATGCCTATTCATTATGGCTGGACCATGAGTTACGCGGCCAGCAAACAGTTACCTCCACGGTGGAAACTCAGTTAACTCACTCCGCCATTTTTCTACTGATTTTATCTCCCGCTTATCTGGCTTCGGAATGGTGTTTACATGAACTCAAAACTTTTTTAGCCCTCGTCGGTACCGACTCCGAACGAATATTTTTAATAGAACGTGACGAGGTTTCACGACCCGTCGAATTAAATGACCTACTAGGATATAAATTTTGGTTTATTGGCAACCATGGTAAACCTCGAACTTTGGGGGTACCGAAGCCTACGGCAGAAGAAATTGAATATTATCAGAAACTTAATGACCTCGCGTATCAACTCGTGGATAAATTAAAGTTTTTAAAAGCCGAAATTGAACGTTCTCAAGCAGATTTGACAACTGGTCGAAAGTTGTCAAATTTAAGAGGAGAAGCAGAGTTGACAACTTTCGACCAGTTGCCAAATCTAAGAGGAGAAGCCGATTTGACAACTTTTCAAAAGTTGCCAAATCTAAGAGGAGAAGCCGATTTGACAACTTTTCAAAAGTTGTCAAATCTAAACACCCTATTTTTAGCCGAAGTAACGGCGGATTTAGAACCTCACCGTAACGACATGAAACGTTACTTTGACCAACAAGGTTTTCGCGTGTTACCCAATCGCCGTTATCCCTTTGCGCGGATTCAACAATATTTAGAGGAAGATTTAACACAAAGTCAATTATTTATACAGTTGCTCAGTGATAACAACGGCAATGAATATCCATTGTTTCAATATCAACGCGCCTGCGTCGCTAAGTTACCAATTTTTCAATGGCGGGAGCCGACACTAAATTTAAATCTGGTCACCGAAACCAATCACCGCGCTCTATTAGAATCAAGCACCGTTATTTCAAGCAGCTTAATAGAATTTCAAACTTACATTCGGCAACAACTTAAACCGAAACCAGAGGTTACTATACAAAAAACTCTGGGAGATATATTGGTATTTATTAACGCGGCCCCGGAAGATATGGCTTTAGTTTATGAAATTAAAACCATTTTTGATGCCCACGGACTCAGTTACAGTTTACCTTTAGTCGTATCAGAAACCACCAAATCTACCACCATACGACAATATTTAGAACAAAATTTACTTTACAGTGATGTGGTGTTAGTGCTCTATGATAAATCTTCTATCGTTTGGGTTACGGAGCAATTACTGTATTCGCGCAAAATTCAAGGGCGACGTGAACAACCTTTGAAATTCATCGCCGTTTATCAAAAACCGTCGCCACAACAACCAACGTTACCGATTAAATTTCCCAACTTGCGGCTGTTAGAATGTTCAACGCCGCAATCATCTACCTGTTTGCCCACTTTTCTCCAGGCGTTACAAACATGAGTGAATTTCCTTATCCAGGGTTAAGACCCTTTGAACGTCACGAAACCGATATTTTTTTTGGTCGTGAAGAGCATACCGACCAGTTGATTGATAAACTGGGAGTCAGCCATTTTATCGCGGTGGTTGGCCCTTCTGGTTGTGGTAAATCGTCGTTAGTCCGCACCGGGCTATTAGCCGATTTAGAACGCGGTTTTCTTGCCAGTGCAGGTGTCAGTTGGCGCATTGCTGAATTACGCCCAGGCAACCAACCAGTAGTGCGCTTGACTCAAGCATTATTAGCCGATTCTGCTTTGCGGACCGAATACCTTAGTCATTTTACCGATGACAGCGAAGCACCGGCGTTTTTACGGGCCAGTTTATGTCGTGGACCGCTGGGACTACATGAAGTGTTACGTGATAGCCCGTTACCGCCACAAACTTCTCTACTCATTCTAGTGGACCAGTTTGAAGAGATTTTTCGTTATTACCGTCAAGGTGAAACCAATGAAGCCGCCGCCTTTGTCGAATTATTATTGACCAGTAGCCAACATCCGGCAATTTATATCGTCATCACCATGCGCTCCGACTTCTTAGGTGAATGCGCCCTATTCTACGGCCTACCGGAAGCCATTAATCAGGGACTCTTTCTCACCCCCCGCTTGACTCGTGAACAATTACGCGCCGCCATTGAAGGACCAGCGCAAGTGTTTGGTGGACAGTTAGAGCCGGTATTGGTCAATCGTTTGTTAAATGACATGGGCACCGACCCAGACCAACTGCCCTTACTACAACATGCGTTAATGCGAATGTGGCACTTAGCCACCCGAGACCAGTCGCCACCCATTCGGCTTACCACACAACATTATGAAACCATCGGGACCTTAACACGAGCCCTGTCACAACATGCAGAGGAGATTTATGCGGAATTGTCACCTGCACAACAATCACCGATAGCCGAAATGTTGTTTCGCAGTCTAACTGAGCGTGGCAGCGGTCACGGCGATACGCGGCGACCCGTTAAACTATCCGAAGTTGCCACCCTAGCCAACGTCCCGTGTCAGCAAGTAGTGACCGTGGTGGAAATTTTTCGCCAACCAGGCCGCAGTTTTTTAACACCACCAGAGATACCGTTAGAACCGGAGACCGTTCTCGATATTACCCACGAAAGTTTGATTCGAAAATGGCAACGATTGAAAGAATGGACCAAAACGGAAGCCCGGTTGGCCGCCTGGTATAAACGGTTAGAAGATACCGCCAATCGTTGGAAACAAGGTCAAGCCGCCTTATGGCGCAATCCAGAATTAACCGAAGCATTAGCCTGGCAACAAGAAGCCAAACCGACTATACACTGGGCCAAACGTTATGGCCAACATTTCGAATTGGCCATGAAGTTTTTAGTCGCCAGTATCGCGCAACAACAACAAGAGCAACACCACGAGGAGGAGGTGAAGCAACAAGAATGGCAACGCCAACGTACTCGTCGGTTAGCTAAAATCGCCTTGTTAGCACTGGTAGTGGTAAGTGGATTAGCCCTCCTAGAATTTTGGCAAATTCAAAAGGAGCGCGACCTGCGACAACTGGCCACCACCGCGCAGCAGGAAGCCGTGGTGGCGCAACGAGCGGCAGAAACCGCCAAACAAGTGGCGGAGGACGCTAAACAAGAAGCTGAGGTCACCAAAGAAGAACGTACCACCGATTTATTTGAATTTCAATTGACTCATGCCACCCTGTTAGCACAAGTAGAAAATTATGCCGCGGCGCAACAGGTATTACAAGACAGTCATAAGTTGGATCCAGAAATTCCCAACTCACGTCGTCATGCTAGAAATATTTTAACTTGGTTTACTCATTTAATGGGGACTGGTCCGCAAAAAATTTATGAATTGACCGGCACCCCAGCCTCCTTATTTGCCGTAGCGGTCAGTCCTGACGGTAAGGTATTAGCGGCAGGAGGAGAAAATGATACGGTAGTACTGTTTGACGTGAAGACTGGCACCTGGTTGCGTCAGTTTACCGGTCATCACCATACCGTTCGCGCCGTAGCGTTTGACCCCCACGGACAATGGTTAGCCAGTGCCGGGGATGAAACCAAAGAAGGAGCGAAAATCATTTTATGGCAACTCGCCACCGGCCAATTATGGCAAGAATGGACCGCGCCGGCCGCAGTAAAAGCCTTAGCCATCACCAGCGATGGGACTCAATTAGTCAGTGGTGGCGAAGACCATGACATTACTTTTTGGTCGGTCGCCACCGGCAAAGTAATCAAGGTACTGAAAGGACATACCGAAAGTATTGCCGAAGGTGGATTAGCCTTTCATCCGACCCAACCTTGGTTAGCCAGTGCCTCTTATGATAAAACCGCCCGCATCTGGGACTTGACCACGGATAAAACTCGATATGTGTTAGAACATACCGATGATGTGGCTAACGTGATTTTTAGTCCCAATGGCGAACAATTAGCGACCAGTAGCGATGATAAAAATGTGCGCCTCTGGGATTCGCAATCAGGGCAATTATTGCGAATTTTACAAGGACACAAAAACCGAGTATTTGGATTACGATTTGTACAAGGGGGAAAATATTTAGTCTCCGCCAGCCTGGACCGTACTTTACGGTTATGGGAACCGGCCACCGGCAATACTTTACGAGTATTTCAAGGTCATACCGCCGGTATTATTCATTTGGATAATTATGGCGACCAAATTTTTAGTGCCGGTTATGATGGTAAAGTGATGCGTTGGGAGACCACTTTGCCGGACCGACAACTCATTGACTTACCTGCTACCCCACTTTCTACCGCCATAGCCCCACCAGGGTCACCCATAGCGATTGGGTTAGACAATGGTACCTTATGCCTATATTGGCCAACGAAGGACCAGTTAAAGTGTGATTCGATCGCTCATCAAAAACAAATACTCCGTGTAGCGTTTAGCCCAGACAGTCATCTCTTGGCTTCAGCCAGTTTTGACGACACCGCCAAATTGTGGCAAGTGTCCTCCACAGGATTACGGTTACAACAAACTTTACCTCATCCAGCAAAAGTGCGAGCCATTTCGTTTTCTCCACTCGGCAATCGATTAGCCACTGGTACCAATGATGGTCAAATTGGAGTATTTCAATTAGACGCACGGTCCAAATCTTCATCCCAACCCCCAATATTTTATCAAGCCCATGCCGGGCAAGTTAATTCGGTAGAAATTGACGCGACCGGCAATTATTTACTAAGTGGAGGCGCCGACGGCTACACCCGATTATGGCGACTAAGCGAATTGCCACCAAAACGACCATTGCATGAATCGAAACCAGCCAAAGATGAAATTTTATGGGCCGCTATCAGTCCGGACCAACAACGCTTTGCTTGTGTCGGTCGAGAACTGTCGGCTTATGTTTATGCCACGCATACCAGTAAGCAAGAACATCGTTTAGTTGGACATGAACAAACTATTTTTCGGGCCATTTTCAGTCCCGACAGTCAACAACTCGTCACCGTCAGCGGTGATGGGACGGTACGATGGTGGGACTTGGAGACCGGTAGTGAGTTATTTACTCTGCGTTTACCCACACAACCCGGACCCAAACCACCATTATGGGATTTTGATTTTCGTTGCACCCCCCAAGATTGTTGGATTGCAGTGCCGTTAACTCGCGATACCGGTAAGTTGATGTTGTATCATTTAGGCGCGACGGAAACTATTTATGATTAGTGTTGATTCCCTTAAACACTAACATAAATTCTATCCTTATCACCCTTGCCATTAAGGTAGGGTGCGTCCCCGCACCATTCGGCAGTAAGCCATGATAGAGTGGACCAGTGTGGTTTTGCCTACCTTAAAATTTCGGTAGTGATGAAATCTAGGTGAACAATCTGAACTATGATAGAATGATTTTAAGATGAACTATGATTAGTAAAACTTCCTTTCATAGTCTTCATTTAATCAGTTAAATCATAGTTCAAGACCGAAAGAGAAACCTCTCGATATTTCACCCACCTTTCATCACTACCAAAATTTCAATCCGGTGGACAACGATAAACTTATTGTCCACCCTACATAAAATCGGTGAAACGCAATTCCGCTTTGCCTTTGCTTCTATCATGAAGACACCAGTATAACATGCACTTTACCCATTTTTCAACTTCAGCAGCATGTTGTTTGGCCAATGTCTCTTCCACAAAAGTGGCGCGAAACCCGATCATTTCACCAAGGCAACAGCGAAAAACATAATCCAATTCATCCCATTCTAATATCAGAATAGATGACGAAGTTTTCGCCGGTGGTTTTTTAGAATCAAATAGGGAAGTTTGGGATGGTTTCATCAATTTTCTCCATGAGAGTGCGTGTCTTTTCAAGCGCGGCCAGAATATACAAATACTGTGAACACTCCTCAAAATTCAACACCCGCCCCTTTCTATCTTTCAACCATTTCTCACACACTTGATAACCACCGATGTGAAATTCCCAAACGTCAGGGGTAACATGGTCAAAATATTGAGTCTGGTTGATATAGACCTTTTCCTCCTTATAAGCCAGTTTCTCCACCAAATTACTGCCCTTAATCGGAAAACTACAATCGTTTTCAATCTCGGCTTCCAGGAGATGAATCTTGACCAATTGTCCACCTAACTCCGCGAGTTGTTGGAACAGCATTTTGTCACTGGTCAAAGGTAAACGGGGGAAGTCCATTTTGAGAAATTCGGCATAACGTTGGCGATAAGTCGGGCTGTGGAAAATCGCGTACAGGTAATTGAACACGTCTAATGCGCTGACCGTTTTCTTAAAATTGCCGTGACCTTCGGAAATCAACCGCAAATTAAGATGAGTTTCAAGGTCTTGGATGAACTCGTCGGCAAAATTGGGTTTTCTGGGTAATTCTTTATTCTTACCGTTGCCGTTGCCGTTGCCGTTAATGAAGTGGTCTGTCTCGGAGGGATAGAGGTAAAGTGGGAAAAGCGAATTAATATCGTATGCGGAACAAGATTTATGACCACATATCACTTGAGTAGCCAAACAATCCCATTGATCAACAGTTTTTCTGGTAGCGATTAACCCCAAATTTTTTCCTGGCAACAGGTGTTGCATGACTTCAAATCTAGGCATACAGTGAAAGCCACGAGTCTTACCTGTATAGTAGGTATATCGTGTGTCAAAGGGACGGTATAAAAGAGGTTGGAGATACTGGTCTTGAATGCCATGTTCTTGTATATCTTGTTGGGCAAGATTCACCTTCCAATCTCTCGCGTCTCGACCTAATTCATATTGGTAACGCGCTTGTTCTGCTTCTAGTTGCCCAAACTTTTGCAAAGTGTCAACCAGAGACTTTGGGGTATAATGGATGGTTAGATTATCGCGGGCTGTCACAATACCTACCGAATTGACCGGCATCATCTCCGTGATCTTCCACCCTGGTTCATATTCCGCCAACAAATCCACATTCTGCGGGACGAATAAATAAAACGGTGATTGAGGTTGCAAGGTGGTCCAGGGCGTAGTTTTGAGGTCGTTTGCCATCAAATACTCATATTTAAAAGTCCGTGTCCCGTATAAATGGGCATGATGAACTTTACCCTCACCCCCGGCCCCTCTCCCAGAGGGAGAGGGGGGTGAAGATTTTAATTCCATGACGTTAACGTAGATTTTTTCCAAAACGACCTCAAGTTGCTGTAACACCTCATGATTCCAAAATCGTAACACGGTGATTCCAAATTGGGAGAGAAATGAAGTTCGGTTGGTATCCGAAGCACGTCCCTTATCGGTATCATGTTGTCTCCCATCCACTTCGATAGCGAGTTTTAATTCGTGACAGTAAAAATCTAAAATATAAGGTGAGAGAGGATGTTGACGACGGAACTTCAAATTCAAAAACTGTTTTCCACGTAAGATTGACCATAGAACTTGTTCTGCATCCGTTAAGGCTTTCCGCAACGTACGCGCATTTTCCAACAACAAAGGAGGAAGTTGACTCCCTTCTCTTTGACTCCCCTCTCCCTCTGGGAGAGGGGCCGGGGGTGAGGGCCGATGTTTAACAAAAATCCCAATCGCTACCCCTTGCTGAATATCAAATACATTTTGGTCAACACTACCGTCTGGCGACTTCTCCTTTTTCTTGCTGTTGCCATGTAAGTCCAAAATATAAATCTCATCAAACGCTTGCAACAACGCCTGCCGCATTCCCCGAAACGTGGGGTTGTCCAAATAACCGTGATTGGTGACAAATCCTAAGACACCATAGCCCGTTTGTTCAATTCGCCATTGGGCAAAGCGAATAAATTTGACATAATCATCATTCAACCATTTCGGATTGCGTTCCTTCAGTGGTTCACCATCGACCTGAAAGTAATTGGCCTCATCACCAATACCGCGCAGTAATTCATTAATCCAGGTTCCGGTATTGGCGGAATGTCCCGAATACGGAGGATTCCCCAAAATCACCATCACCGGCGAATTTTGTTTAATGCCACTGGCCGCATTCGCCTCGTCCGACAACCATTTAGCTAACCAAGTCGTGTCACTGTGATGAGGTTCATCTAAGGTATTCGTCAAAAATACCCGCAACCGTTCTTCACTGCGAAAATCATACCCCGTGGCTTGCAATTGCAAACTTAACTTCAGGTGTGCCACGGTATAAGGTGCCATCAGCAATTCAAAACCATGCACCCGTGGCAATAAATGTTTGGAGACATAATCGGACCACATCCCCTGATTCTTGCGAAACCGTTCATAAATCTTCGCCACCACCGCATATAAGAAGGTGCCTGTGCCCGTCGCGGGGTCGAGAATTTGGACTTGGTGAATCAGACTCTCCCCTCGCCCTTTGGGAGAGGGGTCGGGGGTGAGGGTAGAATTATCCGCCAATCCTTGCTTTAAACCAAATTTCTCTTTCAATACCCAATCCACTGAACGCACAATATAAGACACCACCGGTGCCGGCGTGTAATACACTCCCCGCACTTCTCTCAACTTGGCATCATAGTGTGCCAAAAAGGTCTCATAAAAATGCACCACCGGGTCTTCTTGACGAGTGCGTTTGCCGAAATTGGCCAAAATCGCGGCCATATCGGTTCGATTCAACACTGCCACCAAATGATCTACCGCCCAGACTAAACGGTCATCCAACTCAATGCCGGCTATCTGATTGAAGAGATTGCGTAAGAATGGATTAGTTTTCGGCACAAAATGGATAGCGGTGAGTCGTGAAAACGGCTGACCGCCCGCGCCACATTTAGCGGCAAACAAGCCATAACAGACGGTTTGTGCTATCATATCACTAAAGTCTTCCTCTTGGAGGGTGTCTATTAAGATGTTACGCAAACTCTCCAGTTGTTGGTGTAACTGGCCGGTTTTCTCTTCGTGGTGATACGCTAACCCGAGAGAATGTTTGATTTGCTGGGCAATGTGTGCCAATTTGTTGGCCAATTCTTCGGGACTCCGCAAGGTCAGGACGGGCGTTTCTACAAAAATTTTCAGTAACGTATCAAAACGAGCAAAATTTTCCGAAAGCGGTCTTAACTTACCGGTTTTATCCACCTCGGCTAATTTCACCGTCATTGCCGGTTGATATTCACCATTGACAAACCAACGAAACTCCAAATAATCGGTAAGTAACAGATTATTCAAGAACGGGAGATAACGTTTCAACTGTTCCGAGTGTTGAACTTTCTCTAAATCGACACCGACATCTTTAGCTTCGATATGCCCAATCGGTTCTTCTCCTTTGGCAATTTCAAAGTCGGGGGAGCCGCAGGCGATACGACGTGGTTCATTGGTGATGCGATAGTCGGGCAATAACGCTGTCAATAAATTTTGCAACGCGGGGCGATGCGTATGTTCCGTGGCATTGCCGGCTTGTAAATGGATGGCAATGGACTGGAGGTAAGTCTGAATGGGTGAGGACATAAAATAGTTTTCAATTAACATGCAGTTAGAGTCTAAATCTTTCAGATTTAGGAACTGGTCCAAATTTGAAAATTTGGTAGTGTTATAGAGGTAATGGGAAAGGCAGTCCAAAGCGAAGCTCGGTCCGTGACCTGACAAAACACTGCGAGGAGGTTCCTCGGTCTAATAAGTACTGAAGCAGAAATTTTCTCGTATGTTCTTTCGTCCCTCTCCCTTTGGGGCCGGTGGTGAGGGAAAATACCGCCGAATTTTTGCTTCAGTACTTATGGTCAGAATAAGCTACTATGATTAATCCTTTTGGAGTTTAAGAATAATTCTAAAAATTATCCTCATGCTACATCCTAAAGTTAAGGGGGGAGGGGTTAAGTATTGATATTGGAAAATTTCCTCTTGGTTACCAATAAAAACGAGTAACCATTGGACAGTCCGTACTAAGTAATGGAGGTGTTGAAATTCAAGGCGTTATCAAAATCTAAAATCAAGTCAGGTTTCCTAAACCGTCGAGGTTTAGGAAACCTTAAACCTGGCAACCACTCGGTTTCCTAAACCGTCGAGGTTTAGGAAACCTTAAACCTGGCAACTACTCACTTCTTCTTCACTTCCCAACTGGTCACATCCGCATCACCTTTCTCGCCGCTTAGTTTACCATCCGCCCCAAAGGACCATAAATCGTACTCCCGTCCCTCCTCACCAGGCTTCTTATACTGATAATCATTACCCCAAGGATCTTTCGGTAAACCTTGTTTTAAATAAGACCCGGCCCAACGAGGATTATTTACGGTATTTTTCACCAAGCCTTCTAACGAATCTGGATATTTATCCGTATTCAAACGGTGTTGGTCTAAGGCCGACTCCATCATACTAATTTGCACTTTAGCATCTTTCCGTTGTGCGTCGTTAAATTTGTCGAAAATGGTTGGCCCTACTAACGCGGCTAACATGCCCAGAATGGCCATGACAATTAATAATTCAATGAGAGTAAACCCTGAAGTTAAGAATTTTTTATTAAATATTGACATTGAAAAATCTCCTCTTGGGTAGTTCGTACCAACCACTGGGGGGGTACGAAATTTAAAATCCAGTCAAGGTTTCCTAATTAGGAAACTTTAAACCTGGCAACCACTCACTTCTTCTTCACTCCCCAACTGGTCACATCCGCATCCTCTCCCTCCCCACCGGGTTGACCACCCGCGCCGAAGGACCATAAATCGTACTCCCGCCCCTCCTCACCAGGCTTCTTATACTGGTAATCATTACCCCAAGGGTCTTTCGGTAAACCTTGTTTCAAATAAGGTCCATCCCAACGAGGATTATTTACGGTATTTTTAATCAAACCTTCTAACGAGTCCGGATATCTAGCGGTATCCAAACGATGTTGGTCTAAGGCCGACTCCATCATACGAATTTGCACTCTAGCGTTATCCTGTTGGGCACCGGCAAATTTTTTGAAAATGGCTGGCCCTACTAATGCGGCTAACATGCCCAGAATGGCCATGACGATTAATAATTCAATGAGAGTAAACCCTGGGGTTAAGGATTTTTTAGGTATTAACATTAGAAAATTTCCTCTTGGTTAAAAAACATAAAAACTAGAGCAGTGAAACACCAGGTAAAATAAACCTCGCAGGTCTTCGAGACCTGCGAGGTTTGACACCAGTCAGTACCGACCGTCTCTACCTGGTGGTTAAATCAACTAATCAAACCTCGGATAACAACATCTCGGTAGCTTTAGTCACTTTTTCCAGATACATCAATCCATGGTGCGGTTGATCGATACCGGTCACTTCGTAGAGATAATCAAAAATCTCCTCCGCTTTGGCTTTCGGCACTAACACTACCAATTCATCTCGTTCCAATTGCTCCGTGAGTTTGCTCCGCTTGGCATGATTCATTCCCACGCCACGCACATGATAAATGAAGGCCGTCGTTATTCCTTTTTTCGTGTTCAATAACTCTAAGACGGCACGAGCCGAGCCCACGGGTAAAATACAAGTAATGGAGCGACAACTTTGCAGATAAACGTTCATAACATCATGGTTTCCAACTCATTAAGCGGTGGTGTCGTTAACTGCGCAACCACTTCTGGAGGAACATAAGTAGCCACTTTTTCTAAACGAGTCATATACATGAAACCGCGTCCCGGTTTCTCCAAATGAACCGCTAAATAAATTTTTTCAAAAATGCGATCAGCTTGCTCTGTGGAAACCACAATTTTAACCACTTCCTTTTCCGCATCGATGGTGATTCCCAAAATACCTAAGCGTTCTTGAATCCCCATCCCGCGAGCAAAGTGAATAGTTGCTCCTTGTGCGCCCGCTTCTTGAGCAGCTTTAACCACCCTCTCCGCCCGGCCTCGTTGCACAATGCAAGTGATCAGCATGACATCAGTGAGTACCACTATATTTCGACCCATAATTGATTACCTGTCTGAGCAGATTTGACCACTTTCCAAAAGTTGTCAAATCTTTTTTTAGACAATATCTTATTTCAACCATAATTCAAGTTAAATTTAGTTAATTCAACGGCTAGATTTGTTGGTAGATTTGACAACTTTCGAAGAGTTGTCAACTCTGGTCACCCATTGGTTGGTAGATTTTGTAGATTTGACAACTCTCGAAGAGTTGTCAAATCTGAATATCACTCAAGATTTGACAACTCTCGAAGAGTTGTCAAATCTGCTTCAATCAAATCCTGCAACTGCTCCGGTTGACTCTCCGCGGTCCAAGTTAATGGCGGATAACTGACCAATTTAGCCTGACTGCGCCATAAAATTCCGCGAAAAATATGTCCTCTACCGGTGATACCAGTCAGATGTACCGGATACACCGGACTTTGGGTACGTTGTGCTAACCACAAACCTCCCCGTTTTAACGGTTTTTTTGACTCCCCCGGCAACACAATCTTACCTTGAGGAAACAACGCAATCACTTCACCGGCTTTCAAGGTCCGCCAGGCGGCGCGTAAGGCTCGCTCTGGACGAGTGCTACGGTCCACCGGAATGCAACCGGCGGCTTTAAATAACCACCGCAAACCAAACCGCTCATATTGCTCGCGGGCGATTAAAAAATGCAGTGGCCGCCGAGTGGCCGCAAATAACAACAAGGGGTCTAATCCTGACAAATGATTAGCCACTATCACGGCTGACCCCTGCTTGGGTAACTCAATGGGAATATATTCTAGCCGGTGATAGTATTGACAAAACAAACGATTTAAACCATCTAAGTAATTTAACCAGGGGTTGCCCCATTCCGTGAGATTAGCCAGCGCACAGGCGTTTAATAATCGTTTTATCCACCAAGCTACTATGACTAAAATGACTAGAATAATTAGCCAGATAGTTACCATCGTGAATACTGCATCCATAGCCGCCTATTACCCTAATTCTTCGGTTTCGGTTTATACACTTTCCGTTGAAATAAATCATACCGTCGACTGACCAGCCGGTCAATAAACAACAATCCGTCTAAATGGTCAATTTCATGTTGCACTGCTCTGGCTTCATAACCTTCCAGGTCATATTCATGCGTAGTGCCGGTTTCATCTTGAGCCACGAGATGAATCTGGGTGGCACGAATCACATTACCCGTATAATCTGGTACCGACATACACCCTTCGCGCTCGATGTCAAAACCTTCCCATTCACTAATTTCGGGATTAATTAGCACCAAGCGACCATGATGCGTAATCTTGGGTTTGCTTCCAACATCCACGATGACTATGCGTTCAAATCGTCCTACTTGTGGAGCTGCAATTCCTACTCCGCCAGGACCGGCACGCATAGTTTCTTCTAAATCGACTAAGAAGGTCTGCAAGTCTTCATCAAATGCCGTCACGGGTGCTGCCAGATTTTTTAATTGAGGATCGGGATAAGTCAAAATTTTAAGAATAGCCATCTGTGTTACATCATCACCGTTTCAATAAGTTGCACCGTCACTTTCAGGTCTGGTTGGGAATTTAATAAGTTTTGTAACGCCACTTCTATCGTTGGTAAATCCACCGTCGTGGTCCCTTCCAAGTGCATCACATAAAAAGGATTGTTCGTATCTCCTCCTACATCGGATTCTAAATTCAAAATATTCAAGCCGACCTGAGCTAACACTTGGGTGACTTGTGCGACAATGCCAGCCCGGTCAGCGCCATGGATACTGATTCGAACGGTTGGCTCTTGATGCTGATGCAGTTGACCTTCAATCGCATCGATATGAATATGCAACTGTAATTCTTTGGCCAGGGGAGCTAATAAACTTTCTAACGTTTGCTCTTGGCCAGTACAACGGACCATCATCATAATAGTAAAGTTGCCCCCTAATCGTAACATTGAGGTTTCGCCTAAATGGCATCCCACCTGATACAGTGCCATGGTAATTTTATAAACAATTCCTATCTGGTCTTTACCGACCAATGTAACCATAAACCATTGTGACATAAAATACTCCTTAAGCTATAGACTCAATGCCATTAAGTTAAGCTAAAGTTACGGCGTTGGAGTCCAAATCTTCAGAT
>DZAL01000216.1 GCA_022729575.1 Thiomargarita sp.
TATTTCAATACAAATAATCTTTTAATAGTACAATTGTACATGAATATTACTATACTTTATGTTGGATGAGGGATTAAAGGCGATTCTATTATGGGACCAAGTGCCGGCGCATTTGGCCGCGTTTATTCCAAAAGTGACACTGAAATCGGTGGAATCAGTGACCATGTATCAGGGTCAATTTATTTATCCAGGGACCTTGAAGGTTTTCTTTGGTTATCGTTTAAGTGATAACACCGTGGTGTTTAATGGGCAACCGATTGACATTACGATTAATCCAGGTTGTGGTAATGTCAATGGTGTTTATACGTCTAATCCACTTCCTGATAGCACTCTTACGTTTGAAACCACGGCGGACCAACCGGCTTCTCAAGTAATTGCGATTGAAAATACTGGTGAGGGCACGTTACAACTCGATGGGCTTTCGTTAAGCAATACCACTGATTTTCAAGTGACTCCTGCTAACCTGTCGATGTCTTTGGCAAAGGGTGAAAAAGGGAATCTTACGGTACGTTGCGACTATTTTGGGGAAAGTCCGCACACGGCTGAATTGGTCTTGAATAGCAATGACCCCAAGCAACCGAAGTTGACTTATCATTTAGAGTGTCATGGGCCAGCGTCGCCTCCGCCAACGAGTACCGAGTTACCTCAGCACTTGACAGCGATTTTGGCGGCCACGGCAGATACCGAATATACTTCTAACACTCTCGTCGTCAGTGGCGTAACGGAAACCGTGACGGGAGGGAATGCCACCTTAGTCAAGAATGGAATAGAGACCGGTGCCGTGACGACTACAGTCAGCAATGGCGATACCTTGGCCGTGACAACTCGGTCAGCGACTGGTGCTGGCAACACGGTTAATTTGGCTTTGCAATTGGGGGAGAAAATTTTACCTTGGTCTCTGACCACAGCTTCAGTGACCGCTTTACCGTCAGTGTCAGGAAAAATGTCTGGTTACACCCCGGTCAATTGTGAAGTGAGTGAATCCGGTGGCGCGGTGTGTCAATTGCCGTTGACGGCGCCGGCTGGAACGTCAGGCATGGCCCCGAAATTATCGTTGGGATATAACAGTCAAGGAAATAATGGGCCATTGGGAGTGGGCTGGTCTTTGAATGGCTTATCGGCGATTACTCGTTGTCGGGCCACGCAAGCCCAAGATGGGTTAATTGACGCGGTGGATTTTGACGCGCATGACCGTTTTTGTTTGGATGGGGAAAAGTTGATGGCGGTGGAAGGGGAGTATGGGGCGGAAGGAACGATTTATTATACCGAACAGCATACTTTTCAGAAAATTGTGTCGTTTCTGCATCCCGAAACCAAGATGCCGCAATTTCAAGCGTGGACGAAAACCGGCTTGATTTTGGAGTATGGATTCACGCCCGATTCCAGCGTGGAGGCGCAGGGTCGAAAGGAGGTGATGATTTGGGCCGTGAATAAAATCCTAGATACCAAAGGCAATTATTTGGCGGTGTCTTATGAGGAGAATAATGACAACGGTGAATATTATCCGAAACGCATTGATTACACGGGCAATGATGCGGCGGGCTTGAGTCCTTATGCCTCGGTGCAATTCTTCTATGAAGACCGGCAGGATGTGTTGCCCGCGTTTGTTGGCGGTTCCATTTCCGCGGTGACGAAGCGTTTGAGTCGTGTGGAAACGTGGGATGGCGAGGAGATTTATCGTAAATATTCATTGGCTTATGAACAAGCGGGGGCGATTCAATCGTTTTGATTTACTCAAAAGTGAGACAGACATGACAATCATAAATAAAAACGCCATCACTAGACGAACTCACGGGGTTGAAAAGATTCGCAAACTGAGTGGAAACTTTGGTGACGATTCGGATCAGTTAGAAACAGAACTTGGCGATGAAATAAAAAAACCGGGGCCCTCAGTTCTTATTGACCATTTGCGCCTTTGTGGTAACATTCCTGAATCCTATAGTCCGAAGAAAAGCTGTATTCAAAATATACAGACTCTTTGCTGGCCGAAGCATTCAAAGCGGTAGGTTTAAGGAGTCTTGTCTTCAAAGAAAGAGCCAATACCGCCGATGTGGAAGTATTTGCTAAATCGTACAGTTTTATAGCTGATGCCAAGTCTTTTCGATTGAGTCGAACCGCTAAAAATCAAAAAGATTTTAAGGTCCAAGCGATGGCTGGCTGGAAACGAGGTAAACCGTATGCTATGGTGATTTGCCCGATTTATCAATTGCCAAATAAATCCAGCCAAATTTATGAACAAGCGAGTGCCAGAAATGTGTGTATTTTTACTTACTCACACCTTGCTATGCTAGTTTCGTTTTCTCTGCTTGAGGGAAAGTCAAAGACTGAAAAACTGATTCACGAAATATTTAAAACCATTCCGGCCTTAAACCCCCTCTAAAGACGCATTTACTTATTGGCTGGCGGTGAACAAAACCATGCTTGGGTTTTCCAAACCCATCGAGGAACTGTGGAAAGTAGAAAAGCAAGCAACCATTGAATCCATCGCGGTTGCCAAAGAAGAATCTCTCGCCGTCCTCGCCAACGAAAGAGAAAAAATAATGCACATGGGTCATGAAGAGGCTTTGCTAGAATTGATTAAAGTTCACAAAGTTGAAAATCGAATCAAAGTCATCAGCTCCGTCTCTGATAATGCTCTTCTTGAAATTAGGTAATTGAAAATGGCTATTGCGGAATTCATCAATCAAATCATTCCGGGCGATTGTCTCGAAGTCATGTCACGATTTGAGACGGGTGCCATAGATATGGTTCTCACTTCTCCACCTTACGATAACTTACGGGACTATCAAGGCTATGTCTTTCAGTTTGAGGCGATTGCGAAGGAACTTTACCGCGTTCTGAAGGAAGGAGGAGTGGTGGTTTGGGTCGTTGGTGATGCCACGATTGAGGGGAGTGAAACCGGTACGAGTTTTAAACAGGCGTTATTTTTCAAAGAAGTGGGATTCAATCTGCATGATACCATGATTTTTAAAAAACGGAATCCTATTCCTCAAATCTATCGTCGCCGATATAACAACGAGTTTGAATATATGTTTGTCTTTAGCAAAGGACCCGTAGCTACCCATAATCCTTTGATGGTGGACTGCTTACACGCGGGACTGGAATTGAATGGTACCACCTATAAAAACTATTCCAAGAACGACCAAAAAAGAGCTAAACTGGCCAAGCCGGTGAAGAATCAAAAGATTAAGGGGAATATTTGGGAGTATGTGGTTGGCAAGAATCTGGAAGACCAAGAGGCTAAAGGTCATCCCGCGCCGTTTCCTTGTGAATTAGCTAGAGACCATATCTCTTCTTGGTCAAACGCGGGCGAACTTATTCTCGACCCGATGTGTGGGAGTGGCACAACGTGTAAAGTGGCGCAACAACTGGGCCGACAGTTTATTGGTATTGACATCAGCCAAGATTACTGTGAGATGGCGAGAAATCGTCTTGGTGTCGGGAATAAGCTACAGCCATCACTGCCGCTAGAAACTGCTAATCATTCGTGCCAGCGTAGTCTCTTATGAAAGGATATTGAAGTCCAACTCTTCAAATTTGGACTCCAAAATCTTGACATTCACCCCCTTGCCAGTATAATTATAGAAAGTCACGCTAACCCTTTAATCAGGAGAAATCGATGTGAATCAATCAGAAACTCTTTATCAACAACTCATTGTGAACGGTATTCAAACTTTACCAGCAGAAGCCTTGTTAGAGATTGCTAGTTTTGTATATTTTATTCGTCAAAAATTTTTGACACCACAAATTTTTGAGGAAGAACTTTATCGCGGTTTACTGTCGACGGAACTCCATTCCTTAACTCAAAGCGAACTGTTGCATTTAGAACAAGAATTTGTGAACTATGAACAAAGGTATCCGTATGAATGAATTTGTCACTGATACCATGGCCCTGGTGTTGCGTTTAGAACGGCGTAAATCAGGACCCCAAGCAAAATCGCTGTTTGATGCGGCCCAACGAGGAGAAACCGTTATTCAGGTGCCCAGTCTCGTGTGTGCGGAGATACTTTACTTGTTTGAGAAAGGCCGAATAAAAACGTCTTTGGACCAGTTAGAGAATTATTTGGCACAATCTCCAAATATTAAAGAGTGCCCGATGAGTTTCGCAATGATTCAAGCTGCCGCTAACATAGACGACATCCGAGAATTACATGATCGGCTAATTGCAGGGACGGCGGTATATTTGGGAGTCCCCCTGATTACCAATGACCCCGTGATTATAGCTTCTAGGTTTGTCAAAACGGTATGGTAGTTCATCACGGAGTCCAAATCGTAAGACTTTGGCAGTCCTCCAAATCTAAAGATTTGGACTCCACTTGACATTTAAATTCACTTAATGCTATAAAATCTTCCATCCTAACCAACACATTATTAATTCTAAACAATACTATGAAAACCTTCTCAATTTATACTTATTTATTTCTAAGCCATTTGCTACTCGTCTTACCCACCGCCCAAGCCAGTGACCTACCTAATTTGCTGACGGCCACTGATATTGACGGCGACATAGAAACCGAAATAGCCGGTGGGATTTCGGTGAATCAAAGCCCTTATCAACCACAAGTCACGCAATATTTGTGCGATGAAGTCACCGTCGCCGGTGAAATGGCCATTGACCCAATTCATGTCGGTCAAACGGCGGATATTTTCGTGTGGGCCGAGGCCACTTTGCCGCCAGATGAAACTTTGTATTACTTTATGTTGGATGAGGGATTGAAGGCGATTCTATTATGGGACCAAGTGCCGGCGCATTTGGCCGCGTTTATGCCGAAAGTGACACTAAAATCGGTGGAATCGGTGACGATGTATCAGGGTCAATTTATTTATCCTGGGACGCTGAAAGTCTTTTTTGGTTATCGTTTGAGTGATAATACCGTGGTGTTTAATGGACAACCGATTGATATTACGATTAATCCAGGTTGTGGTAATGTCAAGGGTGTTTATACGTCCAATCCGCTTCCTGATAGCACTCTCACGTTTGAAACCACGGCGGACCAACCGGCTTCTCAAGTGATTACTATTGAAAATACTGGTGAGGGGACTTTACAACTTGAGGGGCTTTCGTTAAGCAATCCCTCTGATTTTCAAGTGACTCCTTCTAACCTCTCGATGTCTTTAGCGAAGGGTGAAAAAGGGAATGTCACGGTACGTTGCGACTATTTTGGAGAAAGTTCGCACACCGCTGAATTGTCCTTGAATAGCAATGACCCCAAGCAACCAAAATTGACTTATCACTTGGAGTGTCATGGGCCAGCGTCGCCACCACCCGCGAGTACCGAGTTACCTCAGCACTTGACAGCGATTTTGGCGGCCACAGCGGATACCGAATATACTTCTAATACTCTCGTCGTCCGTGGAATAACGGAAACCGTGACTGCTGCTGTAACGGGTGGGAATGCCACTTTGGTCAAGAATGGAATAGAGACCGGTGCCGCAACGACTATAGTCAGCAATGGCGATACTTTGGCCGTGAAAACTCAGTCAGCGACCGGTGCGGGCAATACGGTTAATTTATCTTTACAATTGGGGGAGAAAATTTTACCTTGGTCTCTGACCACAGCTTCAGTGACCGCTTTACCGTCAGTGTCAGGAAAAATGTCCGGCTACACGCCGGTCAATTGTGAAGTCAGTGAATCCGGTGGCGCGGTGTGTCAGTTGCCGTTAACCGCACCGGCGGGAACGTCAGGGATGGCCCCGAAATTGTCGTTGGGGTATAACAGTCAAGGAAATAACGGGCCATTGGGAGTGGGCTGGTCTTTGAATGGTTTATCGGCCATTACTCGTTGTCGGGCGACGCAAGCGCAAGACGGGTTAATTGACGCGGTGGATTTTGATGCGCATGACCGTTTTTGTTTGGATGGGGAAAAGTTGATGGCGGTGGAAGGAGAGTATGGGGCGGAAGGAACGATTTATTATACCGAACAGCTATAGTTTTCAAAAGATAGTATTTTATAACCATTTAGGGTATAGATTTAAAAAGTTTAAAATGTAGGCAAAGATTAACTTGACTGAAGAGAAAAGAAAATGCTATCTTATAAATGTTATCTTAGAATGGTTACAACCATTTAAAATACTTGAAACGATTACATCGTCGGGGATAAACAAAATTATTGATTTTAAACTATGAACTCAAACGAAAATAAATATCAAACGGTTATTGATAAAAATACATTTTATTTTTACAACCCTATTTTCCAAGAAAAGTACGAAAGCTATATTAACTCTCTTACTGAAACTTTGCTGGTTTTGAAAAATCAAGTAGAGACACAGGGATTAAAAAGAGAGTTATTTGAGACATTGTTGGCAGAAAAACAGAATGGTTTACGAGTCTTGTTAGCTTTGACGGGATTTGCCAATGAAAGTCTGAAGCGACTCATTACCGTTGCGCGAGTGACTGAAAATAAGGAACTAGGAAAACTTTTACATAAGAGTCAGTGGGCCGAAACAGAATCGGAAAGTGAACTCAAAGAGTGGTCGGATAATAAAATTTCTAAACTTATCCAAGATAACCCACACTTCAGGGCCGGTATAGTCAACTTATTTTTTGAAGGTTCAACGATTCCATTTTTGGCACAAACTTTACCACTCTTCGAACTCAAAAAGTTAAGTATTTCTAAACTAAGATTTGAAGTTTCCGCGCTTATTGACACGCTAGTTCGTTACAAAGAAAAAGGTTCATATTCTGGAAAGTCTGAAAACAATCCTGAATATTTAATCGCCAGAATTCTGGAAGATTTAAATATCAGTTTTGAGAAGGGAGACTTGGAAGAACTGTTTAAAAATGAACAGGTTGCCAAGCGAACCATGGATTTCATCTTACCAACCAAAACTAGACCGAAACTTATCATAGAAAGTTCTTTTTTGGTAACCACTTCATCTGGGCAAGGTGATAAATCTAAGACTGAAAGTAACATCAAGAGACTGATTGAGAAATATTATCCCAAGGCCAAGTTCGTCGGTTTTATTGACGGTATTGGTTGGTATGTGAGACCAGGAGATTTAAAACGGATGGTTTCGGCATTCGACGAAGTCTTTACTTTTCACCCAGACGAAATTGAACGATTTAAAGATTACCTCACTCAACTAGGAATTGAAAAATGATCTTGCCATATCGCAATGAAATTATTCAAGGTGATTGTTTGGGATTACTCAAACATATACCTGACAACAGCATAGATATGACCTTTGCTGACCCACCATTCAATCTCAAAAAAGGTTATAAGAGTTATCGAGATAGTTTGGCTTTACAAGAATATTTGGATTGGTGTGAACAATGGATTTCAGAAATGGTGCGCGTTACTAAGCCGACTGGTTCAATTTTTCTGCATAATATTCCTAAATGGTTGACTTATTACGCCACTTTTCTGAACCAAATAGCTGTTTTCAAGCATTGGATTAGTTGGGATGCGCCGACCTCGCCAATGGGTAAGACGTTGCAACCCAACCATTATGGCATTTTGTTTTATGCGAAAAAGGCAAAAGAACTGAAATTCTATGAAGTTCGTTATCCACATAAACGAGATAGAAAGAGCAGTTACTTGTCAAAAGATTATGGTGGAAAAAAAGGCGGTCTGCACCCGTTTGGTTCATTAGTGTCTGATGTGTGGACCGACATTCATCGGGTAAAACACAATAAATATCGTGATGAACATCCTTGTCAGTTGCCGGTTCACTTGTTGGAAAGACTTATTTTGATGACCACCGATGAAAATGATACTGTGTTAGATCCGTTTTCTGGTACCGGCACCACGGCCATTGCAGCTAAACGGCTAGGGAGAAATTACATTGGTTTCGAGCTAGACCCTGATTATGTACAAATTGCTGAGAATAAATTGGCACAAGAATCATCCAATTCCAAGTTGGGTGATTATTGGGTCAGTTTTTATCTCGATAAAGTGGTCACATTGCGAGATGATGACTGGCAATCTTTACAAGAGTTTTTTTACTTACCAACTAGACCCGAAGAAATTGATACGGTACCGATTACCCTGAAATCAATAGTCCAAGTTCCAGCCAGGTTGAATGGTGATAATAAAATGGTCATTCAAAGGGGAGGACAAAATAATTGTTTGCAAAAAAATATGCTATTTTGAGTTGGCATTGACATCAGCGACCGCGACATTCGTAAATCCGTACAAGCCTTTGATGGCAAAGCGATTTACGTGGATAGCCTGTATAATGCCCGTGGGGAAGTCGCCAAAGTCTCTGACCCTTATTTTGACATTGATACGCCTATTTGGACTATCAACGAATATGATGTCCTCAGTCGTGTCCTCAAACAAACGGAACCTGATGGTAGCGTCACTCAAAAGGAATATCACGGTCTCACCACCGTGACTATCAATCCGTTAGGGCAACGCACTACGCAAGTCAAAGATGTTTCTGGCAATCTTGTCAGAAGTGAAGACAGCCAAGGCAAAGCCGTCACTTATATTTACGACGGTTTCAATAACCCTATTGAGATGCGCGATTCGTTAGGCAATGTGACGCAAATGAGTTACGACCAGCGCGGCAATAAAACTCGTTTGGATGACCCTGATACGCACGTCACCACCTACACTTACAACGTGCTAGGCGAGTTACTGTCACAAACCGATGCGAAAAATCAAACGGTGACTTTCCGTTATGATGTATTAGGCCGTCTCGTCGAACGCCAAGAACCTGAAGGCACGACGACTTGGGAATATGATACCGCGCCCAAAGGCATTGGTAGTCTGGCAAAACTCACTTCCTCCAGTGGTTATAGCGAAACCTATCGTTATGCCAGTTTTGGTCGCGCCACCGAAACCTTGACCGCCTTTGGTGGGCAAATTTTCCCGGTGACGACTTGTTATGACCAATACGGTCGCGCTGCGGCACTCACTTATCCGACCAGTTTTGCCGTGCATCACATTTATAACGACTTGGGCTATTTGCAAGCAGTGCGTCGGGCGGATAATCAGCAATCGGTTTGGCAAGCGGAGGTGATGAATGCCCGTGGTCAATTGGAGAAGCAACGTCTTGGTAATGGCTTAGTAACCCAGCACGCTTATGATCCGTTGACTGGACATCTTCAAACGATTCAAACTGGCCCCGCCAGCAATCTGCAAGGCGTGCAGAATTTAAGTTATCGTTTTGATTCTTTGGGGAATCTGCTAGAACGTCGTCGAGATTCATTATCAGAAACGTTCACTTACGATAGCTTGAATCGTTTGGTAAAATCGAATGTCAGTGGCGGTGAATCATTGACCATGAGTTATGACGAACTCGGTAATATCACCTCTAAATCTGATGTGGGCAATTACACTTATGGCCAGGGCGCGGGTCCTCATGCCGTGACTCAAGCCGGCAACCTCAGTTATACCTACGATGCGGTTGGCAATCGTCTCAGTGCGTCTAATGGTCAACAAATTCAATACACCTCGTTTAATAAACCGACGCGGATTGCACAAGGTGGCACCACGCTGGATTTTCTTTACAGTCCCAGCTATGACCGTTATCAACAGATGACGACCAAAAACGGTTTGACCACCACGGTGCAATATGTGGGAAGTGTCTATGAACAAGAAACGAAGAACGGTTTGACCGAACATAAACACACCATTTTGGCCGGCGGCGAGAGTGTAGCGATTTATACGTTGAGTGACTCTGGCGAGGAGAACACTCGTTGGTTACATCAAGACCATCTGGGGTCGGTGGAAACGATGACCGATGAACTAGGCAATCGTGTTGAAACCTTGAGTTTTGATGCCTGGGGCCAACGTCGTTCAGAAACTTGGAATGTCTTGACTCCCGCTGAGATTGAAGCACTGGTAGCGACCATTGATTATCGTCGTGGCTTCACTGGACATGAACATTTAGATGAGGTCAATCTCATCAACATGAATGGACGCATTTATGACCCTCTCATCGGTCGTTTTCTGAGTGCTGACCCGTTCATTCAATTTCCAGAGTTCACGCAAAGTCTGAATCGTTACAGTTATGTGTTGAATAACCCGTTGTCTTTCACGGACCCCAGTGGTTTCTTCTCATTCAAGAAGATGTTTAAAGGGATTGAGAAGTTTTTCAAGAATCATTGGAAAGAAATCGCGGCAATTGCGGCGGGGGCGTTACTCGGTGCGATTACGGGCGGACTAGGAGGTGTATTATTCGGTAGCTTGGGATATGCGATATTTTCGGGCGCAGGCTTTGGTTTCGGGTCCGCGTTTGCTGGGACGTTGTTAAACGGTGGCAGTGTCGGACAAGCGTTGCGATCAGGTCTCAAAGCGGGACTGATTGGGGGAGTCACGGCG
>DZAL01000365.1 GCA_022729575.1 Thiomargarita sp.
TGGAGTTGACTGTTGATTAAATTTTGATGGTGGTTTAAACTGTCAAGGTTTTTTTTATACCACTACTTGACTCTTGACTACTGGCCAGTTATTCTTATAACATACCTATTAATTTCACTCTCACACCTAGTTACAGAGGAGGTCAGATGATACCTACCACTATTGAAATTCAAAGCCCAATGTGCTTATCGGCTTTATTACCTTGGGTCGAACAGGGTCAAGAACTGCTGTTGACTTATTCTCAACAACCGATTGCCCGCCTAGTGCCATTAACGACTTCACCAACTCCTAGTATTCAGCGTCGCCTTGGGGAAGCCAAAGGCTTGGTCGAAATAGCCCCAGATTTTGACGACTTACCAGAGGAATGGAGTGCCTATTTCTAATGACCAGAATTCTTTTAGATACTCATGCTTTTCTTTGGTTAGTCACCGATGACCGTCAATTGTCAAATTTAGCCCGTACCTGTTTTTTGGATACCCATCATGAATTTTACTTGAGTGCCGTGACTAGCTTTGAAATTGCTGTTAAATATTCACAGGGAAAACTTAAGTTAGCGGAACCGCCCAGAGAATTTATCTTTAATCGGATCAAGGCCAATGGTTTGATACCGTTACCCGTTACGATTGAACATAGTTTAGTCTTAGCAGACTTACCCTTTCATCACCGTGACCCTTTTGACCGATTGTTGGTAGCACAAGCCATGGTGGAACAGATACCCATTTTGAGTGCGGATGAAAAATTATCCGCGTATCCGGTTCAGCGATGGTGGTAGCCAGCTTTGGCTATCGTCTCCCCAATGAAACGCTGGTAGTGAATGCGCAACCGATTGAGATAACAATTGATTGACGGTTGGGGAGGAGGAGGGAGGGGAGAAGTTCTGTGGTCTCTCCTCCTAATCATTGACACAGTTCCCCTGGTGGCCGCCCTCAATCGTCGATATGCTTACCACACTTGGGTGACACCACGGTTGGCGAAAGTGCCTTGACATTTGCCAATCCTTTCGTTACTCTCACCCGTTTTGGAAGATTCAAACCTTTTTCAGACACTCACTAACGAGGTACCATGATGCAAATTACTTTAACGGAATTTAGTCAACACTTACCCGTCTATTTAGAACAAGTGCTGGCAGGCCAAGAACTGTTGTTAATGGCCCAGGATAAAATCGTGGCGCGGCTTCTACCACCAGTGGACCACCAACAGCTAGCCCGTGCCCAACTCCAGAACTTACAACAGAAATGTCAAATTGGAGATGTAATTTCTCCTCTGGCAGAAGCCTGGGAAGTGCAAATATGAAGATTCTTGATACTTGCGTACTGATATTTGACGCCTTAGCCCCACACCGATTGACTCCAATCGCTAAACAGGCCATAATGGATGCTGAACCACAAAATCAGTTATTTTGTAGTGATATGTCATTATGGGAAATTGCCATGCTGATTGACAAAAAGCGGTTAGACCCTGGGACGGATACCTTATCGTTTCTAAAATTAATTTTGGCAGCACGTTCTATACAAGTGTTACCCATTACGCCAGAAATTGCCTCCTTATCAGTTTCTCTGCCACTGGTTCAGGCGGATCCAGCGGATCGAATTATTGCGGCAACGACGGTGTTCCATCATGCTGAGTTGATAACCGCGGATGAGAAGCTAAGACAATGTGGGGAAGTGAAAACGATTTGGTAAGCATAAGCGTAGTAGGAGTTGGAAAATTATGGGGGTCTATTTTTCGGAGGAGTGACCTGTTCTTAAAATTTGGCTATAATCGAATCTACACACATTCATTAATATTGTCGAAGAACTCTTTATGCTAACACAAACTCTGGATTTTCTTGAAGCACAAACTAAGTTTCCAGAAATCCTCTCCTTAGTGCGAACTGGTACGGAAGTTATTTTGGCCCAACATAATCAACCATTGATTCGCTTAGTACCACTAGCCTCCATGCCCGAGTCACGACCGGTCCTAGACAATTTACCGCCGCGGGTACTCGGCTTACATGAAGGTGAAGGTTGGATAAGCGATGACTTTAATGCCCCGCTACCTGACCATTGTTGGCTGGGGGAAGCATGAAACTACGGTTAGATACTCATACTTTCATGGGGATGGATATGGCTTCCCAGAAACTCTCCTTACCTGCCAAGAAACTCTTGCAGGATAGGTCAAATACCTTACTCTTGAGTGTAGTCAGTGTGTGGGAAATGCAAATCAAATTACAACTGGGTAAATTAAGCCTTCAACAGCCCATAGCAGAAATGATTAGCAGTCAACAACAGGTTAACGACATTGAAATACTACCTGTAACCTTGAGCCAGGTTTTAGCTTGACAAAATTTACCGTTATATCACAAGGATCCGTTTGACCGTTTACTAATTGCCCAGGCGATAGCAGAGCAGGCAACTTTACTGAGCATGTTGATAGAGATACGTATCTTCTGTATGTAACCACGATTAGACGCACCCCCCA
>DZAL01000043.1 GCA_022729575.1 Thiomargarita sp.
AGGAAAGTTAGCACCTGGATTTTAATACCTCCATTAGTTGGTAGGGACTACCAAGGTTACGGCGCTGAACCCCAATGCCGTAACTTTAGCTTAACTTAATGGCAGTGAGGCTTCAGCCCGGGGATTAATTTTGACCAGTCCCCTTTTTGCTAGGTTTTAAGAATGGTGAGGGTATGGAAACCCCCAAGGTTTTATCCTCAATAAGGAGGTCCGTTGCCATAAAAACCTTCCCCCCAACCATCGTCCCGTCACGCAGGTGGTAAATCTGCATAACCTTGATAGCAGGATCCACAAACCAACACGATTTGACACCCAAATCAAGATAGACCTTAAACTTTCGCAACGTTTCTACCGAGGATTGACTGGGAGAGATTATCTCTACACAAAGCAACGGCATCTGTTCAACTCTGACCACATCATCCCAATCGGATAACTCAAGGTCGTTGTCATTGTAGAGTGCCACGTCTGGTTTAAGTTCTCGTACCGCGTCAAAACCATGTCTCTTTAAGCAATCCACACGGTCCTGAGGTGCCATGTCTAAACTCAGTTCGGTGGCGGCAACGTACCTCTCTAATGCCATAAGATACGCCGTTAAACGCGCTTGTACAATGGAGTGATTTTTGGATGCCATTGGGATTTCCTCCACGGTCGTGTTCTCAATTAAATCGCCTGGAATGGACATATAACCTCCTGGTGAACATGAACGTACTCACCATTGGAATAGAGGCGCGTTTTTTTAAGAGTGTGTTCAGTATTCATAGTAATAGTTGATTCTATTGTTGGTGATAGAGGGATAATGTTATCAGGATATTTTGGAAAAAGCCACTCAAATCACCGGACTAGAGGCTTTAGCCCCAATGCCATTAAGTTAAGCCGGCCAAAGAAACCTTGAAGGTCTAAAACCAGACCTTCAAGGTTAAAACCTGATCGGGGGATTCCTTAACTTAATGGCATTGGGGCCAGGGGTGGTTAGTCCCCCTCCTTACCAAGGAGGGGCTAGGGGTGGTTGGTAGGATGCACCCGACCTAAAATTTAATTTCGTTGACACTGGTAATCGCTAACATAATTCCGGTCACAATCATCCCAATCATTCCACCAATCAGTAAAATTGCGACCGGTTCGATCATCAGTAAGAATCGCTTCATGCGGACTCGCCCGCTTTCACCCAGTAGTTTGGCTAATGAGTTGAGCATTTTTGGTAATTCACCAGCTCGCTCGCCGGCCCGAATTAAATTATGTCCCGTCGGGGTCAATGCTTCATTATCTTGTAACGCTTGTGATAAACTGATACCACTACGGACCGCGTTACTTACTTGAACTAAACGAGTCCCTAAACTGGGAATTTTCACGCCTTGACAGGCTAATTCCAGCGCCCGCAATAACGGCACCCGGTTTTCTAATAACGTTCCCATCATGGCGGCCCAACGCGCAGTTTCGGCTTCGATCAGCCAAGTACCAAAGAAGGGAATGGTTACCGTCGCATCTTTAAATTTGGCCCGTAACCGCGGTTGCTGGGTGACATAGGTGGCCACTATCACCAGAGTCACTATCCCCCCCAGAATCCATCCTAGATAGGTATTCAAAAACATACCGGTGCTTAAAACAGCTTGGGCTAACCAGGGAATGTCGACGGCACGGTTTTGCAAGATATTCGCAAATCGTGGCACTACCAGGATGAAAATTGTTAGCACTGCGGCCAAGCCAGAAACAATTAAGATGACTGGGTAAATCATCGCATTCCGCATCTCATCGGACACTTGTTTTTCATATTCCATCTGTTTTACACCATCACGTAACGCAATGGCTAATTTACCCGTTAATTCACCGGCCTCTACTAATTGGATGACATACCAAGGCAATTTTAATTGGCTATTCTGCAAGGTCGCGGAAAAATTTTTCCCGTGTCGCAACTGAGTTGCGATCTCAGCAAAAGTCTGGGTCAGAAACGAATGATGAGAAGAGTTAGCCAATGATTCGACGGCTTCAATTAAGGAGACTCCAGATTCCAATAAAGTGGTCAATTCATGCAGTATCACAATCAAATCTTGATGGGTAGCGCGGCCTCCCCGTTGAACATTAGAGTTGCCACGAGTGCTCGTTTCCAATGCGGTTAAGGAGAGCATAGTTAACCCACGCCGTTGTAATTGGCGAATCGCTTCGCGTTCGACTTCCGCGTTTAACATGCCGCTAATTTCTTGACCTTGAGCATCAATCGCTAGGTATTTGTAACGCATACCATAATTATCGTGAATAGTGAATAAATGGTGGATACGCTTCGCTGAATCCACCCTACGGACTACGGACTTTCTAATCGTTCAACACGGTTGAATAATTTCTCTCTCCCACGCGGGCGCGTTGGAGTGCCATCTGGACGCGCCCGCGTCCCTGTCCCGTAGCGCGAAAACGAGATAACATTTTCTCCTATTTTCTTTCGCCCCTCTCCCATTGGGAGAGGGGTTGGGGGTGAGGGAAAATATTTCTGCTTCAGTACTTATTTGAGATTTTCCAAATACTTATCAGCATCTAACGCTGCCATACAACCGGTGGCCGCTGAAGTGACCGCTTGACGATACACATGGTCACACACATCACCCGCGGCAAAGACACCGGGGACACTGGTGGCGGTCGCATTGCCATTGCTACCCGTGTTAACCACAATGTAACCTTTGTTCATTTCCAATTGACTCGTAAAAATTTCGGTGTTGGGTTTATGTCCAATTGCTATGAACACACCATGCAAATTGAGGTCTTGGGTGCTACCGTCTTGAACATTTTTAATTCGCATTCCAGTAACGCCATTGTTATCCCCTAACACTTCATCGAGTACATGATTCCAAACTATCGTCACCTTACCCTCGGTTTGCTTTTGTAACAGGCGGTCGGCCAAGATTTTTTCCGAGCGCAAACTATCACGACGATGGACTAAGGTGACTTGGGACGCAATATTGGAGAGATATAAGGCTTCTTCCACTGCGGTATTCCCCCCGCCAATAACTGCCACTTTTTGATTGCGATAAAAGAAACCGTCACAAGTGGCACAACCAGAGACTCCACGACCACGAAAGGTTTGCTCCGAGGGTAGGCCCAAATATTGCGCGGAAGCGCCGGTGGCAATGATTAAAGCATCACAAGTATATTGTTGTTTGCCGCCATCACCAGTTAATCGGAAAGGACGTTGGGTTAAATCGACGGTTTGAATATAGTCAAAAATTATTTCGGTATTAAATCGCTCGGCATGTTTTTTCATGCGCTCCATTAACTCAGGCCCTTGTACTCCTTGATAATCACCTGGCCAATTTTCTACTTCGGTCGTGGTCATCAATTGCCCTCCTTGTTCCAATCCTGTAACTATAACAGGGTTAAGATTGGCACGGGCGGCATAGACTGCGGCTGTATAACCTGCAGGGCCTGACCCTAAAATCAATAAACGACAATGTTTAACTGCACTCATCTAAGTTAATCCTCCAAGGGTTAATTTTATTTAAATTATTAGAATGTCGGTGGTAAACTTTACGCATAACCACTCCCAGCCCCTCCTTGTTAAGGTGGGGAGTATGCGCCAACTGAGTTGGCATGATAAACTACCCTCCTTAACAAGGCTACTCTATGCACACCAGTAGGTTTCTTCTCGTTCCCACGCTGGCGCGTGGGAACGAGAAAAACGAAAGTTTTTGACTCCATTATTATTTTATATTTTGATACTACTTGATAGAAGTATTCTACAATAAAAGATTGCTAAAAAAGTTTAGACCTTTTATAATATCTTACTCAACTTCATTCGATTTGACAACTTTAGATTTGACAACTTTTTGAAAGTTGTCAAATCGGCTTATCAATTTCTTAAATTATTTCTTATGTTTGTAAAAACTGGCCTTGGCCAAGATAGTCACCGTTTTGAGTTTACTAATCAAACTAAACCATTGATGTTAGCAGGTGTTCATTTTTTGGGGGCACCTCCTTTACAAGGAAATAGCGATGCTGATGTAGTATTACACGCTTTGACTAATGCTATTTCTGGGATAACAGGTATCAATATTCTAGGTACTATTAGCGATGATTTATGTTTAAATCAAGGTATTACCGATAGCCGTGTGTATGTGCAAGAAGCCTTAAAATATTTGAAACCGGGCTGGAAAATTGCTCATGTCTCTTGTAGTATAGAAGGTAAAATTCCTAAAATTTCACCTCAACTGGTTGAAATGAAAACCAGTTTAAGTCAATTACTCAATTTATCAATTGAGGATGTTGGTATTACCGCCACTAGCGGTGAAGGTCTCACTGAGTTTGGTCGTGGCGAAGGCATACAGGTTTTATGTATCGTCACTGCTCTAAAAAATAACTAAAAATCCTCCAACAATAACTAGGCGTGCAAAACTGCCGTTTTACAGTGGTGCAAACCTCAATCAGGATAACACTTATGAATTTTTTTGAACAACGCGCGGCCCTGGCCCTGGCCAGTATTATGTCTACGCGCATGTTAGGTCTGTTTATGATTTTACCGGTGTTTGCGCTTTATGCCGAAACACTCCCCGATGCTACACCGATTTTAATTGGCACCGCGATTGGCATTTACGGTCTAACTCAAGCCCTGTTACAAATTCCCATGGGCATGTTATCGGACCGTTTTGGCCGCAAACCCATTATCACCATTGGCTTACTGTTGTTTGCTGTGGGTAGTGTTATTGCCGCACTTTCTACCTCCCTACTCGGCATTATCATTGGTCGTGCCATCCAAGGTAGCGGTGCGATTGCGGCGGCGGTTTTAGCCCTGGCGGCGGATTTAACCAGGGAGGAGCAACGTACCAAAGCGATGGCGATTATAGGTATGAGCATTGGTTTGTCATTTACCTTAGCCTTAGTCCTTGGGCCTGTGTTAAACCAATGGGTCGGAATCTCTGGCATTTTTTGGTTCACCGCAGTCCTCGCGATAGCCGCTCTGGTCCTATTACATGTCGTCATCCCGTCACCGCTTACCCAGAATTACTCCGCTGCCATCTCTTCGGCTCTCCCACTGTCAACCCAACTGCGTCGGGTGTTGACTAACACTCAATTGCTTCGGTTAAACTTGGGCGTATTATTGTTGCATACGCTCCTCACCGGCATGTTTGTCGTCCTCCCCTTGTTATTAGTAAAACAAGTGCCATCCAATCAGCATTGGCAAATTTATTTACCGGTGTTGTTACTGGCTTTTGGTATCGCCTTGCCTTTGATTGTGGTGGCCGAAAAACATCGGTTACTGAAACTGATGTTAATCGCGGCTATTATTTTACTGGGATTTTCGCAATTAGGTTTCAGTTATTGGCAGCAGAGTTTACCTGGCATCGTCTTGATGCTATTAGTATTTTTTAGCGCGTTTACCCTATTGGAAGCCAGTTTACCTTCTCTGGTTAGTAAGCTCGCGCCGGCAGAAAGTAAAGGTGCCGCTATGGGTATTTATTCTACGGCGCAATTTTTTGGGGCGTTTTTAGGTGGTATGGGAGGAGGTTGGTTACATCATCATTTCAGTAGCGAAAGTATTTTTTTAGTCGGTGCGGTACTCACCGTCCTCTGGTTACTCGTTGCGGTCACTATGCAAAGTCCGCGTTATCTAAGCAGTGAGTTACTCACGCTCGGTAAAATTAATCTCCAACAAGCTAACCAATTGACGAGTTGTTTAAATAAAGTGCCTGGGGTGGCTGACGTGGTCGTTATTATCGAAGAAGGCATTGCTTATTTGAAAGTGGATCGTAAACATTTGGATGTCACGGCACTGCGAAAGTGTCCGATGATGAATGCGTTGTTAAAATTTTAATATTTCGGAGGAAAATATAATATGGCCGTTAGAGGTGTAAATAAGGTAATTTTGTTAGGAAATTTGGGACAGGATCCAGAATCTCGCACCAGTCCTAATGGCATGACGATGGCGAGCGTTAGTGTAGCGACCAATGAATCTTGGACTGATAAGCAAACGGGACAATTGCAAGAGCGGACTGAATGGCACCGTGTGGTGTTTTTTAACCGTTTAGCGGAAATCGTGGGTCAATATTTACGCAAAGGTTCCCAAATTTACGTAGAAGGTCGTTTGCAAACCCGGAAATACCAAGACCAACAAGGTCAAGACCGCTGGACCACAGACATAGTGGCTTCAGAGATGCTCATGCTAGGGGGACGGCAAGATAATGCGGCGGCGCCTTATGCTCCACCACCGATGCCAGGTGGCGGTGGCAGTAACTATTACGCTCCTCCTTCGCCACCGGCGCAACAGTATGGTGGAGCACCCACACCACCACCGGCGCAACAATATGGTGGAGCACCCACACCACCACCGGCGCAACAATATGGTGGAGCACCCACACCACCACCGTCCTATGAGCGGGCATATACACCTCCACCGGCCGGCGGTGCCGGGGTGCCACCACCACCGCCGGGAGGAGGAATGCCATCCTCTCCGCCGCCACCAAAGACCGGTGGTGGTTTTGATGATGATATTCCATTTTAAGTAGGGTGTGTCTTACGCACCACTGGCGGTACGTTGCGCTCTGATGCGGGGGACGCACCCTACTGACAGGAAAATAGAAATTGTCTTCTCGTTCCCACGGCTCCGCGTGGGAATACTGTGGGCCAAGGACGCCGGCGCGTGGGAACGAGAAGTTGACCATCTATTTCTTGGTGGTCCCTTATTTGGCGAAGACTACCGAGTTTAATCCATCATAGTTGCCATCTGGGGCCAAGGTGTAACCTTCAACTTGACGACGATTGACCAAGACATTATCTTCATACCATAAAGGAATATAAGGTAACTCTTGAAATAGTAATTGTTGCAATGGTTGATAAGAGATGGCTTGCTCGGCTAAGGTGGTCGCAGTTTCGGCTTGTTCAATTAAATTATCGATGCCAGAATGATGTAGGCGGCCACGATTGGCGCCTTGCGGAGGAAGTGAGCTACTGTGAAACGCATAGCGATAAATATCTGGCATTTTTATCCCAATCCAAGATAAGCTAAAAATTTGAAACCGTCCTTCCTTGATGTCGCCATAAAAAGTTCCCCAGTCATAAGTTCTTAAATCTAAATGGATTCCCACTTGAGCTAATTGTTGTTGAATCACACTGGCTATTCGAATTCGCAGGGGATTATTCGAAATTTTATAAGTTAAGGATAACGGTTGCGTTGGACTGTAATTGAGTTGGGCTAATAAGGACCGGGCTTGGTCTGGGTGGTAAGCATATTCTATGCGGTCTTTGGCACCGGCCCAATGGGTGGTGGGTAATAAAAAACTGGTGGCCAAGCGGGCCGCATTTCCAAATAGATAGTGGATAATTTCCGGTCGATTAATCGCATAGGCAATGGCTTGTCGGATTGGCAATTGGCTGGTGAGCGAGTCTTGGAGGTTAAAACCTAAATAGGTAAACGCCGTTCCTTCTCCAGTCGTGACTTTAACTTCAGGTCGTTGCCCTAACCAAGTGATTAATTCTGGAGAGAGGTCATTTTGTAAAATATCCACTTCCCCTCGTAACAATTTGAGCACCCGTACTACGGGGTCTTTAACCTCTAAAAATTCCATTCTTTGCTGATCGCCCAGTCTTTGTACATAGAGGTGACTGGGATGAGGCCAATTGATTAGCCGAAACGGTCCACTGCCTACGGGTTGCTTATTAAAAGGATGTTGTTTTGAAATCAGGGTTGCCGGCACAATACCTACCGTTAATCGTCCTGGTAATAACGTGTCCGGCTGCTTTAGCCAGAGGTCTATGGTGTCCTCGTTGACGGCGGTGAGTTGTTTAATTACGGTGAGGGAGCCACGTAAGGGCGAGGTCTGGTGCTCGTCCAAAATAAATTCATAGGTGGCAACCACATCCTTGGCGGTTAACCGGCTACCGTCATGAAATTGTCGTCCAGTTTGACCTAAGTGAAAACGGTAATATGTCGGCTCAATTTGTTCCCAAGTGGCTAAATCGGGCACGGGTTGTAACTTGGCATCAAAATCGACGAGGGCGCGATAGAGTAGGCGATTAATTCGCGTGGAAGTAGCATCGGTGGCAAATCGTGGGTCCAAGGTAATCGGGGCTACGGCCAGTCCAAACCGGATACTTTGAGGTCCTGAGTCAGAATGGCAAGCGACTAACCAGAGACAACAACTGAATAGGATTAAATTTTTAAAATTATTGTGCAGGTTGATTTTCATAGTGTTCTCGAGTTTAGATTTGACAACTTTTCGAAAGTTGTCAAATCTTGGGTACGGTCAGATTTGACAACTTTTCGAAAAGTTGTCAAATCTTAGTTTAGATTTGACAACTTTTCGAAAGTTGTCAAATCTTGGGTACGGTCAGATTTGACAACTTTTCGAAAGTTGTCAAATCTTGGGTCAAATCTTGGGTACGGTCAGATTTGACAACTTTTTGAAAGTTGTCAAATCTTAGTTTAGATTTGACAACTTTTCGAAAGTTGTCAAATCTCTACTACTATCCTAATTTTACTTAACGGTTGTCCTTGTGTCAAGGTGTGGAGATAATCGTTAAATCGTTGCTGGATTTCGGTTATGGTCAGCGGTGCGCCACCGGCACTCAGAATGGCTCTCAAGGTGGGTAGTTTAACCACTATTTTGACCAGTCCAGTTAAACTTTCTTGAATCATTTCAATAAATTCCGTAGTCACTTGCTCTGGTAAGGTGTGACGGGTTAAGAATTGTTCTAGCATCCTTCGAGCTTCTGGTTTCAACAATTCTTGAGGAATATTGGCTTGAGTCAATTCATTGAGTAAAATTTGGGTCCAGTCGGTATGAAGTAAACGTAAGGTCTTATTCATTTGCGCTAACCTGGTCAGGGCGGGGAGTAAAGATATTTCGGGCCTGGGTTGAAAACCACAATGTGGACAAATTGTATGCGTGTTCAAATCGTATTCACTTAATTCATAACAGGTTTGTAGTTGTTGTAATTGAGTTTCAAATTCGGCTACAGCTTGGCTTGGTAACAGGTCAATTTTAGCCAATTGTGTTAAATTTAAGAGTCGGTAATCATTGGTCAAGCGGGTTTTTTCTTTGTCCTCCATGACTCCTAAACGGGCTTGTTGATGTAATTTTAAATAGGCTTTAGCATAGTCTTGTTGCAACGTAATCAAGGGTTGTTTGAGTTGATAACTTAAGATAGCAGATTGTAGCGGGCGAGCTTGAGCCAATTGCAGACAGAGTGAATCACGCAGGCGAGTGAGAGCATCTTGCCAAGGGTGATCGGCTGGTAACACGGTAGCGGCCGTGGTCAAATAAGTCATGGCGGGAGTTAATTCGAGGAGGATAGTTTGGAGGTGATTCAATTCTGGTAACACGCTAAAAGTCTGTTGATGTTGGTTAATCTCCTCCACGGAGTAGCGGAAATTTTTAAATTTAGCGGCGGCGGTAAATATTTGTAATGATTCTAAAAAATTTTTGGTATGAGACAGTAAATTTTGATAATGTTGCAATTCGGTTGGAGTAAACAACGGTTTTTCCCAACAATGCACACCAGCCAAGAGTAAATGATAGGCTTGTAGCAGTTGATGAATTTTGTCTCGGAGTTTGCTCTGTAATTGCCGAACAATTTGCTCATCATTTTGCGCTAAGGCGCTGGTGGTGTTGGCTGGTAGGTCCAGCAGTTCAAATAATGCGGTTAGTGCGATTAAGTTAAAATTTTTCGGACGGTCAATATGACGAAAATATAATAAATCATTTAAGGGTAAATTGACGAGGGCTTCGACTTGACTGGCATCGAAGGTTTGTCCACCGAGGGTTAAGACAATGTCTTTGCTAGAGACTAAGGCGACTAATAAGACTATTAGCAATTCTGGTTCCAAATGGTAAGTGTCAGGGGCAAAATAGGACCGTTGCTGGTCTTCTTGTAACAACTGTGACCGCGTCAATACCTGGCCTTCTGGACGTTGCGACAAGAGGTCCAGAATGGCTCGGGCATATTTGGAATGCTGTGGATTAATTTGGTCATCTTCTAATAATTCTAAACCGTCTAATAATCCTTTCGCTAATTGACCACGCTTTGAATTGTTTAATTGACGCAAAGCTGCTTGGGCCAGAGTGGTGAGGTTGTCGTGTGAGACTAAAATGGGAAAAATGGGATAGGCGGGGGCCATTTCGGTAAAATGACGTTCTAAACAAATATTGGCGATGAGTTCAATATTGTCGCGAAAATTGAGCGCGGCTTCGGGATTGCCACTTTCCGGCCGGAGACGAGTTTTTAGCCAGTTAAATAACGTCTCACTGCGGTCTTGGTAGGTCACTTGAAGGGCCAGTAGCAGATTTTGCTGAAACCATTCGAGCAGGTGTTGTAAACAATTTTGTCGTTTGGTGTGATAAATGGTTTTACTTGATTCGGCGGAGATGGCCATTAATTCAGTAGTGGCGGCATGTAAGCGTAACCAGTGCTCAAATTGATTGGCTTGACCGGTGAAACGAAAAAATAAGGTGTGTGTACTTGTTTCGTCGATATTCTGAGGAGAGTCATAAAGTGGTAAAAAGTACAAATAAAAATCTCGTGACGATGAGTTAAGGAAACCTGTTTCTTCTCCTTCTGGTAGCGGTGAGGAGGAAAGAATAGTCGGACGTGGTTGCGGGGTGCCAAAAATTAATAAGCCCAGGCGAGTGACCCGGTGGGTGCGCCATTCTAATTCATATTCCCAGACCCAATTGCCGGTGGCTGTGTTGACCACCGCAGGTTGCGCGGTCACTTCTAACAGTTGTTGCAATACTTCATAGTAGCTACGATTAAGTTGATAAAAATCTAAACTGTCGGCACGTTGTTCGATTAAAGCGTCAAAATCATAATTTTTCTTGACATCTAAATAATATTGCCCATTCGTGGGATTGGTAGAAATAAATTGTCGATTGAGAGTTTTTAAAATCTCGGTGAGCGTGGTCTCGACGACCATTAATAAATCATCGGCGGGTCGTCCGCCTAAGTCTTCTATCCCTGGTTGATATAAGCATAAACTGTCCAGTAATTCTTGAGCAGTCACGCCTACTGGGGCATAAATATCATGGGTAGTCAAGCGGTGGACTGCGAGTCCTTGAATAATTCTCAGTGCTAACGGTTGATACGGTGGTAAAGTGAAGGCTTGCTCGATTCGATGTTGTAGCACTTGACTGCATTCAATGACTTCGCGGATGGTGGGTAGGGAGCGAAAAGAGGGATTTTGGCGCAAGGTATTCCAATAACTGTCATAAGCAATTAATTCTAAGGTATGCTCTGGGACGAGTTGATGCAATTTGGCTTGACATTCGCGCTCAATGGTTTTTAATACTTCTCGTTTTTCAATGACGGTAATTCGTTCAAAGGTGTCAATATAATCGGGGTGGACTGGAAAGAGGCGACTAAATTCGTCTAAGCGTTGGGCCAAGTGGCTATAGCACACAGCAAAGCGAGAGAGATATTGTTGAATTTTTTGCAATTGCGCGGGCGTTTTTTTCAATAAGCGTTCGGCGACGACAAATTTAATATCGTTGCGGGTGATTAATAATTGCTCAAAGCGGTCTTTGACTCGACGTAAGGAGTCGGCGACAAAATTGAAGCGCGGGTTGTCAAAGATGGTTTCTTGAATGCCGGCGATGAAGCGAAAGCGGGTATTTTTGCAAATTTCTCCCAGTTCACGCAAAAAACTCAAATCAAGGAGAAATTCTTGGTCTTTACGGGTGCGTAAATATTCTAGCAATTCATCGACGACCAGTAGCAAGCCAAAGTCGGGATAAGATTGCGCAAAGGTAGCCATCATGGCCATCAAGGCGGTTTTATTATTGGTAATGGCATCCGCTGGCGGAAATTGAAAGGAGATTCCCAAGGTAGCTAAGTAATTTTCTAATTCTTGGGTGATGATGTTGCGTAATGACCGGGTAGTGGCCCCGATTTCGGTCCGTAACACATAAAAATGACCGGCGAAGCTGGGAGCGTGGGCGGCAATTTTGGGATATTGAATATATTTTATTAATTCGGCATTTTCAGCTAAACTAGATAATACGGCCATGAGATGGGATTTACCGGTGCCATAGTTGCCAACAATGAAGAGTCCTTTGTTATCACTGGGAGGATAAAATTGCAGTTGCACAAAGACTAAATTTATCAAACGGTCGGTTAATTCGTCGGAAAATACAAACGTGCTGACCAGTTGTTTAGCCGCATTCTGGTCATCTGCTTGACGAAGTTCGATCACCGATTCTAACGATTCAAAGTTGAGGAGTTCAGAATAATACATGGTCGGTTAGTCCAGAGATTTGACAACTTTCGAAAAGTTGTCAAATCTTTAAAGTTATCAAATCTGCTATGTCCATTTATTATAAAGCTATTTTGAAAAATTTGATAACTTTTCGAAAGCTATCAAAATCTCAAAAAGCAATTATTTTTGCAATATGCAATGCAATTTGCGATGTAAAATAATGGAGTAAGCATTAAAATTTAAGAAATATCAGCATTCCAGGAGTACAAAGCGAAGCTTTGTAACAAAGCTTCGCTTTGTACTCCTGGTTGGGATTAGAGAAATTTAGTTTTGAAAAATAAAATAAGGAAAATCCTTAGTGCGTTTTTTCGTAATAAGCGTTAGAATCTTCAATGTTAAAATGGATAGGACATTTGGTGAAAATATCAATGATGTCTGATGTTTTATAAATTGGAATAAATTTTAGTAAATTTAGCGTACCTTGATAATTAATATTGGTATTAAATTTGCATTGATATTATCAATTCTGAAAAATAACGACTCATTGATACTTCAGGTAAGTTAGATGATTTTGGTGTGATTAGATTACCACCTAAATGAGTATTGGCAGAAACCGATTCCTAGAAATTTTAGTTTTAAAAGAGTGAAATTTTTTACTTTCAATATTTAAGTATTATAAAAAGCAACACTTTGGAGGTAGTTATGAAATTTTCAAGAAAGAAATTGGTACTCAGCATGGCTTTGTTGGGCTTGACGAGCATGGTGAGTGTGAATGTTTATGCGCAAAAAGGGGGTGGAGGCAGTGGCGGTGCCACTACCACAACTACCACCACCGCCGAAGTAAATTATATTGCGGCGATATCCCCGGTTGCGGGTACAGCCACAGTTGACGGAAACATTTCGGAGTGGAATACTGGTGCAGGTAGTCCAGATTTTTCGGCGAAGATGTGTACTGCGGGGAGTGTCGGTGCCAATGGGGATTGTGAGGGGTCTGGCAAGGTACATTTGTCAACCATGTACTCTCGCTATGACTGCAATGCCGATACCATGTATATTTTAGTGCTGGAGACGGCGGGTAATCAGGCAATCTTATCTGACGACGATGCGTGGGTCACCAATGGTGGTAAAAGCAGTAAAGTGGTGAACGGTAGCGCCGGCGACAATGGTACTCCACCTGATTTTCAGTGGGTTACCGTGGATAGAGATTTAAAGGGTTACGAAGCTTCGTTCCCATTAAGTGCTGGCTCTCACAGCCCTGTTGAAGTACATCTTCAGGTCACTGAGGGTGCTACTGGAAAAGCAAATACTTCCTCAACGGGTAAGATTAATGACTCGGCGACTATCACTGTTCCTGCAACTTGTACGATGCCTAGCACCGAGACACCTGCTACTTCTGGTAGCACCGAGACACCTGCGACTTCTGGCAGCACCGAGACACCTGCGACTTCTGGCAGCACCGAGACACCTGCGACTTCTGGCAGCACCGAGACACCTGCTACTTCTGGTAGCACCGAGACACCTGCTACTTCTGGTAGCACCGAGACACCTGCGACTTCTGGCAACACTGAGACGACTGCCGATTGCAGTGGTACCGACGGTGCCGATGCACCAACCAGCACCACGGTGTCTTGGGCGGATGATAAGGGCACTAACAGTTATGACTTCGTAGTAACTCGTGAAGGCAACACTTGGACTTATCAAGTGGACAAGGCGGGTGGCAAAGATCTAAGTCACTGGACTTTAATTGTTCCTAATTGTGTAGCTAAAGTCAGTGATGCGACTAATGGCGTTGAAACTGGTCAAGATGGTAGTATTAAAGACCGTAGTGTGTCGGGTATCAAGTGGAATTCCGAAGGCGGTACTTTCAGTTTCACTCTGGATGGTGATTATGCCGTGAGTACTGTAGAAGTGCTTGCCAAAGCGGGTAATGGTTATTCTACCAGCATGATTATGGGGCCAGATTGCAGTATGCTAGTTTCTAATAAATGTCCTCCACCGCCGACGGAATACGTGACATCCATCGTCGGTGGCTTCTACGATGACAACATTTGTAATCTTATGAACAAAGATGCAAAGAAGATTATTGGTAAGAATCATCTTACAACTGGCTGGATCGTGGAACAATGGGTGCCTATGGACGGCTACTTAGATACATTAAATTCAGTAGGTGAAATAGCCGGCAGTGGCTTACCTGTTTCCTTGTCTGGTGATGAAAATGTGAAGATTTGCCCCGCCGGTGTTATGAAGGGCGGTTGCAATGAAGGCAATGCCGTTGACACACAGGCATTCACCACTGGTGAGAATGGTAAAGTTGACTTTGCCGTGCTCGTAAAATGGCCGGGTGTTCCTGATGCCGTCTTAGTACCGGCTTATGAAGTAATACGGTACGGCCAAGATGGTATTAAAGAACTCGTAAAGAAGGGTAGTTTTATAGATGGAACTCCTGTCCGGGCCAATTACAACATCACCGCAATAGCCGGCAAGACGGGTGTTGAGATCATTGGTGGGCTTGAGAAGGGCCTCTTATGGAATCCAGGCATGAGTGAAGCTGGTTGCACCCTCACTTTGAAAAAACGCAATAACAAGTAAGTGATTAGCGGAAAGTCGTGGAGTAAGTAGAGTGGTCATAAATAATCAATCTACTTACCTTCTTGTGAAGTAACTTGAAATGGGAATTGCCAAATACGGCAGTTCCCATTTTTTTTTGTCTTTATCTTAATTCTCTTAATTGGCTTAATTGGTTTGATTGAAAGAATTAACCTATTAACGTATTGCTGAAAATCAGCAGATTTTGCTGAAAATCAGCAACTGTTTAATCGTCTAATCGTTTAAAAAATCATTAATTCTGTAAATAAAAAATCATTAGTTTATGTAATCATAATAGAATAATTAAGTATGGACTAAATTTTGCTTAGATTTATTGTATAAGTTAAGGATTTTTCTCATACGATTCCAGAATTTTTCGCATACTTAAATAAAGTAGTTATAGTTGTAGGTTGTAAATTTTGTAGGTTGGAGTGAGCGTTAACGAATCCCAATCATTTCGTTTTAATTTCATGACCATTGTTGGAGTTCGCTAATGCTTACTCCAACCTACAACGGTGTTTTGGAAATTTTGTAGCAAAGTAAATATCAATTGGTAGCAAGCAAAATTTTTAATTTTACCAATAATATTAAAAAATTATTGGTAGTGATGCAAAATCTCAGGACTGGCAGTCCTTTGAGGACTGCCAGTCCTTGCCCATCACCTACTACCAAATTGATTAATCAAGGAATATTTTTCGTTTAACGAGTAAATAAGGAGAAACGCCATGACCGCGTTACATAAATCTATCGCTATCGCCCTTGGGACGATAGCATCTGTATCTTTAGCAACAGCTTCCGTTCAGGCAGCGGATTCTGTAAACGTGTCAGTGACAACGAAGCAGGATACTTCCGAATATAAAATTGCACTCACCAGCCAGTCAGGTAAGGATTGGACCTATAAGGTTGAACAGGTCCGAGGAAAGGACTTAAGCCACTGGGATTTATCGTTAGGTGCCTGCTTAGATAAGGTGACGAACATCACAGGGGGTGGCACCAAACAACCTAGCGGTGACCTCAGTAATGCCGATCCCTCAGAGGGTGCTACTACCACGGTAAAAAGTTCTCCACTGATTAAGTGGGATACGAAGGGTGGTACGTTCACTGTCACCATGGATAAAGCCTACCAGAAAAAGGACGTGCCGGTCTTAGCCAAGACCTCTACGGTATATAATACGGGGATGGTAACCGGTCCAGATTGTACTAAGGAAGTAGCCGCCACCACGACTCCTCCGCCGTCTTCTGGGGGAGCCACCACGACTCTAACCAGCATCACGTTAGAAGGCATCGTGCGCGATTTTTCGGGCTGGGGCACCGCCACCACCAAAAATCCTGATTTTGAAACTACCATCATGGGTGTGAAAACTGGATGTGTTCAAAAAGACTTAGGTGCGGATGGCAAGCCCGTAGCAGTTGCGAGTAACGCGTGCCTAATCACCAAGCTAGGAGAATGGTACAATGGCACGGATCCTAAGAAGACCACGACTTATACCATGGAACTAAAAAAAGATGCCAGCGGTCTATACACCTTTGACAGCAAACAACTGCCAGGTGCTACCAATGGCGGTTTTTTCCCCATCGATGGTAAATTACTTGGCAACGAAGGCAAGAGTCACAACTATCACTTCACTTACGAAGTACATACTAAATTCACTTACCAGAAAGGACAAACCTTCTCTTTCACCGGTGATGACGACGTATGGATTTTCATCAATAACAAACTGGTCGTTGATATTGGTGGTATTCATAGTGCCTCTCCTGCCTCGGTTAACTTAGATACTTTAGGATTGACCGTGGGCCAAACCTATCCCATGGACGGTTTCTTTGCCGAGCGACATACTCAGGATTCCAACTTCAAGATGCAGACCAATATGCCTTTGGTCGTGGCCGAAGAGAAAGTGGGCGCCGATGTGTGGGCCCATGACCCCGCGCCAGACCAAGGGGTAGAACCTAACAGCGTCAGCAAGACCCTTTGGGTGAGTCCAGATGTGTGGGTACGTAACCAAGATGATGGAGTAAATAAACACCAAAATGTCAAAGTTGGACAAGATAACTTTGTCAATGTCAATCTGGCCAACCGCGGTGCCTTACCTGCGAAAGACACGACGGTAGAAGTTTATCGCATGAACAAAGGTGCCGGTTTAGGCAATGCGTGGCCCAAAGGCTGGGATTTAGTGGGCACCACCAAGGTGGCTGAACTTGCGCCTGGAGCGGGTCAAAAAGTGGTGGTGACTTGGCCAAGTAGCACTATTCCTAAACCCGGTCACTACTGCTTCTATGTGCGGTTAGTCAGTGCCGATGACCCTATTAAAGCCAATGCCGATACCACTAATGCGTTGCAAAATACGCGCAACAGTAACAATATCGTGTGGCGTAACTTTGACGTGGTCGGTCTGTTAGCCCAAGCAAGTTCCAAATTTGAAGTGATGGCCCAAAACTCTAAGCCGACGGCGGCCAAGGTCAATATTGCCATTACCGAACCGGAGAAGATGTTACCTAACCAAGGTGCTAAAGTCATTGTTGACTTAGGCACATTATATAGCCGTTGGGTCAGCGAAGGTGCGCAAGGCAACAATATCAAAGCACTGGGTGGCACTGAAGTGGAATTATTGACTTCCGATGCGAAGATTATCGGTATTCCCATGAATGCTAATGAGGAAGTTCAACTCAGCGTCCGCGTGGAAGCAACTGAGCCGATGCCCGTGGCCGGTACCTCCAAAGAATATCACTTCAGTATGCAGGAAGAGATTGATGGTGAACTCGCTGGTGGTGTTGACTTCTTAGTGCAAGCCAGAGCGTTGGACACGGATACTGATGGCGATGGTATCAAAGACGTGACGGATGAGGATGATGATGGCGACACGATTCCTGACGCTTGGGAAGTGGAAAATAGCTTTAATCCCTTGAATAAAGTTGACGCGGCAGAAGATGCGGACAATGATGGTGCGACGAATTTAGTTGAATACCAAAATAAGACTAATCCACGGTTAGCAACCAGTGTCCCACGAGTCGATGTGTGGGTGTCTGACCCAGCCCCAGATAATGGTGCAGAGCCTAACACGGTGAGCAAGAATATCTGGACTAGTCCCGATGTGTGGTTGCGTAATCAAAATGATGGCAGTCTGCAACATCAAAATGTCAAACAAGGTCAAGACAACTTTGTCAGCGTGCGTGTGCGTAACCGTGGTACTTTAGCGGCCAAGAATACCAAAGTCGAAGTCTATTACATTAAAGCCAGCTTAGGTCGTGCGTGGCCGAAAGATTGGAAAGCGGTCGGGACCGCGATGGTCAGTGATTTGGCGGTCAATGCGCAACAAACTGTCATCATCCCTTGGACCAAGGACCAAGTGCCTGGCCCAGGTCACTACTGCTTCTATGTGCGATTAGTCAACGATGCCGACCCCATAAAGTTCCCAGAAGGCACCAATGCCGAACGGAATACCAGCAATAACAACAATATTGCTTGGCGTAACTTCGACATCGTGGGTTTGACCACCAAAGTCACCGATAAATATCAAGTGACGGTACAAAATCCAAACACCAAACCGGCTAATATTGATTTGGTCTTTGAGGAGCCAGAGCATTTGTTACAGAATGACGGTACCAGACTGGTGGTGGATTTGGGGCCATTGTTTGACCGTTGGCAAGAAGCGGGTGGTCAAGGCGAAAATATTAAGCCGATAGAAGGTACCACGTTAGTAGAATTGAGTGATACCCCGGCGAAGATTATTGGTATCCCCATGGACGGTGAAGAGGAAGTTCCAATCACGGTACAAACCTCAGCGTATGAGCCAGTGCCAGAAGCAGGAACTTCACGCGAATATCATTTCAGTATCCAAGAATATGTGGATGGTGAGTTGATAGGTGGAGTCGATTCCACTATTGTTACCCGTGCCCAAGATACCGATACGGATGGCGATGGCGCACCTGACATTACTGATACGGATGACGATAATGATGGTATTCCCGATGAATGGGAAGCGCAAAATGACTTGAATCCATTGGATACGGTGGATGCGACAGCAGATACCGATGATGATGGCTATTCCAATTTAGAAGAATATGCCAGCAATACCAATCCTGCCAGCGCGATTTCACATCCAGGTACACCTTGGGCGATAACCATGACGGCTGGTTTTGATAAGGCTGACACCAGCATTTGCGCGTTGTTACCTGAAACTTGGATTGTCGATAAGAATGATAACACGGTTAAGAGTGTCAGAACCGGTTGGTCGGTCGCACAATGGGTGCCAGTCACGGGTTGGATCAATACTTACAACCTAGAAGGAGATAGCCAAGGTGGTTTAGCGGTTAAACTCACCAGCACCGGCGCAGTGAAGATATGTCCCGCCGGTCCGATGCCCAAAGAAGGTTGCGATGCGGAATTGGTGGCGGCCGCAGCACAAGATTTTCTCAGCGATGACAATGGCCAGATTGACTTTACCTTAATGCTCAAATGGCCTGGTGTCTCTGATAATGTCTTGGCTCAATATCATAGTGGTATGAGTGTGGCAGACATGCAGCAATACCAAATGACTGAAACCTACCAAGTGACCATGACGGGAGGTAAGACCGGTGAGACCGTAATCGGATCGCTGCAAAAAGATTTATTGTGGCATCCTGCGATGATCGATAAAGGTTGCACCTTGACCTTGAAACAACGTGGTAATAAATAGAGAACTCTTGAACTTAGATTTGACAACTTTCGAAAAGTTGTCACAACCACCCCCAACCCCTCCTTGGTAAGGAGGGGAGTAAATACCATTGGCATCGTAGTGGGTATTCCCCGCCTTAGCAAGGAGGGGCTAGGGGTGGTTGTACGTAAGGTGAGTTGACACTACCCACCCTACCACCACACCATAATTTGATTTCTACCTGCCTGTTTAGCTGCTGTTAACATAGTATCGGCCCGATACAACAACTCCTCCTTAGTCACTAAATTAACCTGAGCTACCTCTGCTACCGCCTCCCCATCGGCCCCAATATTTTCTTGATGTACAACATCCAAACTATGAGCAATGCCAATACTCACCGTCATCTTAAGAGGAATCCCTTTCAGCGTCATAAAGCGAAACTGCTCACAACGCTTGCGGATACGCTCGGCTAACACATAAGCACCATCCACTTCCGTACTAGGCAACAACAGAATAAATTGCTCACCACCATAACGACTGGGAATATCGATTTCTTTGCGAATCGACAAAGCAATCAATTTAGCCAACTCCTGCAATAAACGATTACCTTCAGGATAACCACAAGTCTCATTGATTTGTTTAAAGCGATCCACGTCTATCAACATCAACGACATTCCTCCTCCATGTCGACGAATTCTGGTAAACTCTTCTTGCAAACGTGTCTCAAAATAACGTCGATTATATAAACCCGTGAGATTATCGGTCGTCGCCATTTGAATCAAATGTTCATTTTCCATGGCCGCATTTATCACTGAAGCCATCAACGGACGCAACAAACTTAAAATTTGAGCGCGGTCCGACGGTAACGGCTGGCCGGCTTTTTGAGACAACAAAGCCAGACCAATGACTTTATTCTGGTCATTCAACAAAGGAATACATAAACAACCGATACTATGAGCAGACGGTTTATAAGTAGGAATCAGTAGCTCCTCCACCAGATCGGCATGATAAGTATGAGCTTGTTTAGTCGTTACAATCTTTTCTAGGGGCGTGTTTTTAAACTTTAAGGTTTTGCCGGGCAAGGCCAGCTCTCCTTTGTTGAATCCGCCAATGACTACACCAATACTATTGTCTTCTACGTTAAGTAAAATTACCTGGTCACTATTGCACAATTTGGCCAGCATATATAGTGTTTGTTTAATCAATTGTTCCATAAATTATTTCTCTACATTTGAGTCATTTTTTTATCAAGATGGACAAAACCGAATGAAGTCAATGACCAACTCACCTTACGCATAACCCACACTGCCATTAAGTTAAGCCGTGTTGGAGTCCAAAGCTTCAGCTTTGGACGAGACTGCTCGAAGTGAGACGGCGTTGTCAAAGCTGAAATTTTGGACTCCAACGCCGTAACCTTAGCAAGGAGGGCGGGTGTGTGTGCCTCACTGCCATTAAGTTAAGGAATCCCGCGGTCAGGTTTTAACCTTGAAGGTCTGGTTTTAGACCTTCAAGGTTTCTTTGGCCGGCTTAACTTAATGGCATTGGGGATTGTGCCTAGGGTATCTTAATAATTTAAAGATTAAATGAGTAAATATACCTATTTTTTATAAAATTATCAACTATCCACTATCCACTATTCATAAAAAGTGCTAGAATAACGGAGTTTGCGGAAATTGCTTCATTATTCCAGAAACACTGATTAATTACATATAATTTACAATGATAATAAAAATATTAACGTTTTGGCTAAAATTCGGCAAATTTTGATTCCGACCCACTTAATTAGAAAAAATGATTCTAAAAAACCTCACCTTATGCGATTTTGGTCTCTTCCAAGGACGACACAGTTTTGACCTCACACCACGCCAAAGGTACGGGCGTAAATGTCCAATTGTCCTATTTGGTGGACTGAATGGTACTGGTAAAACTACCCTGTTAACTGCAATCCGATTAGCTTTTTATGGTAAGCAAAGTTTTGGACCCACTATGAGCAAAAAAACTTATCATCAGACGCTAACAGAAGCCATTCATAAAGGTCGTCATGACTTGATTGTTGCCAATGCCGCCGCCATTGAATTAACTTTTACTTATGCACGACAAGGTGAAATTAACGAATATTATCTGCGACGCGCTTGGAATCTGCAAGCCGGGGACCTCGAAGAAACGCTCACCATTGCCAAAGATGGACAACCTTTAAAAGAATTTTCCATTGACCTCTGTCAAGCCTTTTTAAATGAACTCATCCCCATTGGCGTGTCAGAATTGTTCTTTTTTGATGGCGAAAAAATTGCGGAATTAGCCGACGATGACACCGGCGATATTTTGCAACAAGCCGTTAGAAAACTACTCGGTTTAGATCTGATTGAACGCTTACGCAACGACTTAGCGATTTATCTACAGGGTCAAAAACAAGTCATCTTACCTGCCGCCGCTAATCAAGAGATTCAAACCTTAGAGACTGAATTACAAGTCACTTTAGCGAACAAAGATAATGCTATCGCGACGGCCAATGAATTACGTAGAAAAATTAAAGCGTTGCAAAAAGACATTCAACAATTGGAAAATCTCATTAATGATGGTGGGGGAGCTTATGCAAAAACCCGACAAGATGAGCAACAAAACCAAGCACGCTTGTTAGCCGAAAAAACGCAGTTAGAAAACCAACTAAAAGACTTATTGGGAGAAGCATTTCCACTCAGCCTGGTGCCAAAATCGTTAGCCCAATTACTCAAACAATTAGAAAAAGAAGCCGAGTGGAAAAAGCAACGGGGGGTAGGCGAAATTTTATCACCGCGATTACAACAGTTAAATGCACAAATCGCTGAAACTTTACCCAAAAAATACACGCCAATAGTCAGTAACTTGATTGAAGAGACGTTTGCCGACTTATTATCCAGCCAGCGCCAAAACTCAATTCGTCACGATTTCTCCGACACCGTGTTAGCTAAATTTCAACACTGGATTCAAACAGTGATACCACAAAGCGCCAAATCCTTTGCTATTTTGAAAAAACGTTGGCAAGCGGTACAAGAGGAGATAGAACAAGTCAGTGTAAGATTAGAGCGAGCCCCGGCCACCTCTTCTTTAAAAATTGATTTGGCCACCCTTAAGAAAAAAATGCAGCAATTAGGAGAATGGCAGGCTCAAGCCGAGCAACAATTGGAACAAGCCCGGAGTTGGTTGCGCGAAGCAATGGAATTAGTGCGCAAAATCCAGCAGTTGCAAGCACAAAAGAGTCAGCATTGGCGTGACCACAAAGCCTTGGTTTATGCCAACAATGCCAGAAATTTATTAGAAGAGTTTTCACAACGCACCGCGCACCGCCGACTTCAGGAATTAGAAGATGAATTTATTCAAGCGTTTCATCGATTGTCACGTAAAGAAGATGTCCCCTTACAAGCAAAAATTGATCCCGACACTTTTATGGTCAGTTTATTGGACGACCAGGGTCACCGTATTAGCAAGCATCAACTTTCTGCCGGCGAAAAGCAAATTTATGCGATTGCGATTTTAGAAGCTTTGGCTAGAACTTCTGGCCGAAAATTACCCATTATTATTGACACTCCATTAGGACGCTTAGATTCTAAACATCGTTCCAAATTGGTCAAATATTACTTTCCACAAGCCAGTCATCAAGTCGTGATTCTATCCACCGATACCGAAGTAGATAGAGAGTTTTATCAATCTCTCAGTACGGATATTTCTCACGCTTATCATTTACAATATGACTCGATCCACGGCAATGCGTTTGCTCACCCTGGATATTTTTGGCGAATAGAACAAGCTGCTTAACTTTCCCAATTCTCCTCTTGACCAAGGTACGGAGGAACCACTCTAGTTCGCAAAAACCACATGTTACCCAATCGTATTCATCTCACTAAACAAGCCTCCGAACAGCTCAAATTTCTCAAAACTCGTACTGGAATCACCCCCAATATTTTGGCTCGAATCGCCCTCGCTCGTTCTCTCAAAGAAGGTTACGACTACACGCAACGCGAAGATTTCGTCTTAGATGGCTTAGAATTTCTCATCCCTACTTTGTTAGGAGAATATGCGTTGCTGTATGAACGTCTGTTGATAGAACGACATCGAATTAAAGATAGTCAACAATTAGCGTTAGCCATCGTGGCCCATATTGAGAATGGTTTAGGCGGGATTAGAAATGTGCGAGATTTTGGAGAATTGTTGGGACAATTGTAGAACATGAACTTTAAATGAAACGCTCACCTTACGCACACATCTTTTGGAGTAGCAAGCGTAGGGTGCGTTAGCGATAGCGATAGCGTAACGCACCATTTCGGGATACCAAAAAAAGGTGCGTTACGGCGCCAACAGACGCGCCTAACGCACCCTACCTACCCTAGTTATGGCCAAATAACTAGCGACTTGGCCGGCAGTCAACTGGCGAATAATTGACCAGCCCGTCGGTAATACCATTGAAATATCTAACTGACGTTCGGCTTCTAAATAAATATAAGCCGAGGCGGTTAACCAACCTCGTTGCGCTAGTAAGTCACAAATAGGAGCTAATAAATTTTGTCCATACGGCGGATCCAAAAAGACTATATCAAACGGCTTGGGGGAGATTTGCTGTAGAAACGACAAAGCGTCGGCTTGAATAACCTCGACTTGAGAGGCGGCTAAATTCGTCAATTGTTGGGATAACACTTGGGCCGTAGTACGGTCTTTTTCGACCAAAACTACGGTTGCTGCTCCCCGCGAGGCCGCTTCTATGCCTAGTGCCCCAGACCCCGCAAAGAGGTCTAAACAGCGGCGACTGGGTAGGTCAAACGCTAACCAATTGAAGAGGGTTTCACGTACCCGGTCCGGGGTAGGACGTAAGCCGGGTTGCTGCGGAACTTTCAACTTACGGCCACGCCACTGACCGGCTATAATACGAACCTGGCCCGGTGCCGATTTAATCACTCGGTATAGCCTAATTGTCGTAACGCCCGTTCATCATCACTCCAACCGGCTTTGACTTTGACCCACAGTTGCAAAAAGACATGTTGTTCGAGCAAACTTTCAATGCCTTTACGCGCTTCTTGTCCAATTATTTTCAACATTCGCCCCTGTTTTCCAATCACAATCGCTTTTTGCCCTGGACGTTCTACCCAAATAATCGCAGAAATCTGGATGAGGTCCGTAGAGGTTTCAAAAAATTCGGTTTGTACGGTCAGACGATAAGGCAATTCCGCACCTAAGCGACGAATTAGTTGTTCACGAATTAATTCGGCCACTAGAAAACGTTCCGAGCGGTCGGTTATCTGGTCTGCTGAAAATAAGGGCACCGCTAACGGTAAACATTGACTAAGACGATGTTCCAATTCAGATAAATTTTTCTTGGTCAAGGCCGAAATCGGAAACACTTCGGCAACCGACCTTTTCGTAGAAATTTCTTGTAAATAAGGCAGTAAGGTCGGTTTATCTTTAATTTTATCGACCTTATTGACCGCTAAAATTACCGGTACGGTGCTGGAAGCCAGCGTCGAGAGGACATACTCATCTTCTGCAGTCCAGCGTAAAGCCTCTACCAACCAGACAATCACATCTACACCTTCTAAGCTACTAGCCGCGGCCCGATTGAGGTAGCGATTCATAGCGTTATGGTGGTCTTGATGCAAACCTGGGGTGTCCACGTAAATAATTTGATAATGCTCTGTCGTTTTAATTCCTAACAGACGGTGGCGAGTGGTTTGTGGCTTGTCTGAGGTAATGCTAATTTTTTGTCCTAACAGGTGATTCAACAAAGTGGATTTGCCCACATTAGGACGACCTATGATAGCCACATAACCGCAATAATGTAATTCATCATCCTTTGTCATGGTGCAGTAACAGGTTCAAAGCTTGGGACGCGGCTATTTGTTCCGCGCGGCGACGACTATCACCTACCCCGTAGGTGGATTGAGATAAACTGGGCACCTGACATTCTACTTTAAATAATTGGGCATGAGGTGCACCATCAATCGTTAAGACTTGATAAGTGGGGAGTGGTTGTTGTTCGGCCTGTAAGTATTCTTGTAAACGGGTCTTGGGGTCCTTGCCAATGTCATGCGGTGAGAGGCGGTCGAGGTGTTCTCGTAAGAATCGTAAAATAACGGTTTTACAAGTTTCCATGCCGGCATCTAGGTAGATAGCACCAATCAATGCTTCCAGGGCATCAGCTAAAATGGAGGCTCGTTGCCAACCGCCACTTTTCAACTCACCTCCCCCCAAACGTAAATAATGACCTAATTCCAAGTGTTGTGCCACTTGAGCCAGGGTGTCCCGTTTCACTAAACTGGCTCGTGACCGGGTCAATTCACCTTCGCTGGCAAACGGAAAACGGTCGTACAAGGCTTCGGCAACGATACAACTCAATAATGCGTCACCTAAAAACTCCAAACGTTCATTATTGGGCGCACCGGCACTACTATGAGTGAGTGCGGTGGTCAAATAATGTTCCTGCTTGAAACAGTAACCTAATGCTTGGTGTAAACGGGTATAGTCCATCCGAAGTTAGCGAATTTCTACCGATTTCTCAAATTTGTTCAGGAAGTAGAGGTTGCCAGTAATGCGGGATTCTTGGTCGTAATGGACCGCAATATCAACCCCTCCTTCCACTGGCTTGACAATTTTGATATAGTCATCAAAATTATCGTTATTAATACGAATTTGGTTTTTGGCAGCCAGGCTATCTAAGAACATTCTTTTGATGTCCAACTGGCTTTTTTGTTGAATTTCCGTGTTCGTGGCTAATTCATCGAGCACGTTGCGGACCGCTTTGTTTTCCATATAGAAAGGTATCAATTTAAGTAACAACCACACGCCCATGATGACGGCAATGAGGAGAAAAAACATGGTCGAGTTGGCCAGACCACGTTGTCGAGACTTAGTAATCAAGTAGTTACGCATAAGTTTGTTTCCTAGTGAGTTGAAAAATAAAAATGTTAATGTTGATGGTGTAAAATAAACGAGAGTAATTTCATGGACTCATCTTACGCTTAACCACCCCCAACCCCTCCTTGATAAGGAGGGGAGTAGATGCGCCCCCCTCCTTGATAAGGAGGGGAGTAGATGCGCCCCCCCTCCTTGATAAGGAGGGGTTGGGGGTGGTTGACTTAACCCGCGCGTAAGGTAAGCGATAATTTCATGATCGTGTTAAAAGTTTGCTTCCTATTGAATCTTGGTACCTAAACGGTGCCAACTAATAATTCCGCCATTTTGTAAATCCCAGTTCATCCAAATGCGAAAGGCTTTGCCTATCAAATTTTCTTCTGGTACCGTGCCCCAAAAGCGACTGTCACGACTGTTGTCACGATTATCACCCAAGACAAAATAATTTTTGGGCGGCACTGTCATTTCACTGTAGCGGCCGGGATTAACTTGTCTGGGCGCCACTAAAATCTGATGTTTAAACTTGGGTAATAAGTATTCAAAATGTTCTTCCGCGCCAGTCATATTGCTACCGGCCCCGATGCCTTGATAAGTTCCGATGACTTCTTGAGTGAGCGGCTCACCATTCACATAAAACATTTTATTGATGTCATTGTAGGCAACATGGTCACCCGGTAGCCCCATCACCCGTTTGATAAATGGAATTGAAGGGTCTTCTGGATAACGAAAGACGACCACGTCACCACGTTGTGGTTTATCTATTTCTATCATTTTGGTATTAGTGATAGGCAGGCGAATACCATAAGCGAATTTATTGACCAGAATAAAGTCACCAATTAATAGAGTTGGCATCATCGAGCCGGAAGGGATTCGAAATGGCTCGACTAAAAATGAGCGTAGTAAAAGGACAATAAGAAACACCGGAAATAATGAACGTGACAGGTCGACCCAGATTGGAAGATGGGCTACTACTTGCCGGTCCGCGTCATTGGCCGAAGCGGAGAGGCTATTGAGCGCTATCTTCCGGCGTGGTGCTAAATAGAATATGTCGTACAGCCAAATTATCCCACTGAGGGCTGTTAAAATGACTAAAATTGTTGCTAAGTCCCAAGTCATAATTTCGTCGGTTGGTTTGATATTTAGTTATTAAAAAATATTGGCATGGTTGATTTCATAAATTTGGAGTCCAAGACATGTCTTGGACTCCCCCTACCAAGGGTGCGTAAGGTGAGTTATCAGTTCTTTTTGCCAACATGTAAGACCGCTAAAAAAGCCTCTTGAGGGATCGATATTGACCCCACTTGTTTCATTCGTTTTTTACCTTCTTTTTGCTTTTCTAATAACTTTCGCTTACGGGTGACATCACCTCCGTAACATTTAGCAGTAACATCCTTACGTAACGCCTTCACGGTTTGCCGGGCAATGACATTAGACCCGATGGCCGCTTGAATGGCCACGTCAAACATTTGGCGTGGGATAAATTCTTTCATTTTTTCTACTAATTCACGACCACGAAATTGGCTTTGACTACGGTGGACAATGTGCGATAAAGAATCTATCGGCTCCCCATTAATGAGAATATCGAGTCTGACCAGGTCGGCGGCTTGGAATCGTAAAAAAATATAATCAAAGGAGGCATAACCACGACTCACTGATTTGAGTCGGTCAAAAAAGTCCAGTACCATTTCACTCATGGGAAGTTCATAAGCCAACGAGACTTGTGAGCCAACATAGAGCATCTTTTTTTGCACACCACGTTTTTCTATACATAAATTAATCACGTTACCCAAATATTCTTGAGGTAACAGCATGTTGGCTTCAATAATCGGCTCTCGCATTTCAGCAATGTGATTAATCGCTGGCAGTTTAGCCGGGTTGTCCACCAACATGATTTCATTTTGGGTAGTGAGCACCTCATAAATGACCGTCGGGGCTGTGTTAATCAAACTTAGTTCATATTCTCGCTCCAATCGTTCTTGCACAATCTCCATGTGCAAGAGTCCTAAAAAACCACAGCGGAACCCAAACCCCAGGGCTTGAGAAGTTTCCGGTTCATAGTGTAACGCCGCATCATTGAGTTTTAGTTTGGATAACGCTTCGCGTAAACTTTCATAAGCCGCTGAATCTATTGGGAATAAACCAGCAAAGACTCGTGGTTTGATAGGACGAAATCCTGGCAAAGCGGTCTCGGTCGGCCGGTCCGCCGCGGTAAAAGTATCTCCCACCGGTGCGCCATCAATTTCTTTAATGTTGGCAATGACAAATCCCACTTCGCCGGTGGCCAAACTCTCCCGAGCCTGCCGTTTTGGTGTAAAGATACCTAATTCTTCCACCTGAAAACAACGTCCCGTTGACATGACCATGATTTTCTGTTTCTTACTAATACTACCATCAATGACTCGTACTAACGACACCACTCCTGAATAATTGTCAAACCAGGAATCAACGATCAACGCTTTTAATGGTGCGTCGGGATTACCTTTAGGCGCAGGAATCCGTTGAATAATGGTTTCTAATAACTCGGCGACTCCCTGACCAGTTTTCGCACTGACCCGATCAGCATTTTTGGCTTCAATGCCAATAATTTCTTCAATTTGCTGAATCACTCGATCTGGGTCCGCTGAAGGCAAATCCATTTTATTTAACACCGGTAACACTTCTAAACCTTGTTCCAGGGCCGTATAACAGTTGGCGACGCTTTGCGCTTCCACGCCTTGGGCGACATCAACCACTAATAAGGCACCATCACAAGCGGCCAGAGAACGTGAAACTTCATAAGAAAAATCTACATGTCCTGGAGTATCAATGAAGTTAAGTTGATAAGTTTGACCCTCCTTCGCTTGATAGTATAAAGTGACACTTTGTGCCTTAATGGTAATACCTCGTTCTCGTTCCAAATCCATGGAATCTAATACTTGCTCTGACATTTCCCGTTTAGTTAGGCCGCCACAGAGTTGAATAAAGCGGTCGGCTAAAGTTGATTTACCGTGGTCAATGTGAGCAATAATACTAAAGTTACGAATGTTCTTCATAAAAGTTGACTGCTAACCTCGATTGCCGTCGCCGTTGGAGTCCGGAATTCATCCCGTCGCCGTCGCCGTTGGAGTCCGGAATTTATTCCGTTGGAGGCGGGATGAATTCCGGACTCCAACGGCGACGGCGACGGCGACGGCGCGACGGAATAAATTCCGGACTCCAAAATTAGAGAGTTAGCTCAAATATTTTAACACTATCTCTTTATTGAAATGATAGTGGCAAAGTTCTTGTTCGGCGACGGCTAACACCGGTACGCGGTCACCATAGCGCAATTGTAGATAACTGTCGGCATCAATGTCGACCACATTTAACGAGAATTGATAATGTGGCTGTAGTTGCGCTACCGCCTGCATCATCTCTTCGCATAAGTGACAGCCGGACCGGGTGTAAAGCGTCAAAGTAGGTCTTTCTCTCATTTGGCCGCTGGAATTTTCAGAGCTAAAAAGAGTGGTGAATCATTGCGGTAAACCAGAATCGGTGCCGATTGTCCTGGTTCCAATTTATTGAGCACTTCTTTGAATTGATTGATATCCTTGATTTCAGTATCACCAATTCGCAAAATCAGATCACCTTTTCGTAAACCGGCCTCGCGGGCGGACCCTTCAGTGACTCGTTCTACTAACACGCCGCCCTCTGGCAAGTTGGCACTACTGCTGCGCTCCTTTTCATTTAAGTCTCGCACCGACAAGCCTAATCGTTCATCAGTGGTCGCTTTATTGCCGCCTTTACTAACGGCTTCAATATCGTCTTCCGATGGTAATTCGGCAATCGTGACCTCTAAAGTTTCTTGTTTACCATTGCGAATAACAGTAGTAGTTACCGAGGTGTTGACCTTAGTATTGCCCACAATCGGCGGTAAATCAACTGAACGTTCAATCTCTTTGCCATCAAATTTGATAATAATGTCACCGACTTTGAATTTAGCCGCTTCCGCTGGGCTTTTTGGTAGGACCTTAGCCACCAACGCCCCTTGTGGCTTTTCCATCCCAAAGGATTCGGCTAATTCACGGTTGACATCTTGGATTAACACTCCTAACCAGCCGCGTGAGACTTTACCGGTGGCTTTCAATTGTTCCACGACGTTTTTCAAAACATCCACCGGGATGGCGAACGATAAACCCATAAAACCACCGGTGCGGCTATAAATTTGAGAATTGACCCCAACGACTTCACCGTCTAAATTGAATAAAGGCCCACCAGAATTACCAGGATTAATGGCGACATCGGTTTGAATGAACGGTACATAATTGTCACTGGGTAAATTACGTCCCTTGGCACTGACAATGCCTGCCGTGGCCGAATTTTCAAAGCCAAAGGGAGAGCCAATGGCTAACACCCATTCACCTACTTTTAAATCCACTGCGGTGCCGAATTTAACTGCGGGTAAACCAGTGGCTTCCACTTTCAGTAACGCAATATCACTACGCTTATCTGAACCGATGATTTTGGCGTTAAAACTGCGACGGTCAGTTAAACGCACAATCACCTCTTTAGCATCTTCAATCACATGATTGTTAGTGATGACATAACCATCCGTGGAGATAATAAAACCGGAACCTAGTGAAGTGGCAGGATGTTCTGGCATGATTCCACCGTTTTCGTCATCAAAAAAGCGACGAAAAAATTCATTGAAGGGGCTATCTTCAGGAATTCCCGGAATGCCATGATAAGGCGGTTTTTCCGCTGATGGGTCATCCTCAGTAGCAGGGGGAGGTGACAGTTTTTTAGCCGTAGTGCTAATATTGACTACCGCCGGTCCATATTGTTCTACTAATTTGGTAAATTCCGGCAATTCTCTGGCTGACACCGGTACAGTTAACCATCCACATAACAGCAGGCTACCTAACAAACATGAGCTAATTCGCTTCATACAATTCCTCTATAGTTCAAAATAAATAAATAAAAATTTTTAAGACTGATTGAGATGGTCATTAACACCTACGCCTACTTCTGTTCCGCGCGGTTTAGATTTGACAACTTTTCGAAAGTTGTCAAATCTTGACGAGAAACTGGCTAGGACTATATTCATTAGGTGGTGTAAGGTGAGCCACAATTTCCAATATCACTGGTTGATAACGAGGGTTGGACGACATGCTGAGTGATAATCGTTTGACCCAAAACAGTGTTACGGCAAAACCAATTGACCCACTGAGGATCGTTAATAGCTCTAAGTGAGGCCATTGGTTAACACGAGTGACCATTTCATACGCTAACGCTCCTGCCAATAAACCCAAGAGTGGCATTAAATATAAAACGAGGGCACTTCTTACCAAGGCTTGTTCTTCCAAACCCAAGATGACCGTATCGCCTACTTTAACCGCAGGTAAATTAGCCACTTTTATCTCAGTATATTTTCGTCCAAACATTTCCGCTAAATTATTGGTGCCACAGCCAGCCTTAGTTGCACATTGACCACAACCAACCAGGCGTTGTGTTTGGACGGTAGCAAATTGTTCATCAACTTTCACCACAATCCCACGTTCTTCTAGCATAATAGTTTACCGAATTGTAACCAAAGTGCAAGTTTAATTTGAAAAAGTGTATATTTTACATATAGATACTTTCTACATGAAGGTTGAAAAACTTATAAAAATTGTTGTTTAATAATGATGATGTTAAATAAAACCCCATGGTATTATTTTTGAACAATCCTTGATTATGACTGCTCATTACTCACTGTTATTTTCTACTAACTACATTATGCCCTATTTGTATGAACATTTCATACAATAATCTAGTGTAAAGCTGTTAAAAATTTGTAATATTTTGATTTTAAAATATATATTTTAAAATGATGGGTGGCCATTTCTATTATTAACCATGAATTTTTTACAATTATAAAATATTTATTAAGAAAAAGCACACTATAAATTAATTAAATTAATTCTTGACCTGGTTAGCCGGTTAATTATAAATTATCTAACTCACCTTCATGGAAAAGATTTGACAACTTTCGAAAAGTTGTCAAATCTGGAAATTTGGAAAAGATTTGACAACTTTTTTAAAGTTGTCAAATCTGGAAATTTGGAAAAGATTTGACAACTTTCGAAAAGTTGTCAAATCTGGAAATTTGGAAAAGATTTGACAACTTTTTTAAAGTTGTCAAATCTGGAACAAATCTGGAAATTTGGAGTTATATAGTTTCATTTATTCTCTTAACAAATGGACTTAAACAGCGATGACCCCACAAGCTGATTACTACGATGTCTTAATTATTGGAAGCGGTGCCGCCGGTCTCAGTTTAGCGCTAGAGGTAGCCAACCATGCCACCGTGGCCATTTTGGCCAAAGCTACTTTTGAGCTAAGTAGCACCCAATACGCACAAGGTGGTATTTCCGTGGTCTTAGATGCCGCCGATTCATTAACTTCCCACGTTGAAGACACGTTAGCGGTTGGGACTGATTTATGCGATTCCGACATCGTCAACTTTACGGTTTCCCAAGGACCTGAACGAATTAACTGGCTAATTGAACAAGGTGTCCCGTTTACTCAGAAATCTGATGCGAAAGGTATTCTCCATTATCACCTTACTCGTGAAGGAGGGCATAGCCACCGCCGGGTTATTCACGCTGAAGATGCCACCGGTCGTGCCATTATCACCACGTTATCAGCGAAAATCAAAGCTCATCCTAATATTCAATGGTTAGAACGGCAGATTGCGATTGACCTCCTCACTGGCCAAAAATTTGGACTAAACACCTCTCGCTGTTTAGGGGCCTATGTGCTCAATCGAGACACCGCCAGCGTCAAGTCAATACTGGCGCGATTTGTGGTTCTGGCCACCGGTGGCGCGGGCAAAGTCTATTTATACACCAGTAACCCCGACGTGGCCACCGGTGATGGTATAGCCATGGCCTGGCGTGCCGGCTGTCGAGTGGCTAATATGGAATTTATTCAATTTCATCCCACCTGTCTGTATCACCCCAGTACCAAGGCGCAATCGTTTTTGGTCAGTGAAGCGGTCCGCGGTGAAGGTGGACGTTTACTGTTGCCTGACGGCACGCCTTTGATGACTCGTTTTGACCCGCGCGGTGACTTAGCACCCCGCGACATCGTGGCCCGGGCGATTGACCATGAAATGAAACGGTTAGGTTGTGATTGTGTCTTTCTGGATATTAGCCATAAGCCAGCCAACTTTATTGTTGAACATTTTCCCAATATTTATCACCGTTGCCTAGAATTAGGCTATGACATGGTCAATCAGCCGATTCCGGTAGTCCCCGCGGCGCATTATACTTGCGGCGGTGTAGTCACCGATCGAGATGGTCGCACCGATATGGCTGGACTTTACGCTATCGGCGAAGTGGCCTCGACGGGACTGCATGGAGCTAATCGAATGGCCAGTAATTCATTATTGGAATGTCTGGTGTTTGCTCATGCGGCCGGTCTTGATATATTACGGCAATTAGCTGTTGTACCTCCTCCTCCAGCAGTGCCAGCCTGGGATGAAAGCCGGGTCATCGATTCCGATGAAGAAGTGGTGGTTTCGCACAATTGGGATGAATTGCGCCGCTTCATGTGGGATTACGTAGGCATTGTCCGCACTACCAAACGGTTACAACGAGCCAAACGTCGGGTCGAACTGTTGCAAGCCGAAATTAATGAATACTACAGTCATTTTCGGGTCAGTAATGATTTGATTGAATTGAGAAATTTAACCTTAGTGGCCGAATTGATTATACGCTCGGCATTATTGAGAAAAGAGAGTCGTGGCCTCCACTACACGTTGGATTACCCGACTCTGGCCCCAATGGCCCAAAATACCATTCTGGTCCCTGAGCCAGTCTAACTTTAACGGAATAAATTCCGGACTCCAACCCAACGGCGATGGCCACTGAGCAATTATAAAATATGACAAATTATAGCGCACTACCTACTCTCCTCGCGAATCGAATTATTCTAGTCACCGGTGCGGGCGACGGCATTGGCCGGGCCGCGGCCACCAGTTTTGCGGCGCACGGTGCTACCGTGATTTTACTGGGGCGTACCATTCGTAAACTAGAGGTCGTTTATGATGAAATTGAACAGGCCGGCTATCCGCAACCAGCTATTTTTCCAATGAATTTAGAAACGGCCAGTTTGAAAGACTATGAACTCTTGGCGGACACTTTAGAAAAAGAATTTGGCAGGCTAGATGGAATACTGCATAATGCGTCTTTGTTAGGTAATTTAAGCCCAGTTGAACACTACGACGTGAAAACCTGGTATCAAGTTCATCAAGTCAATTTACATGCCCCGTTTTTAATTACCCAAGTTTGCTTAAAATTACTGCAATACTCTGATGATGCTTCCATTATTTTCACCTCCTCCAGCGTGGGTCGAAAAGGGCGTGCCTATTGGGGAGCTTATGGAGTTTCTAAATTTGCAGTGGAGGGATTGATGCAGATTTTGGCGGATGAATTAGAGAATACTTCAATACGAGTGAATAGCCTGAATCCTGGGGCGACTCGGACGGCGCTGAGAGCCGCGGCTTATCCCGCCGAAGACCCTCTTACTTTGCCGCTGCCGGCAGAAATTATGTCGATGTATTTATATTTAATGGGACCAGATAGTCGTGAAGTTAGGGGACAGGCGTTGGAGGCTTGAACAGATTTGACAACTTTCAAAAAGTTGTCAAATTTAAATCAAATCTAAATTGCGTCAAGA
>DZAL01000217.1 GCA_022729575.1 Thiomargarita sp.
GGCTAAAGCCTCTACTCCAAGCGACCGCTACTTCTATCGACCTCTACTCGAAGCGACCCCTACTTCAATTCCTCCATTAACCTAAGTGTAGCATACTAGGGTTGTACACCTCTACCTGAATACTACTAAGTACTGAAGTATAAATTTTCTCGTATGTTCTTTCGCCCCTCTCCCTCTGGGCTACTCTATGCACACCAGTAGGTTTCTTCTCGTTCCCACGCGCCAGCGTCCCTTTCCCGCAACGCTGGCGCGTTGCTCACGGCATTCCCACGCTGGCGCGTGGGAACGAGGAAAACCGGTTTGGGGACGACACCCGCGGGGGGCCCAAAACGTGTTTGGGGACTCCGCATCCCATAACCATTGTTCTTTCGCCCCTTTCCCTCTGGGAGAGGGTTTGTGCCATCACTTGCAGTCTGCGCGGCGCTATTCTGGCTTCCAATATTACCGCAGGACCTAATATTATCAATGTGCCCGCTGGGACTTATACTTTAACGCCAATTAGTGACATTAGACTGTATGTTCAAACTAACAGCGTTACCATTAATGGGGCGGGGGCAACCACCACTATTATTGAAGGTGGGACTGGATGGACTAACCGCATCTTTGACATTAATCCCTTAGCGTGACTATCAATGATGTCACTATCCAAAAAGCTAACTCCAGCGTTGACGGTGGTGCAATTTACAGCGGTGGTTCACTCACGTTGAACCGGGTGAAGTTGTTAAATAACATTTCTAGCGGACAGGGTGCCGGTGTTTTTCTCGGTGGCAATCTCACCATAGCGGATAGTACGATTGACGGTAATAGCGCCGCCGGTTGCGGTGGAGTGAGAGTTGGAGGAGTGTTGACGGACACCAACACGATTATTTCCAATAATCAAAGCGGTTCCATTGGCGGTGGCGGTGGCGTGAATGGTGCAGTGTTGACTAACACTCAGTTTTTGAATAACCAGGCCGCCATCTCTTCTGGTGGGTAATGGCGATGGCATTCCTGACACACAACAAAATAATGTCACCAGTTTCACCGATGCGGTTAGTGGTCTGTACTTGACGTTGCAAACCGACCAGAATTGCCCGATTACGAAGGTTTATGGGGAGTTGCCCGACAAATATCCAGGCCGAAACCGGAATCATCTGTTCCCCCAGGGATTGACTTATTTGGAGTTAAGTTGTGCGCAAACTCAAGTCAGTTTATATTCTCATGCCGTCACCGCGGTGAAACGCAATGTCATCTTCCGTAAATTTGGTCCGCTGGTGCCAGGGAATGACCAAACCGTGGGTTGGTATAGTCTCCCCAACGTCACCTTTGAAGCCGTGATGATAGGCGGGAAGTCAGTGGTAAAAGCGACTTATACCTTGAAAGATGGTGAGTTGGGAGATAGTACGGGCGTGGATGGAAAAATTGTGGATCCGGGTGGAATTGTGGTAAAATAAATCGTTCAGACCAGATTTGACAACTTTTTTAAAGTTGTCAAATCTAAAACTACCCACAGGAGAATATTATCGTGGTAGAATAATTTGTCCCAGCCAGATTTGACCACTTTTCGAAAGTTGTCAAATCTAAAACTACCCCAGGAGAATATTTATGCACAAATTCTTTAACACCGCCGGCGCTTGTCAGCCGGATATTCATTACGTAGTGGATTCGTTGCCACGCCTATCTGGCATTCGCGAACTAATTGACGGTCGCCATTATTTTATTATCCATGCTCCCCGTCAAACAGGGAAAACCACTTATTTATATGCGTTAATGCACCAACTGAATCAGGAAGGGCAATACACCGCGTTGACGGTCAATATCCAAGCGGCGGCCAGTGGACGTGATGCGGACCAGGCCATGCAAATTGTGGCCGCCGGCCTTCAGCGACAAGCGATTCAATATTTGCCAAAAGGAGAATGGCCACCAGAGGTCACTGATGACACTACGAAATTTGGGTTACAAGGTTATTTGAATCAGTGGGCCCTACAAAATCCCAAACCTTTGGTCTTATTTATCGACGAAGCCGATTCCCTGATGGATGACCTCTTCTTAGCCCTCTTGCGTCAATTACGCTCCGGCTTTGAAGCCCGTCCCACGGGCTTTCCTCACTCTCTCGCGTTAGTGGGCCTACGTGATGTCCGTGACTACAAAATTCGGCTCCGTCCTGACAGTGCCAGTTTGGGCACCGGCTCCCCCTTCAATGTTAAAACCGAATCGTTGTTCATGTTGGGATTCACTCCAGACGAGGTGAATACCTTGCTGTCCCAACATACACAGGAAACCGGTCAAGTCTTCCTGCCCGAAATTCAGCAGGAGATTTATCGTCTCACTCAAGGACAACCCTGGTTGACCAATGCCTTAGCCCGACAAATTGTCGCCAAAGTGCTGAAAAATGATTATTCCCAACCCATTACCTTAGCCCACGTCATCCAAGCCAAGGAGGAATTAATTCAACGGCGAGATACCCATTTGGATAGTTTGATTGACAAGTTACGCGAACCACAGGTCAAACCGGTGGTAGAAGCGATTATCAATGGGGAAACGCCAGCGTTTGACGAGTTAAATGACGCGCTGGTCTATACTCGTGACTTAGGATTGATTGCGCCCAAACCGCCGGTGCGATTTGCTAATCCGATTTACCAAGAGATTATTCCCAGAGTGTTAGCTTTCGGGTTTGAGGAATTTATGCCACCAGACTTGGTGGACCGCCAATGGTATGTCAAACAGGGACACTTAGATTTGGAGGCACTGTTAATAGCCTTTCAGGAGTTTTACCGCGATAATTCTGAGGCCTGGTTGGAAAAATATGATTTTCGGGAAGTGGGACGACAGTTGTTATTAATGGCGTTTCTGCAACGAGTGGTCAATGCCGGCGGGCGGATTGAGCGAGAAATGGTGGCCGGTAATGGTCGTTGTGATTTGTGGCTAGAATACGGTGGGGAACAATTTGTCATCGAACTCAAGTTGTATCGTAAACCCAAGAGTCGTGACGAGGGCTTACAACAACTTACCCGTTATTTGGATCGCTTAGGACTCGACCGTGGCTATTTGATTATTTTTGAAACGCGGGCGGGGAAAACTTGGGAAGAACGAATTTATCGAGAAGTAGTAGCAGTAGAAGGAAAGACAGTGATTTTGATGGGAATGTAGGGTGCGTCCTACGCACCTTCTGGGGTTCCAATCTTCAGCCTGCGTAGGGTGCGTCCCACGCACCTTTCTCAATTCCGCCCATTTCGCCATTTTGGGGGAACTTGCCCTACATTTGAGAAAGGTGCGTGGGACGCACCCTACGCATTGAACTTAATGGCAGTGAAACTTTGGCACGAAGAACTCAGTGTAGTCTTAATTCAGGAGTATACCATGATACAATCAGCAGCATTAACAGTTCCTACCCCACTGGTGAATCGGCCTATACCCATTCAAACTCAATGGCCACGTCTAGGCCAGTGGACGTATGAAGATTACTTGCGTTTGCCTGAGGACGGAAAACGTTATGAAATTATTGAAGGAGTATTATACGTGAGTAATGCCCCCAATTATGACCATCAATTTACCGTGAGCAAACTTGACCGCTTGCTAGGCGGATATATTGACCAACACCAATTAGGCGTGGTGCTAGTTGCCCCGTTTGAAGTTCATTTATCCGATATTGCGCGACCGGTCCAGCCCGATGTGTTTTTTATTACTAGGGAACGACAACCGCGCCCTGGGGATAAACTATTCAACGGGGTAGCAGAGTTAATTGTGGAGGTCATTTCGCCCTCTTCTACTCGTACCGACCGTTATATCAAGTTTTCCGCTTATGAACGGGCTGGTGTTCGGGAATATTGGCTGGCGGACCCGCGGAGTCGATTTATTGAAGTGTATACGCTCCTCAATGAGACGCAGGAGTATTCATTGCATGGTCAATTTGGACCAGGGGAGCAACTTCGATCGGTGGTATTGCCAGAATTAGTTTTGGACGTTGACTCCCTGTTTGTCTAGTAAGCCAGCGTAGGGTGCGTCCCACGCACCTTTCTCAATTCCGCCCGTTTCGCCATTTTGGGGGAACTTGCCCTGCGTTTGAGAATGGTGCGTAGGACGCACCCTACGCTGGCTATTGACCCAATAGTAGAATCATACACACTCCCTTTGTGGTGAATTTGATTCTACCATTACGAAGGTCACTTCGGTTGGTCTGAACCGATTTGACTCTTCTTAACCTTTATTCAGACACTTTACTTTTGAGACCATGAATTATGAACACAACAGAGTTACACACCACCAAGTTTCTAAGTCTTCCTGATTTGGAAACTCATACCGAGATAGTTCCGCAAGCAACTTATCCACCTGCTGGACTAATCACTTTAAGCTGTAGTCTGGGTGCCCTTAACCGAACGCCTGTGGCTACCTTGATGAATGGCTTACGAAAGACCATCACCCAACCACTGCGAGTCAAATTGCCCGCAGGTGGTTTGTCTCTGATACTTTGGGGATTATGTGCGGCTGGTTCACCGGCGTATGCAGACAACTCGCTCTCCGACCGTGAGCTTATTCCGAACCAAAACCCCTCGGTGACAAAGGACCTACTTCAGTTCACTGCGGGCGGACATGTGTTAGGTTTTAACTCCAAGCAGATGTATTTGGCCACCGGTTCCCATCTGCTGTCAACTGAATTTGTTGGCACGGCTGGAGTTATTCCGCAGACCACCGAGGTTACTAAAACCTCTTCAAAAGTGTTGCCTCTGACAAAGGTCACTTATCCCAGTTTGTGGAAAGGCATTACGCTGGTCTATGAACAAACACCGGGCGGTGTAGTCAAAAGCACTTACACGGTGGCCCCGTTTGCCCAGGTGAATAACATCAAGTTGCGCTACAATGTGCCCGTGAAAGTGATGACTGATGGCGGGTTACGCTTTGACTTTGAAACCGGCTATTTGAATGAATCACCGCCGGTCGCTTGGCAGGACATTGGGGAGAAGAAAGTGCCGGTGAAAGTGGCATTTCAACAGCAAGATACTCATGAGGCGGGCTTTACCGCAAGCAGTTATGACCCCTCCTATCCGTTGATTATTGATCCCGCCATTACCTGGAATACCTTCATGGGTGGGACGGGTGCTGATACTGGCTTTGCCATAGCCGTTGACGGGAGCGGGAATGTCTATGTGACGGGACGGACCAATGCTACCTGGGGAATACCGGTTCATGCCTATGCGGGCAGTAGTGATGTCTTTGTCACCAAATTCAATTCCTCTGGAGTCGTCGTATGGAATACGTTTATGGGAGGAACGGGCGGTGATGATGGCGCTGGTATAACTGTGGACGGGAGCGGCAATGTCTATGTGACAGGCACCAGTGGGAACAGCGCCGGCTGGACTGGAACACAGATTGGTACCTATTCTTCAGCCACCGTTGATTGCTTTGTGGTTAAATTAGACCACAACGGAAACCGATTGTGGTATACTTTCTTGGGGGGAATAGGCAGTGGCACCCACGGCATGGCCTTGGACGGGAACGGCAATATCTATGTGACAGGCGCTAGTAATACCTCTTGGAATACTGGCCTTTTAGGCTCCCCGGTCGTTACCCATTCAGGCTCTGATGATGCCTTCGTCGCTAAATTAAACTCCGCTGGAGGTCTGATATGGTATACTTTCATGGGAGCAGCAGGCAATGATGTCGGCAGAGCCGTAGTTGTGGATGGAAGCGGCAATGTCTATGTGGCAGGAGATAGTACAACCGGTTGGGGAACACCCGTCGTTGCCCATACAGGAGTAGGAGCGTTAGATGCCTTTGTGGCTAAATTGAACTCCACCGGCGCTCGGCAGTGGAATACTTTCATGGGAGGAATAAGCAACAATGATTGGGGTAAAGGCATAGCCCTGGATGGAAGTAGCAATGTCTATGTGGAAGGAATGAGCGTTGTCACCTGGGGAACACCAGTCAATGTTGCAACAGTAGGTGGTCTTGATGGCTTTGTCGCGAAATTAAATCCCACTACCGGTGCTAGAGAATGGAATACGTTCCTAGGAGGAACAGGCACTGATGCTGTTCGAGCCATAGCAGTGAACGGGAGCGGCGTTATTTATGTGGCGGGAGATAGTTCTGCCACCTGGGGAACACCGCTCAGAGCCTATACAGCGAGTACTGATGTCCTGGTTGCCAGATTAGATTCCGCCGGCAATCGGTTGTGGCATACTTTTTTGGGAGGCACCGGCACTGAGGAAGGTAATGGCATGGCTGTGGATGGGAGCAATAATGTCTATGTGGCATCATATACGAATGCTAGTTGGGGAACACCGATTAATGCCTTTGCCAGTGGTGCCAATGATGCCTTTGCGGTGAAAATTTCTGATAATCCTCCTGTCGCCAGCAATGGTAGTTTTACCACCCATGAGAACACGGCATTAAACAATACCTTGATTGCCTCGGACCTAGATGCAGATCCACTGACTTATAGCATTGTAGCCAATGGCACCATAGGCACGGCGACGATTACCAATGCCAGTACGGGCGCGTTTACCTATACTCCCAATGCTAACCAAAAAGGTACGGATACCTTTACCTTCAACGCGAATGATGGCATCCTGGATTCCAATATTGCCACGATAACTATCCTGGTTTCGGCGCCTATCGCCAATAATGGTAGTTTTACCACCCCGGAGAATACCGCCTTAAGTAATACTTTGACAGCCACAGATATTGATGCTGACCCACTGACTTACAGCATTGTAGCTAATGGCACCAAAGGTACGGCGACGATTACTAATCCTAGTACGGGCGCGTTTACCTATGTCCCCAATGCGAACCAAACGGGTACAGATACCTTTACCTTCAAAGTGAATGATGGCTTTATGGATTCCAATATTGCCACGGTAACTATCACGATTATTCCGCCACCGCCCCTCGTGGCCCCACCTTTACCTGAATATTTAGGTCTCTTTCTACAATCGGATGGGACCGGGAGTGGCAAAGTCACCACCGATACGGGCCTCTCTTGTCAAAGCAGTGATTGCCAAAAAGCGGCTGATGGCACCTTAACTTGCAACCCCCAGACTTGTTCCCAAATGGTCAAAACCGCGACGACGGTCGTTCTCACTTCAACGCCTGACACCGGCTCCCGGTTTAGTAGTTGGGGTGGCAATGAGGATTGTGTAGATGGCCAACTATTAATGGATGGTGGAAAGTTGTGTGTCGCTTATTTTCATTTAATCGACGAACCCTTAACCGTGGTCATTGCTGGTCAAGGGACGGTCACAGCGACCAAGTTGAATTGTCCTAGCACTTGTGTCGTATACTATCCGTATGCTACCGCCGTCACTCTGCAAACACAACCCGCCGCCGGTTGGCAATTTCAAGCCTTCAGTGGGGATTGTGACAGTAACGGTCAAGTGCTCCTAACCGACACCAAAAATTGTGGGGTCACGTTTATGCCGAATCCCGCTACCTTTGATGAAGATTTTGACCAGATTCCTTCCGCCATCGAGGACGCAGCCCCGAATCAGGGCGATGGTAATGGCGATGGCATTCGGGATAGTCAACAAAATCATGTCGCCAGTTTCACCGATGCGGTCGGTGGTCTGTACTTGACTCTGCAAACCGACCAGAATTGCCCAATTACCAATGTTTATGGGGAGTTGCCCGATAAATATCCCGGTCGAAACAAGAATCATCGGTTTCCCCAGGGACTGACTTATTTTGAGTTAAGTTGTGTACAAACTCAAGTCAGCCTGTATTCTCATGCCATCACGGCGGTGAAACGTAATGCAATTTTCCGCAAATTTGGGCCGCTGGTACCAGGAAATGACCAAACGGTTGGCTGGTATAGTCTCCCCAACGTCACCTTTGAAGCCGTGATGATAGGGGGTAAATCTGTGGTAAAAGCGATTTATACCTTAAAAGATGGTGAATTGGGAGATAGTACCGGGGTGGATGGACGGATTGTGGATCCGGGTGGAATCGTGGTGAAATAAATCATCCTGGCCAGATTTGACAACTTTTTGAAAGTTGTCAAATCTAAAACTACCCCAGGAGAATATTATCGTGGTAGAATAATTTGCCCCAGCCAGATTTGACAACTTTTCGAAAGTTGTCAAAAAATCTAAAACTTTAACACCACCGGCGCTAGTCAGTGAGCGTAGGGTGCGTTAGGCGCGTCGGTTTGCGCCGTAACGCACCTCTTTGTATCTTCCGGTTATGGTTATTTTTGGTGCCGCGACGCACCTTTGGTAAATTCTCCCCTTACCTGTTTCTTGATGGTTTGGTTGACGATTGATTATCCTCAAGAATGGTGCGTTACGGCGCCACAGGACGCGCCTAACACACCCTACGCTTGCCAGATAGGGTGGGCAATAGGTTTATCGTTGCCCACATCGTTGCCTACCACGAAACTTTGATGACGATGAAGGTGGGCAAAAAACATACAAATACCTAATATTCATTCAGACACTTTACTTTAAAGGAAACTCATTATGAAATCTTTATCTATCAAGACCGTACCTCAGTGGGTACGAAAGTTGGCGAGTGTTAGTCATTCGATTTTCCAAATTTTCCGATTTTCTAAATCTTATTTCTGGCCTGTAGGTTTACTGATGGTAAGCACTGCTCCTCTTTATGCAACGCCTCCTGGCAATGCGCTTTCGTTCAACGGCGCGAATACTTATGTGCAGATGAGTGATGTCAACCTGGGCACTTCCGACTTTACGCTAGAAGGGTGGATAAAGCCAAATGTCCTCAGTGGTTATATTTATTCCACTCGCACCGTTGAGACTGGCGCCGCAGGTAATTGGTTTATTGTCCACTGCAAGGGGTTTGAATTGGCCACTGGTTCCTCTTCATATTTACCTATGTCAGGTACTTTTACCCCAACTCCTGGGGCCTGGTATCACTTTGCCATAGTAAGAAATCCGACCACCATCACACTCTATTTCAACGGCATTCTGGACACACAAGTTGCCGATAATGCCTCTTTACGGAATCTTACCACGGGTAATGTGACGCGATTCGGCGGAAATATTTCTCAAAATGCGGGATGGTTTAACGGGCAAATAGACGAGTTCAGAGTTTGGAATGTAGCCCGCACCCAAACCCAGATTCAAAGCAACCTGCACCAAACCCTGGTTGGCAATGAAGCCAATTTGGTGGCCTATTACAACTTTGACCAGACTTCAGGCTCTACTTTGCCCGACCTGACCGGGTACGGGCATGATGGCACCTTATTTAATGGTCCATCATGGACCGCCGCAACGTGGAAATATAGCTATCCTTATGTCACCACTGGTACAGTTTCCGCACTAACCGCCACCACCGCTGCCGTTGGTGGCACCGTGGTTGACGCGGGAATCTCTGCGGTCACGGCCAGCGGCATTTGTTATGCGACCAGTGCTAGTCCCACCACGCCTTGTACCACTGATGGCCCGACAGGGATAGGCTCTATTCCTGGTTCGCTAACCGGCTTAACTCCTCAAGGCACCACGTATTATGCACGCCCCTACGCGACCAATTCCACCGGTACAATTTACAGTTATGCCAGTGATGTCACCTTTACCACCAGATATATACCCGTGATTGCCCAGGGTACCTCGGTGTCTGCAACCATGAGTGAAGACGGTTTTCCCACGGCCTGGAGTACCCCGACCATTTCGGCGACGAATCTGGAAGGCGATACGATGACGTGGACTCTTGCCACCCCTGCTACTCATGGCACCGCAACCGTTTCTGGTACTGGTGCGTCCCCCACCATCACCTATTCTCCCACTGCGAATTACAACGGCACTGACAGTTTTGTAGTGCAGGTAGCAGAGGTGGATGGCGTGGCAACGATTACGGTTAATGTCACGGTCACGGCGGTCAATGATGCACCCGTCGCTAGTAACGGCAACCTAACTACCAATGAAGATACCGTTGGGAATGGTGCCGTGGAAGGCGCCGATGTGGAAGGTAGCACCTTAACTTATCATCTCGTCACTGATGGCAGCCAAGGTGCCGCCGTGATTAATACTACCACCGGTGCCTTCACTTATACCCCTACTGCCAATCTCAATGGTAGCGATAGTTTTACCTTCAAAGCCAACGATGGCACCGTGGATTCCACACCCGCTACCATTACCGTGACGATTACCCCAGTCAATGACATTCCCACTTTCACTGCCAGCAACCCGCCCGTGGTGTTAGAAAATACGGGGATTCATCTTCTCAACGGCTGGGCCACGTTTAATCCTGGTCCCAATGAAACGGATCACCTGTTGACTTATACGG
>DZAL01000218.1 GCA_022729575.1 Thiomargarita sp.
AGGAAAGTTAGCACCTGGATTTTAATACCTCCATTAGTTGGTAGGGACTACCAAGAGAGGTGCGTTACGGCGCAAAAAGACGCGCCTAACGCACCCTACGCTTGCTAGTATTATTTTTCACTGACACTCTTTAAAGCACTTTCTACCGCTTCAATTCGTGCTTGACAGTTTTTATAAGCCACTGTGGCTTGTTCTACCAATAGAACCAATTTATCAATATCTGGTTCTGTTTGATGACGAATAGCGTCAGCAATTTGTTTGAGTTTTTGATAATTTTCTAAATAAGTATTGGCGGCGGTTGACATAATTGTTTGCGCTAAATTTCATGTTAAACGTAATTGTGGTAATTTTCATATCATCTAAAGTAATATTCCTGCTTATTGATACGTCTGGACCTTTTTGATTCCAGGATTCTCTTGAAACATTATGATTAAGTACTGAAGCAAAAATTCAGCGGTATTTTCCCTCACCCCCGGCCCCTCTCCCAGAGGGAGAGGGGCGAAAGACAATACGAGAAAATTTCTGCTTCAGTACTTATAATCAAGAAAATCAGGGTTCAAACTTAGAGTCATTGAGGGACCTCTAGGTAGGAATATCACTATAATGTTGGCAATGAATCCGTCCATCTTGAAATTCAATAATCAAACTATTTTCCATCTCGGCCAGGGCTTTAGTGGGAAGCACTTGATTATCAGAATTTCGCACAATTGCATAACCTCGTTGCATAATACTATGTGGATCGCTGAGTAATACCTGTTCCATCAGCAATTTAATCTGATGACGTGCGTTGTTCAATTGCTGGTCACTGGCATGTTTGACTTGCTGCTTCACGGTTTCTACTTGCTTTTTCTGCTCCCCGAGGCGTTTCACCACCTGTTCTCGAAGGGTGGCATATAAACGCTCATGGTTGGCTTTGGCGGTATGCGTAAGTTCACTGGCCAATTTTAACAACCATTGCCATTGTTGTTTGGCTTGACGTGCATTCTGTACAATGGTCGTGGTAATCTGAGCAATGACTAGACTGGGAGTATGACATGACTGTTGCGCCACTTCATCTAATAACGTCTTATCTCGTTCGTGACCAATGCCCACGATCACGGGTAACGGGGCTGTGCAAATGGCTTTGGCGATGTCATATTCATTTAGTTGATACAAATCACTTTTTGCTCCTCCGCCACGAATTAATACTAACGCATCAAATGGTGTGGATTGATGGTCTTGCGTGACTAAACGAATAGCGGTGGGAATTTCGCTGACGGTCTGTGCGCCTTGAAAACTGGCGGTATAATAAAAAAATTGACAGAGACCTTGTTGCGTTAACACGTCTGCTTGACTTTTAAAATCTCCTAGACCCGCCGCTTGGGCCGGTGCAATCACCGCTACTTTACAAAATTCTCGCACCGGTGGCAATTGCCGATTTTGCTGATAAATACCTTCTTGTTGCAATAATGCTCGAAGGCGAATCAGTTTAGCTTCAATGTCTCCTAAGGTAAAATTTGGATCAATGTCTAAGATATTTAATGACAAACCATAGACCGAATGAAATTGCACTTGCACTTGCAATAACACTTTAATGCCGGGTTTAAACGGTAATCCTGTTTGTTGCTCAAATTGCGGTAGTAAACTGGCCGCTCGCTCTTGCCATAAGGTGGCTTGCATTTGTGCCACTTCTCGTCCATTGGAATCATGGTCTGACAATTCTATATAAACATGTTTTTTGGCCGACACATTCACCACTTCGGCCCTAACCCAATAACGAGTGGCATGGTGTTGTTCAATCGTCTGTTTCAGTTGAGACATCAATTCATGCAGCGATAAACTCTGAGGATGGGGTGAATGGGAAAACGATGAATCGATGCCATCAGTGCGAGGGTCGTCCCTATTCACTGGTACTTCAACTCCGACACGAGTTTCCTCCTTACTCAGCGGTGTTTCAGCGTCAAATAAATTAGGTTGTTTCGGTGACCAGCGGGCAAATTTTTCTATTTCCAGCCCCGGTGGAATGAACCATTTTTTTACTATACCATCAAAGCGGGCACCTAATTTTTTAGCTTCATCTTTTTCCGAATAAGGACAATCTAAATAAATGGAATCTTTGTTAATCATATAAGAATCCAGATTTGACAACTTTCGAAAAGTTGTCAAATCTATAAGGGGGCACCTCACCTAGATTTGACAACTTTCGAAAAGTTGTCAAATCTCACAGCGCCCTCGTTATTGATAATGTAAACTCACTAGCAATGACCGGCCTGGCATATTATAAAATTTCACCGTTTGATACTCTTCGTCTAACATATTTTCCAAGCGTCCAACCAATTTCCAATGCGGGCCGAAACGGTATTCGCCATTCAAATTGAATAGGTGATAACCGTCTAATATTTGGGTATTGGCCACATCGTCATAGCGATGACTTTGGTAAAACCAGTTCAGTTCTAATCGAGCCGCCCCTAGCGTTTCGGCTAGTCCCAGATTTAAACTGGTTTTCGCACGACGAGGTAATAAATGACCAGTCAATTTATCTTCCGGTTTTAACCAGGAGACCTGGGCATAAAATTCCCAACTTCCTCGTTGCCATTGGACATTACCTTCGCTACCGGTGATAGTCGCTTGATTAATATTGGCCGCTGGATAACCACCAATTAAATTATCGATGTCCGTCCGGTATACACTCCAAGACCAAGAATATTCTGCTTGAGTGCCTTTGATTCCTAATTCCCAACTCTGCGATTCTTCCGGCTGTAACTGTGGATTTCCAAACGCCGGAAAACCACCAAAGCCGGGATAGTACAATTCATTGAAAGTGGGTGCTTTAAACGCTGTACCATAGGACAGATACAGACGAGTCATAGTGGAGACGGGATAACCCGCGGCCAGGTTATAAGTGATATGACGGCCAAATTGTTCATTCTCATCTTGGCGCAGGCCCATCGTCAAGGTTTGAGTTTGATATTGTGCAAAGTAACCATGATTATCTCGTGCAGTCACGATATAATTGACCGAACTATCCACTTTATCTTGTTGATAATCATAGCCGACTGATAATTGTTGGTCAAGCCCTACGGTAAAATTATTTTGCCAACTTAGGACAGTACGCTTAGTCTGATAAGTTTCTTGGGGAAGTTCGGAGCGACCAAAATTATCTTCCTCATCTCGACTTTCACCTAGACTTAAATTCATATTCCAAGACTCATTGGCAAAATAAGCGGTTTGTACTCCCCATAGTTGCTGCATAAAGTCCAGATTATTATTCCCTGGTGAATCATATTGCGAGGTGCCATCAACACGCAACGCTTGCCCGGTGAGCGTCCATTGTGGTGTTAATTGATGTCCTAAGCGCACGCCAAAGGAGGTGTTGTCATAACTGTCATTATCCGGTTCCACCGTGAAACAGCCGGCATTTAGGTTACCTTGACAATTATTAAAACCATCACTGCTTAAATAATCTGCATTTAAACTATACCAAGTCTTCCCTGGTCTCCCGCTGGTGCCGGCGGTGAGTTGATAAGTCCGCTCGGTCCCTACCCCGACACTGGCTTCCGTTTGTGATTGCGCTCCGGCTTGGCGGGTAAAGATTTGGATTACGCCGCCAATCGCTTCCGAGCCGTATAAACTAGAACGCGGTCCTCGTACTATTTCAATCCGTTCAATTTGTGATAAGGGAATATCGTGAAAGGGCACGGTGCCCAAAGTGGCAGAGCCAATTTTGATGCCATCAATTAAGACCACGATATGGTCGGCTTCCGTGCCTCTTAAGAAGACCGAAGTGGCTTGACCTAAGCCGCCATTGCTGGCGATTTCCAAGCCGGTGCGGGCCTTTAATAATTGTGGCAAAGTTAAAGTGGGGACTTGTGCTAGGTCTTCACGAGTGATGACGGTGACGGCGGCTAGGGATTCGTTGATACTTTGCGCCGTGCGAGAAGCCGTGATAACGATTTCTTGAAGAGTATCTGACGGGGCAGCTATTGCAGTGCTCCAACTGGTTATCATTACGGGTACGGCACAGTAAAATACAGATGTGTTCACACAACCTCCTGCTAATAAGATAGACCTGAGAAGGTTGCAGAGGTAAAGTTACCTAACGGGCATAGTTACCCGGCAAGTCGTTGCCCTCCGCAACGTCCATAGTTTGGTCAACGGGTCAAATTGACTGTTGACACACCGATGTTAATTTAAATATAGTAATATCCTTACCTATTTGTCCCACCATGAATTGGCAAGCCAGTAGGGATAACACCCCTTCGAGGGGTGTTATCCCTCAGACTTCAGGTACAAAGGCGGAGGGATATTACTATAAATTTAGGGTGGTGATGAAATGTAGGTGGTAACGCGGTTTAGGACTGGCAGTCCTCAAAGGACTGCCAGTCCTAGATTATCACCCAGATTTCCTCACTACCAAATTTAGTAGGTCGGTCTCCGGACTCAACAGCAGAAACCTTGGTTTCTTGAACAATCGTCTTCCCACGTCATTACGCAGTGACTTGTTGATTGATGTTAACTGATTTACCGTTGCGGGGGCAGTGTTGGGTTTACACCAACTTCCCTAGCGTAATTAGGCTAAAATGGCCTATACGCATACCTAAACTAAAAGGTTAGTTTGCCAGAATTTAGAGCGAATGTCAAGAGCAGTTTCTCTCGGTTTTCCGGGAACTACTTTCGACACCTATCTGTTTTCGGTAGTGATGGCAGATGAATGATTTGATAAACTCTTTGCCCTCACTCCAGGCCCACTGCCATTAAGTTAAGCCGGCGAAAGAGACCTTGAAGGTCTAAAAAGGTTAAAACCTGACCGGGGGGATTCTTTAACTAAATGGCATTGTCACTCCAGGCCATCAATACCATTAGATTAAGCAATTTCCATCTCTACCGCAAGGGATAGAGTCGATTATCGAAAGCAGGGATAACACCCCTCGAAGGGGTGTTATCCAGATGGCAAAAGCAGGGATAACACCCCTCGAAGGGGTGTTATCCAGATGGCAAAAGCAGGGATAACACCCCTCGAAGGGGTGTTATCCATATAGCATTGACCCCGGCCTTCGGAATACAGCAACTCTAATGGTGGTAATTTCCGCTACCATTCACCGTTCTGCTAGAAGTGCTTAGATCACGGGTGTCGACTAACTAACTCGTCCAATAATCACTTTTAAATATTTGGTTTCGGGAATAGCCGGATGTACTGGGTGGTCAGGGCTTTGCTGACCTTCTTCTAAAATTTGTAAAGGTCGGTCCAGTTGGAGACTAGCGGCATTTAAAAATTCCAATAAACTTTCGCGTGATAAATGCCAGGAACAAGAGGCGGAAACTAAAATACCGTGTGGATTCAATAACTGCATGGCTAAGAAATTTAAACGACGATAGGCTTGTTCTCCTGCTTGCTGGTCTTTTTTGCGTTTAATCAACGCTGGTGGGTCTAGGATAATTACGTCAAATGATTGTCCTTCTGTGCTCAGTCGTTTTAAAGTTTCAAACGCATCTCCTTGAATAGTATGGACTTGGTTACTGACGTTATTCAATTGGGCATGGTGTTTAACATACTCCAACGCTTTGGCCGAGCTGTCGATACAGCAGACTTCTTTCGCGCCTGCTACCGCCGCTTGAATTCCCCAAGCGCCCAGGTAACTGAAGACATCTAACACCCGTTGTGCTCTGACATACGCCGTCAAACGCTGACGATTTAAGCGATGATCATAAAACCAACCGGTTTTTTGTCCTTCTAACACCGGGACTTGAAAGCGGACTCCATTTTCGATGATGGTGAGGTCATCTGGTAATTCTCCTTTGACCACTTCTACATAGCGGTCGAGTCCTTCTAGGGTACGTACTGACGTGTCATTACGCAAAACGATGGCACGCGGCTGTAACACTTGTTCTAATGCGGCAATTAGGTCAGCGCGAAGACGTTCCATGCCCGCCGTAGTGATTTGCGCGACGATAACTTCGCCAAAGCGGTCCACTACCAGTCCTGGCAAAAAATCACCTTCGCCAAAAACTAAACGGTAAAATGGTTGGTCAAATAGTCGTTGGCGGAGAATTAAAGCATGGTTGAGACGTTGTACTAACAAAGTCTGGTCTAATTGCGTGGTCGGCTGACGGCTAAGTATGCGGGCGCAAATGAGAGAATGGGGATTGACGTAGCCAGTTCCGAGCGGTAAATTTTTATGGCTACAAATAGTGACCGGTTGTCCTGGTTCAAATTGAGACAGTGGCGATTTCTGGGTGTCGATTTCATTACTGTAAATCCATAAATGACCTAATCGTAAACGGCGGTCAACGTGTTTTTTCAGATAGAGTGGGGTGAGTAACATGAGAAATTTTAAGTTAACTAAATGATCATTGAAGGGTCTTGATGATTTGATTTTACTCTCCTAACTTACCATCGGTCAAACGTTCATTAAGTTTTTCTCGTTTCTACGCGCCCGCGTGGGAATGCAGTACGGACGCGCCTGTATCCACCTTTCGCCACGCTGGCGCGTTGTCCACGGCATGACTAAATTTATTATTGCTCTTGCTGTTAATCCAATTTTTGGTTACACTCTCAACTACGTTCATTATATAATATTTAAGGTTAAAACTATGGAAGATACTTTAAAACGCTTGCTAATCGTAGAAACTGAGGCCGAGCAGTTAGTGGCTAAAGCCAATAGCAAACGTGAAACAATTATTCAGCAGGCCCTAGAGGAGGCACATCAAATGGAAGTGCAGTTTAAAACTAAATTGCCCGACTTCCATGCTGGTTGGCTGAAAAAAGCGCAGGTACGCGCTAATCAAACGGTGGCCGAATTACAGAAACGTTATGAGGAAAAACAGGAAAAACTGCGCAATTTGGCCGACGAGAATCAAGCTAAAGCATTACAAGCGGCTTTACAACTGTTAATGCAGGTGGGACAATGAGTAGCAATTATGCTTATCTAAATGCACGAGTGTCAATTTTAGCCAGTCGTTTAGTTTCCGAAACCCGCTTAACTGAATGGTTAAATCAACCATTAGGTCAATTAGGTCAGCAACGCACAGGGTCAGCAACGGTGGATGACTGGTTAGGTGAAGGCTCAGGAGATACCAGCGTCATCGAACAAACTTGGTTTACACAAATGCTCAATGATTTCCAAGTGTTAGTACGACCTTTGGCCGGCAGTGAACGTGAATTATTAATCTATTGGTTACGTAAATGTGAAATTGCTAATTTAAAAACCATAGTCCGTGGTAAAATTGCCGGTTTGAAAGCCGTTGACCTCTCGGCCCAATTGATGGATGTTGGTAATTTTGCTACCTTACCCTTAGAACATCTATTGGTAACGGAAGATGTCAGTGAATTACTGCGACAACTAGAAAATGGTCCTTATGCGGATATTGCGCGGCCGGCTCGTCGCGTGTTTGAGAAAGAACATCAATTATATTCACTAGATGCGGCTATTGACCGTCACTATTTATTGGGTTTGATGCAACGAGTACGAACTTTGAGTAGTTCGCAACGTCAATTTTTATTACCCTTGTTTAGTCTGTTAATGGACCGATTTAATTTATTATGGTTACTACGATATCGCTTAAATTACCATCTATCAGCGGCTGAAACTTATTATTTATTAGTTCCTACGCCTTATTTGCTGAATAGGAGCCGTTTACAACATTTAGTCGAATTTAATACGTTAGCCGAAGTCTTAGCACATTTGCCAAACCCGCTACCTCATTGGTTAGCCGAGACTAATAATATCTTTAGTGTGGACCAACGTTTGATTACGGAAATTCGACGACTGGCGGTGCAAACTTTACGGTGGCGCAGTTTTACTTTGGCGAAAGTGTTTGCTTATGTGTTATTACGAGAAATGGAAATGCGACGAGTGATGGCTATTGTCAAAGGTCAACGATTGCAATTAAGTCGTCAGACGATTCTTGCCGCCGCCGAGTATTCAAGCGCATTAATGGTGTAAACCCAGATTTGACAACTTTCGAAAAATTGTCAAATCTAAAGGCCGCACCCAATCAAACTACTTGGTGTAAACCCAGATTTGACAACTTTCGAAAAGTTGTCAAATCTAAAGGCCGCACCCTACCAAACTACTTCATGTTTAATTTATTAGGTGGACTTTAATGTTTAAACCATTACCCATGCAATATATCTCCCTCAAAGTGTTAACTGAAGACGTGCCCTTGGTCGCACATCTGTTAGCCGAGAATGGGATGTTTAATCCGGAAACCACCGAGGCTCTGGCGGAACAATTGCCGGAGCGATTGGGTGAAGAATATCGTAATGTCTTTAACCAGGCTCGCCATCGATTAGAAAAAATTTTAAGCCGGTGTTCATTGACAGTGCCAGCACTACTTGAATCACCGATTTTTCAAAAATTACCATTGGCACAATTAGACCAGTTGAACCAACAATTAGGAGAGATTTGGCAACAATTTTCAGCGTTAGCCGAAACTTTACATCAATTACAGGAGCAACAAATTGCGGTTAAACAACTCTTGGAAACTTTGCAAAAATTTACTGCGTTGGATGTGGATTTAAGTATTTTTCAAAGCGATAAACATTTTCTAAATTTACATATTGGTACGGTGTCCCTGATTCAGTTTTCACATTTGCGGGAAGCGTTAGCCTTGGCCGAACATTTTCTCACCGTGTTTCATCAAGATGAGAAGACGGTTTATGTCGTAATCGCAGGTCCCTTAGAACAACAAGAGCAAGTGCAGGGCGTATTGGAACATGCGAATTTTCAACCGTTGTCGATTCCGCCGCAATTTCATCATCATCCACCACAAGTTTATGCCGAATTGACGACTCAAATCGAGCACTGGCAACAGAAAATTCAAGATCTGTTCGCGCAAGAGCAACGATTGGCGCAACAGCATCGTCAAACCTTGATACTGGCTCATCAAACGTTAACTCAAGCCGCTTCTTATGTGGTGTTGACGGAAACGGTGCGAGGTCGGGGTCGGTTAGCGTTAATTGAGGGATGGATTCCTCAAGAGGCACTGCCCAACTTAGAACAGTTGTTGCATCGTCAATTACAACGGCCATTGGTTTTGACCAGCCGGCAACCCTTGCCAGCGGAATATCCTCAAGTACCTTCTGTCACTCGTCATCATCCCTGGTTAGCCACTTATGTGACCTTAATGAAAAACTACGGTACTCCTCGCTATGGTGAATTTGACCCCACCGTATGGTTTGCCTGCACTTTCATTCTCATGTTTGGCTGTATGTTTGGAGACATTGGCCACGGCAGTGTCATCGCCGGAGCCGGTTGGTTTTGGAAAGACCACCCAAAACTAAAAAATTTTACCCCCTTCTTAATTGCCGCCGGTTTATCCTCAATTGGTTTTGGCTTTTTATACGGTAGTATTTTTGGCTTTGAAGACGTATTACCAGCATTCTGGATGTCACCTTTGCATGATCCAGAATTAATGTTGACCATCGCACTATATTGGGGTATGGGTTTCATTTTGATAGCCACCTTGATCACTATCTTTAACCGTTGGCAAGAAGGCGACTATCTAAACGCCTGGTTTAACCATACTGGAATCGCCGGTGTGCTATTATATTTGGGAGGTTTTTATGCCATCAAACAATGGATGAGCACCGATAATTTTAACCTTGACCAACAGTTAGCGGTATTTCTGCCTTTATCACTCATTTTAGGTTATAAATGGCATGAAAATAAAATGCCCTTCGCCGAGCGTATCTTAGTCACTTTAATTGAAGGATTGGAATCGGTCTTGAATTATTTGGCCAATACGTTATCATTTTTACGGGTAGCCGCTTTCAGTCTCAATCACGTTGCCTTAGCGATTGCGGTATTTACTTTGGCGGATATGGTAGGGTATCCTGGCCAGGGCTTAGTAATTATCTTGGGCAACTTGTTTATTATCATCTTGGAAGGTGCCATCGTTACGATTCAAGTGTTACGGTTGGAATATTATGAAGGGTTTTCACGCTTTTTCAGCGGCGATGGACGAGCGTTTAAACCCCTCATCAGAGGATTAAACCAGCATTGATTATTGATTACTGACCTTACGCACTACCTTCCCTCCTTGGTAAAGCGAGGAGTGACCTCCCCTCTTTCTTCCATTCTGCTTAAGGAGGGGTTGGGGGTGAAATATACTATATTAGTTCGTGCAAGCAGTGGCCTAATTTTCTCCTCGTTCCCACGCGCCAGCGTGGGAATGCGGTGGGCCACGCGCCAGCGTTGCGGG
>DZAL01000366.1 GCA_022729575.1 Thiomargarita sp.
GCATTAACATTAATGCAACTTAACCTGCTTGGGTCTTGAACAGCCCTGGCCACATGAGTGAAATTGGCTGTGTAATCAAGATTGTAATGAATGTGGCACTTGTTTAACAAGTCTTGAATTTCTTCGCTGATTTTCATGATGCTCTCCTTATTTGAGTTTTGTTATGAACTGAGATGATCTAAGATCGTGACCAGAATCCGTCCCTCTCTGGTAATTCCGACAGGATTTCCAAACCTGGACGTGTCATAACTCCAGACAACGTGTGGAACTGGATTGACCCCAAGCTTTTTATGACAATACTCCACCCAGTCTTGTGGAAGACTTGTGTCGAAAGACTTAATTCCAAGGAGCTTGGCAGCTTCGTCTTTGGAAACTTCTCCATAATGCAGATTGTCAATCTGCTCTAAGGGTTTGAGGTGGGGCAGGTGTGCTGGGCTTAGGATGAACGCTGGTGCAATGTACATTTTTAATCCTCCTTAATTTGAGTTTATATTTCATACACCTCTTGGAAACATCCAAGTTTTCAACAGCTGGGCCACCTTCACGATGAAACTTGTCTTCTTGGCACACCCTTTAAAACCATTAAAGTTTTCAATTGCAGGACCATCTTCACGATGACGCTCACCATTTAAGTACCACTCCTTAGTGCCGTCTGCCCACTCAACTGCAGGACCATCTTCACGATGACGCTCACCATTTAAGTACCACTCCTTAGTACCGTCTGCCCACTCCATAGCAGGGCCGTCTTCACGATGAAGCTTGCCGTTCAGGAGCCACTCCTTAGTGCCGTCTGCCCACTCAATTGCAGGACCGCCTTCACGATGACACATGCCGTTTGAGTACCACATCTTAGAACCTTTAGAGTTTATTTTCGCTGTGCATTTTATCATTTTTAATCCTCCTTAATTTGAGTTCAGGTCACAATAAAGTCTTGCAACCTCTTCGGCGACATACCACGCCATGACGTTCTGTACCACTGTAGCGTCGTCGTTTTTGCCATACAGGGCTTTTGCAATGTTCCGTTTTGGGATTGGGTCGTTACGGAACACCCCAAACCCTTGAATCATCTCTAACATATCTATTCCAATCTCCTCAGCCTGACCTATAGCCATCTCTATGATAGCTTCTCTGTTCCGGTTGTAGAACTTCAGAGTGTCTGTATAATAAATCCATCCACCAAACCCACCGTCAATGCCGTGTCTTGTAACATCTGGTGCTACACGTTTGAATTCTTCAAATCCCCCAAATTGCTTTACAGCGTTTCTGATGAGATTCGGATTAATGTTTGAGTGGTCGATCATGTCCTGGATTGCTGTCATGGTGTGTTCTCCTTATTTGAGGTGTGCATTGATCTTAGTTGCCAACTCAGGGCTGGCAATTGACAGGCATTCTTTAAGCAGGAGCCTGAGTTGTCTCAGCTCCTTAATATTTACAGTGACAAATTCTGAACTTGGCTCTGTGTGGGTAAAGCTGTCGCTACTGTAGAACCCTCCGCCATATGTGAAGTCTTCGGGAAAGGGCTGATTGAATTTCTCGCCACAATCAAAATCACCTTCACAGGTGAAGTTGACTGGTAAGGGTTGATTGAATTCAGAGCCACAGTTGAAGCTACCCTTGCAGGTGAAGTCGGTTGGTAGTGGTTGATTGAACTGGTCGCCACAATCAAAATCTCTTTCGCAGGTGAAGTTCTCTGACAAAGGTTGGTTAAAGCTATCACCGCAGTGAAACCCTCCGCACGTAAAATTTTCTGGCAAGGGTTGGTTAAAGCTATCACCGCAGTAGAAATTACTTTCGCATGTAAAATTTTCTGGTAATAGTTGATTGAACTTGGAGTTACAATCAAAATTGCTTTTGCATACAAAGTTGGTTGGCAAAGGCTGGTTAAAGCTCTTGCCACAGCTGAAATAACCCTTACACGTAAAATTTTCCGGCAAGAGCTGGTTAAAGCTATCGCCACAGTTGAAACTACCTCCGCATGTAAAATTTTCTGGTAATAGTTGGTTAAAGCTATCGCCACAGTTGAAACTACCTCCGCATGTAAAATTTTCTGGTAATAGTTGGTTGAACTTCTGGCCGCAGTGAAAATCTCTTCCGTGTGTGAAATCAGATGGTAGAGGTTGATTGAACTCAGAGCCACAGCTGAAACTACCTTTGCAGGTAAAGTTGGTTGGTAGTGGTTGATTGAACTTAGAACCACAATCAAAGTGACCCTTGCACGTAAAACCTTCAGGCAAGGGGTGATTGAACTTGTAACCGCAGTTGAAATCTCCTGGGAACTTCACCCTGGCCACCTTCAGAAATTCAGCCAGAGCTGACAGTACAGCTTGCTTGTGTGCAGGTGAGAACCAATCTGGCGTGATGTACTCATCTACCGTGAACGTCCACTTGGACAAGTCTTCTTCAAATATGTACTTGGGTGTGTCGGGCAGGACTT
>DZAL01000367.1 GCA_022729575.1 Thiomargarita sp.
GTGGTGTTAGCGGCGGCGGTTGGGGGAGCGGTTTATTGGATGTTCAGTGATTAGTTAGTATAGGGTGGACAACGTGTTTTTGTTGTCCACTATTTTCTAAGATGGTAGTAACATCAAACTAAAATGAGGTGAACAACTATGATGAAGAAGTTAAGTGCGCTATTGTTAGCGTTAATGTTCCTAACTTTTGCTAACTCGGCCTCGGCAGGTGATTGGTTCAAGATTGTGAAAACTCTCTCTACTGGGGAGAAAGTTGAACTTGCTATAGAGGCACTAAAACTTACAGCCAAAGGAATTAAAGCATTTTGTGCTGATGCCGTCAATCCGAAACAATGTGAAACGGATGCCGCTATTACGGTGGGAACCGCGGTAGCGACCACCACAGGGGTGGCGGTGGGATTAGCCGGAGCCGGAGCACCTGCGACATTAGCCGCCATTGGAGGAGCCGTTGGTGGTGGCATGGCGGCTGGTGCAGTAGTGATGGTTGCTGCGCCTGTGGTGATTGTTGGTGGATTGCTTTATTGGATGGTCAGTGATTAGTAAGCTAACTGACTAGAAACGGAAGCCTATCTTGCTGATGTCGATCCAAGACGGCTTCTTTGTGTGAAGGCGGGACCACCTTATTATGCCGAATTAGGTGAAGTAAGGAGGTTCTTTGTAATATCCAACTGAAATGGGGTAAAAATGACTGATAAAAAGACAGTCCTGCTTTTCAGTTTCTCTTATCCAGCCGATAAGAAAGAAAACGCAGAGAAAATGATTTACGAATTCTTAGACGGATTGGAAAAAAAGCTTGAAGTTGAGATTGGTCAGGTAAATGAAGACGTCTTATGTCTGGTTAAGTGCCAAAACCTGATTAAAGAACTTGGTCCAACAGCAATTATGCAAATGATTCCTGTTCAAGAAGAACTTCTTCCCCCAGGTAGCAATAAACCACAATTGGTTACAAAAATTCAGTCCATGCTTGACAAACTGAAACCTTTTCAAGAACTGGTGATTATTGACGGGTACATTTTTCCGCAGGGGAATCGGCGTGACCCAAATTACGCTGATACCGTGGTAGATGTTCTTAAAAATGTTGTCAATGGGTTATCAAAACTCATTTTCATTACCTCAAGGGATTATGATGTTCGTCTATCCCAGGATATTCAAAATCGCCTGAAGCAACAAAATCAAAACCTTGTTGTTGAGGTCAAGAACACTGATGTCTTTCATGACAGATTCTGGATAACTGACAGAAATAAAGGGATGCTTGTTGGCACATCTCTTAATGGAATTGGCAAAAAATACTTCGTAATTGATTACCTTGAAGAACAAGATGTACGAGACATCGTGCAAGCCGCAATTGATGAAGGATTGATTTAGTGCATAAGCAAAGCGTCAGGCAACATACTGATATGGGTATGGGTGAATGACGCTATGCTTATCCGCCCTACGCTAACTAAAGGAGAACACTTTATGAAACACTATCGGTTGTACCTAATCGGGTTAATCTTACTGACCCTTACCCCTTTGGCATTTGCCAATCCCATGTTGATTGCCAAAATGGTTGAACAATTTGTTGAAACTGTAGTCGCCTTGGAAAATCTCCAGATTAAAGGAGATCTTGACGACATTAAAAAACTTCACTTGATGGCCCTAACGGACGAGATGAAAGGCGTGATAACCACCTTTTCTGAATCCTCCAATTTTGTTGAAACTTCTTCTCGTCGAGAAATCTATAAAAGTTCGCTAAACTCTCTTAACGGGTCCTTAGAGAAATCATATTCATTGGCAAAAATGTTTCTGGAAGACCGTAAAGTGACAATAGCCACTTCCTTTATTTCCACTTATGGGCAACTCGCTACCTTGAAGAAACAAGTGCTGATAGAGTTGGGTGAAGTCTCTGTCGCCGATAATTTTCAACAAGATTTGGACCGGAAACTGAGTAGTCTGGAAGCGGCTAAGAAAGTAGCTTGTGGTATTGGTGTTGCTACTCCTGTTGCTACTCCTGTTGCTACTGGTGTTGCTACTGGTGTTGCTACTGGTGTTGCTACTGGTGTTGTTGCTGGTTCAGCTTGTACCGCGGGCGCAGTAGCAGGAGGTGTGGCTGGCTTTGGAGTATTTTCTTGGGTCACAGGTCCTGTGGGATGTTTAGTAGGGGTTGCTACGGCAGGACTTGTAGGAGTAGGAACGGCGGTGGCCGTAGGTATGGTTGTTAACAATGATGTTCCTAAACCAACGGATGAGGAGTGTAAGAAGCTACAGTAAGCCATGAATCCACATGGTGGTGTGAGTGTGTTGGACTTCGCCTCGCCTAGTCCAACCTACATATTACTGAAACTAGGTAAATCACTATGAAAAAGAAGTTAAGTACGCTGTTGTTAGCATTAACGTTCCTAACCTTTGCTAACTCGGCCTTGGCATGTGTAAAGGGGAAACTTGAGAAA
>DZAL01000219.1 GCA_022729575.1 Thiomargarita sp.
GCCTATATGGCTAAGGTTGTCGTTATGGATGAATGGATTTTGCAATTGGCTCTAAATCCCACTTTCCACTGTTGCCTGTTAGCATCCCTCCACAGAATTTTTGATACCACTATGTGACAAGGAGTGAATTGCCAATGCCCGCCAGAGACATTTTTCACCATTCGGTTAAAACGGCACTGCAAAAAGATGGTTGGAAAATTACGGATGACCCACTGTTTATTCGTTGTGTTGACGTAGAATTGTACATTGATTGGTGCCTCCTTAATCACTGCCGAGAAAACTGGGCAACAGATAGCGGTGGAAGTAAAAAGTTTTACTCGTTCTTCCGCGCTATGTTATCAACTCAAACTGATCGTCTGTGATATGAAACAGGAGGTTATCGTGGTATGGCAAAATTAGACCACTATCGACAACTCGTTCAAGACCTGATTAAACAATACGCCAACCTCGGTTCCGCTTCACCGGCCACGGAAGTGGAAAGACAAATTTTATTTGATAAAGAACATGACCACTATCAATTGGTCAACGTTGGTTGGCAAAATGAACGGCGCGTTTATGGTTGCGTGTTACATTTGGATTTAAAACATGATAAGGTGTGGATTCAACACAATACCACTGATGTTGAAATTGCTGAAGAACTGATGGCACAGGGGGTGCCCAAGGAGGACATCGTGATAGGATTTCATTCACCTTATAAACGCCGGTTGACGGAATTTGCGGTGGCCTGACACTTGATTTAACCTGGCCCCCCAATTTTTAAGGATTGGCAGTCCTTCAAGGACTGCCGGTCCTAACGAAAGGTATTTTTCGAGGCCCCAGAAACCGATTGCAAAAGAGTTTTCTCGTTCCCACGATCCGCCGCGTTGGAATGCCGCCTAGACGCTCGACATCGCGTAAGCACGGGACGATGCCGAGCGTCTCGAACCGGCATTCCCACGCGGAGCGTGGAAACGAGAAAAAACAGAGCGTAGAAACGAGAAAAAATGCGTAAGCTGAGTTAATAAACTTCTTTCCACACCTCTTCTAAGCCATTGTTGACAAACATATCTGGAAGGATAACTTGGCGTGGTTTGAGGAAAATTTTTTGTGGTTCCGGTTCAATACCATAAATCCAGTTAATACTTTTGGTGATGAAATAAACCAATTTGGTGCTGTTGGTACCACAAAAATTAGTTATCCCAAAATCATACTGAGATGGCATGGTCAATTCCCGTAACGCCAGGCGATAGAGTAATTGGGCGGTTTTGGAAAATTCTAAAGGTTTACCCTGAGATAGATATTTGACAATATCATTTTCGGCTTTAACCAATGCCAGTGCTTCCGCATCTAATTTCAGGGCTTCCTCTGAAGGAGGAGGTTCGGTTTTAGCGGTTTTGGCCTTTTTCGGTTTTTTCTTCTCAGTGGCTTCCTCCTCATCCTCTTCATTGGCTGTGGCCGTAGTGGATTCAGCGGCCGGTGCTTTAGTAGGGTCTTGCAAATAGGCGTGCAGACGCTCTGGTACCGTGCGGTTTTCGGTTAATTTGAGTGGTGCGGGAAAACGCATGATGGCCAATCCATCACAACGACAAAAGTCAATGAGGTCTTCCAAATACACTTTGTTACCAATGGTATGAATGACCATCTGGTGGCCAGTAAGAAAAGTATTGGTATTTTCTACCTTGGCAATTTTTTTCAGATTTTCTTCGGTCACTGGACCAAGATAAAATCCTACGTGGGTGAAAGTACCGGGAATAAAAAATCCATCCAGGTAGTTATTATAAGAACGTACTAACACATCTCCAAATTGAACTTTTTTCATGACTTCACGGACTTGATTACCCTTGAGCGCAAAACTTCGCGGTCGGTAGGCCAAAAAAAGTGGTGATTTTGACAATTTGATCTGGCCAAGTGCCGTAAAAACTTTTTCCGTAAAACTTAATTTTTGGGTTTGCATAGTAAATACTCCTTTAAAGTGGTTAAAATGGCTGGTATAATAGTTTATAATAATTTTATAGATTATAGACTTTCCCAGTGAATAGTGAGTCAATTCATAGAGACTATCACTTTAATAGATGGTATTTGTTTACAATTTTATTTAGGGTGTGATTGTGAATTATAACTAAAAAAGTGCTAATCTTTAGCGATTATAATCTCAAGTCTTTACGGTAATAAAGTAATGCTTTGTGTTTACGAATCATTTGAATTATTGAAAATAGACATATCGTTCTTTTTTCATAGTCTTTATATATATAACTCATAAGGTTATATCTGTAAAGAATAAACCAATCCAAAGTTTCAACTTTATTTCTATAAATTCTTATAGTTTTAAAGTGGTCACTTTGGATTTTAGTATGTCACTAAAAATTAAGTTTTATATTTTTTAACTTTAACTAAAACTAACAATTGAGAATTTGGAGAAAAACACAACTATGTCAAATGAAATGATAGGACTAGGTATCGCCTTGCTATGTGCGCTCGGTGCGGTGGTCTATGGTATTATATCGATCAAGTGGATTTTGAATAAACCCAGTGGTAATGAGGAAATGCAACGGATTGCTAAAGCTATTCAGGAAGGCGCGTCCGCTTATCTCAATCGGCAATATAGTACCGTTGCGGTTGTCGGTGTTATCATTGGGATTATCATTGGAGCTAGTCTAGGTTGGTACACTGCTCTAGGCTTTGCGATTGGGGCAATCTGCTCGGCAGCGACTGGCTTTATTGGAATGAATATTTCCGTGCGAGCCAATGTGCGCACTGCCCAAGCAGCGCATGAAGGGCTTGATGCGGCCCTAGCCATCGCTTTCCGTGGAGGTGCCATTACTGGGATGCTGGTGGTTGGTTTGGGCCTACTTGGTGTGGCCGGGTATTATGCGTTTTTATTCAATCAAAATCCTAATCCCTCTCAGTTAGTCAATCTAGCCCCGTTAATTGGTTTAGGCTTTGGTGGCTCCTTGATTTCTATCTTTGCGCGATTGGGCGGAGGAATTTTTACCAAAGGTGCCGATGTTGGTGCCGACCTGGTAGGTAAAGTGGAAGCGGGTATCCCTGAAGATGATCCTCGTAATCCCGCGGTGATTGCTGATAACGTCGGTGACAATGTCGGTGATTGCGCTGGCATGGCGGCAGACTTGTTTGAAACTTATGCCGTAACTATTATTGCAACCATGCTAGTGGGTGGATTAGTATTTTTCAAGATTGACCCTGCACTGGCCAATAATGCCGTGTTATTGCCATTAGTTTTAGGTGGCGTTTCAATCATTGCCTCCATTGTTGGCTCCTTCTTTGTGAAAATCTCCGAAGGTGGCAAAATCATGAACGCTTTGTACAAGGGAGTCATTGTCTCGGCGGTCATTGCGGCCATTGCATTCTTACCCATTATTTACTGGCTCATGGGTGATATTGGCAAGTTTACCACGGAGTATTCGGTGATGGGACTCTATCTCGCGACACTGGTTGGGCTAGTCTTGACCGCCCTCATGGTGGTTATTACGGAATACTATACCGCCACTGAATATGCGCCCGTGCGCCATATCGCGGAAGCCTCAACCAAAGGTCATGCGACTAACATGATTGCGGGTCTAGGGGTCTCGATGAAATCAACCGCGTTGCCGGTGTTAGCCGTATGTGCCAGTATTGCCATGGCTCATTATTTGGCTGGATTGTATGGGATTGCGATTGCGGCTACTGCGATGTTGTCGATGACGGGAATTATTGTGGCACTAGATGCTTATGGCCCAATTACTGACAATGCAGGCGGGATTGCAGAAATGGCTGGACTGGATGAGAAAGTTCGGAGTATCACCGATCCTCTCGACGCCGTGGGGAATACGACCAAAGCCGTGACTAAAGGCTATGCCATTGGTTCCGCTGGTCTGGCGGCGTTAGTCTTGTTTGCTGACTACACCCATAAGATTGAAGAAGTAGCCCGCCAAGCCGCCGAGAGTAAAGGACTGACGGGAGAGGCCCTACAACAAGCCGCCGAGCTCGCCAGTAAATTTGATTTATCAGACCCTCATGTCATTATTGGTCTATTCATTGGTGGTATGATTCCTTACCTCTTTGGCGCCATGGCGATGGAAGCAGTAGGCCGCGCCGCGGGTGGAGTAGTGGAAGAAGTGCGTCGCCAATTTAGAGAAATTCCTGGTATTATGGAAAAAACGGCCAAACCGGATTACTCAAAAGCGGTGGACATGCTGACCAAATCAGCCATTAAGGAAATGATTATACCTTCCTTGCTACCGGTGCTGGTACCTCTGTTAGTAGGTTTCGTTTTAGGACCGAAAGCCTTAGGCGGATTACTGTTAGGTACCATTATCACTGGTTTATTTGTTGCCATTTCCATGACGACTGGTGGCGGTGCTTGGGATAACGCGAAGAAATATATTGAAGACGGCCATTACGGCGGCAAAGGCTCGGATGCGCATAAAGCCGCAGTGACGGGGGACACCGTGGGAGACCCTTACAAGGATACCGCAGGCCCTGCGATTAACCCATTGATTAAAATTATCAATATCGTAGCCTTGTTAATTGTACCCATGTTGCCTCTGTAATTCGGATTAGATTTGACAACTTGTTGAAAGTTGTCAAATCTTGGGTTTAGATTTGACAACTTTTCGAAAGTTGTCAAATCTTGGATTACGGATTAGATTTGACAACTTTTCGAAAGTTGTCAAATCTTAGATTAAAATCGCCTCCATTATGAATAATCTTTCTGCTCAATCCTCCGCACTTTATAGCAAGTATTTTCTTACCACCGACCATTTTCAGAAAATGGTGGCAGCGGGTATTTTTGACGACACTGAACACATCGAATTAATTGAAGGAGAATTGATTAGCATGGTGCCAATTAATCCACCTCATGCTGGAAAAACTGACCGCTTGGCCCGATTGTTTTTTCGAGCCATTAAGCAGGTCGCTCTAATTCGCATCCAAGGACCTATCCTATTGAATGAGCATTCTGAACTTCAACCGGATCTTGCTATTTTGCGTCCCCGTCCAGATTTCTACGAAACTAGCCATCCGGGTCCGCCAGACATTTTGCTCTTGGTCGAGGTATCAAACACTACCGCCAAATACGATAGGACCGTTAAAATTCCCTTATATGCCCAGGCCGGCATCCCAGAAGTCTGGCTAATCGATTTACTGAAAGCACGGGTGGAAGTTTACCTACAACCCCAAGCCGATGGTTATCGTCAAGTCTTGTTTCCAAATAATCAAGAGTCTCTGACCTTATCTCAATTACCAGAAGTATCGATTCCATTAGCCGAACTTTGGAATTAACTTTATGCAGGAAGGATTTATCTCGTTCCCACGCGCCGGCATGGCGGGAAAGGGACGCTGGCGCGTCCAGACTGCATTCCCACGCCAGCGCGTGGGAACGAGAAGAATGCGTTATCAAAATCTTAGATTAAAATCGCCTCCATTATGAATAATCTTTCTGCTCAATCCACCGCACTTTACAGCAAATATTTTCTTACTACCGACCACTTTCAGAAAATGGTGGCAGCGGGTATTTTTGACGAAACTGAGCACATCGAATTAGTTGAAGGAGAATTGATTAGTATGGTGCCAATTAATCCACCTCATGCCGGGAAGACGGGAAGACTTCACCGGCTGATTTCACGCCGGGTAGGTGACTTAGCACTGGTCTATGCCCAAACCCCGATTATTTTAGACCATGATTCTGAACCACAACCAGATATTGTCGTCGCTCGTCCCCGTCCAGATTTCTACGAAACTAGCCATCCGGGTCCGCCAGACATTTTGCTCTTGGTCGAGGTATCAAACACTACCGCCAAATACGATAGAACGGTTAAAATTCCCTTATATGCCCGTGCTGGCATCCACGAAGTCTGGCTAATCGACTTGCTCAAAGCACGAGTGGAAGTTTACCTACAACCACAAGCCGATGGTTATCGTCAAGTTTTATTTCCAAACAATCAAGAATCTCTGACCTTATCTCAATTACCAGAAGTATCGATTCCATTAACCGAACTTTGGAATTAACTTTACGCCCCTCTTCCTCCCCTCCTTACCAAGGAGGGGTTGGGGGTGGTTCTTCCTCCCCTCCTTACCAAGGAGGGGTTGGGGGTGGTTCTTTCTCCCCTCCCTTACCAAGGAGGGGTTGGGGGGTGGTTCTTTCTCCCCTCCCTTACCAAGGAGGGGTTGGGGGTGGTTGAATCCAACGTCAAGCAAATACTGAATACCAAATCATAATGACTAAATTACACCGCATAACTTTCTTGCTAGGAGGATGGTGGCTATTGACTTTCTACCTCTTCAACCCCTCTCCTAGCCTATTAGTGGCAGTAGGAATCTTATACTTGATATTAGGCCAGATGCCAGCAGCCTGGCAAGACTCAGTGGAAAATTTTCACTCGCCGTCAAATCCTCCGGTTTCCATTATTACCACTCACTTACTCGCCATTAGCCTTCCCATATTTCTGTTTTGGTCACTGTATTTGCCCGTGTTAGACCAATGGTGGTCCTATGATGACCCCTGTCTATTAGAATACCTGCACCATATCGGCCCCTTTCAAGGATTTTACCATCCCGCTAACAAACTGGCCACGGATTTCTATACCCCATTACAATCTTTATCACTGGGACTAGATTACCAATGGTTTGGCGCCAATCCCAGAGCATTTTACTGGCACCATTTACTGGCATTTATGGCCGTGTTAATCGCCGGTTATAGCGTATTCATTCAATTTTTGTCCCCTCTAATTGCCAGTATGGTACTCAGTTTATTCGTGATGACCATACCCGCCGCCGAAGCCATTCACTACTTGATGGTGCGTCATTATATAGAAGGATTAGCGCTGGCATTGTTATCAATTTGGTGGTATCTTCAAGCTATCAAACGCCAGAAACTGTGGTGGGCAATTTTTGGTAGTTTACTTTATTTATTCGCGGCCCTGGCTAAAGAAATTTATGTGCCTCTAGTCGTGTTACTTCCCATTTTATCACGGTCTCCCCTAACCATTCGACTACGGCTACTCATCCCCTTTGTTATCGTCGCCCTCATTTATAGCCTCCTACGCCTCTATATTTTAGGATGGGAAAATCTGATCCACCAACCTTATACCCGGGAAGTATTAACCTGGACTAAAATTGCGCAATTGCCAAGCACGTTTTTTAATACCATGGGTTGGCACGAGTTTTGGCAACTATTTCCACTGTTAGGGGTAGCCATCGGCCTTGGCGTTAAGTTTTGGCAATCGCTGATTTTACCTACCACCGCACCAACCAGATTTGCAACCAGATTTGACAACTTTAAAAAAGTTGTCAAATCTATTCCACACCAACCAGACGGCCACGCCGAGGAGGAGAGTAAAAAATCTCAGTGGCGCAAAGTTGGCATAACCACTATTATCTGGCTAAGTGCCATTTTAATGCCGCTGGTTCCAATTATTCCGCGCCTCTCTAGTTTTCACTACTTCTGGTTACTGCTGGCACTACTCTTTAGTTTAGCCGGTGGACTGGCATTACAAGCCATGACCAATTATTTGGTCACCCCAGTTTGGCGGCAATTTGCCATCATGGGAGGATTTTTCACACTGTTTTGGCTTAATCTAATACCGTTACCAACAGAGCAAGCGCGTTTGCAACAACTCCTCCAGAAACAAGCCGAGCCAGGGTCACTGCTGTGGTCTGCTCAACTACCCAATCATACTCTAATTTACGATTATTACTGTGCGGCCAGTTTAGTCTATTTACGTGAGCAACTCCTACCATTATCCTCAACCACCGGCGTTAACTGGTGTTTGGAAAACGACTGTATTTGTCAAGCGCTATATACCGGGCAACCGGGGTTGATTTATAATAATCAAGCACGAGTCTGGTATAATTTCCAAATGCCGGCTCGTCACTTCGCCGATTGTGGTAACCCAAGTGAATTGACCGTACAATTGACCCTAAAACCACCCACGACCTTGAGTTGGAAACTAGGGCCTTATCAGTCCGGAGAATATTATATCATGACCACGTTAGACACGGCGCCCAATTTTACCGCAGGCAATTGGAAAGTGCGACGGCCGTGGGATGTGGGACGTTTTATTCAAATTTCTCCTAACGGTAGCCATACCTTTCCCCAAATACTCAAGCCGATTATAATTGTTATACGATACGTTTCACCAGAAGGTTGGGAAACTTATTCTGAAGCGATTACCCTAGACCCCAACAATACCAATGAATATGGTTTAGTGGAACAGTTTTGGTCACGCTCTGAGACTCCTCCAAAGAGAATGACAGATACCATACCATGAACACACGCATCCTCTATCTTACCGATAACCATTTACTGGCCTACCAAGTTAATAAAAAAACCTTAGTAGAAGTCCAGCTCTTTCCTCCAGGCCCTGCTGGTGAAGCCGATTTTGTTAAATATCTGACCAAGGACCCCAAAACGCCCGTTATCTGGTTAGTCGATACCACTCAAGAAGAATATCAAACTACCCATTTACCACATGTGTCAGGTCGAGACCGAAGCCATTTATTGACCCGTAAAATGCGACGACTCTTTGAATATACACCCTATACTTATGGTGTCGTCCAAGAACGAGAACAACAGGGACGCGGTGATGATAAAGTATTATTTCTCGCCTTGAATAATCCCGCATTATTGCAACCGTGGATGAATTTATTGACCACTTATAAAGTGCCCTTGATTGGTGTATGTTCAGTGCCCTTATTAAGTCAACGACTCCTGAAATATTTGGTCAAAGCACCTTATACCTTGTTAATCACGCATACCCCCGCCAGGAATGAGCAGAGTCTTGATGGGCTTCGCCAAAGTTTTTTCTTAAACCAACAGTTACAAGTCAGTCGTTTAATCCCTCTAAATACCCTAGCACCAACTGAATACGCTGAATATATGATTGGCCAAATTATAAAAATGCAACGCTATTTGGAAAGTGCCAGACTATTACCAGTAGAATCCAATGAAATTTTGACCGTGGTGATTTTTACGGAAACTTTGTTACTGAAGACCTTACAACAATATCCGACGGCACCACTTGAGAATTTACAGTTACATTTCATAGATAGCCATGATTTTGCGCATCAAATCGGCTGGCGTTCGACCAATAACGATACTGTTTATTGGCATCAATTACTGGCCTATCATACGGCCAAACATAGTTGGGGGTTAAGCAACCATTACGCGCAACCTGTAGAAACCCGTTACTTTCGCTATCGTAAAATACGGTTTCGCCTATATCTCTCCGCCTTGCTATTATTGGCCAGTGCCGGGACCGTCAGTTATAATATTTTGGAGCAGGCGTTAGTTATTAAGCAACAAGGGGATGATAAAGAACGACAAGTCGCGCAACGGCAAACCGAATTGAAACAATTACGAACTCAAGTACCTGATTTACCCATAGACATTGTATTGATGCGGAATGTGGTGGACCTCGGTTTACATTTAACCTCTTTGCATTTATCACCGCGACCCGCTTGGGAAAAATTAAGTCAGGTGTTACTGCGACATTCTAATTTATTAATTGAACAATTGGAATGGGGAATCGGTGCTACCGCTACCGAGATTTTTCCACCATTGGCTACAAGTAGCCAATCAGGAATAGACCGCGACAATGAGGGCACGACTGGCAATAATCAGCCTCCGCCAGTGGGGTCCGATACTCAAACTGCTACTCCTCCTGACTATTTTTGGGAAGGTTTGCGCGTACAAGGTAAAATTTCTCCGTTTGGTGGTAATTATCAAAACGCACTACATTTATTTGAAAGTTTTATCGTCGATTTACGTAAGCAACCGCAAGATTTTTCACTGGTGAAAGAATTAGTCTCACCTTATAATTTGAGACGAACTTTACAAGGCAAAATCGGAGACAGTGAGAAGGATTTAACCGCGCCTTATGCCGTGGAGATTTTGATTAAACATAAGTATAAGAGGGACCCGTCATCGTAAGCGAGTTCACCACTAAGAGAATTGAGAACTATAGTAGTATTCAGGTAGTCCCTACCAACTAATGGAGGTATTAAAATCCAGGTGCTAACTTTCCTAA
>DZAL01000220.1:0-1612 GCA_022729575.1 Thiomargarita sp.
GATTTGACAACTTTTTGAAAGTTGTCAAATCTGAGTTTTCGATTTGACAACTTTTTGAAAGTTGTCAAATCTGAGATTTGACAACTTTTTGAAAGTTGTTAAATCTGAGTTTTCGATTTGACAACTTTTCGAAAGTTGTCAAATCTTTTTTTATTTAAATTAGGATAAATTGTTATGATAACCACATTTTGGATAATCGCCGCTATTTTAATTTTGGTGGCATTGGCTTTTGTTATACCTCCTTTTTTTAAAAAATCCCCACTGCCTCATCAAATCGACCGCAAAACTTTGAATGTGGCTATTTATAAAGAAAGATTAGCGGAATTAGCCCTGGAAAATTTAACACCGGCACAACGAGAAGTGGCGAAACAGGACCTCGATAGTACGTTGTGGCAAGAATTAAATAATGAGGAGAATAGATTATCGCATTCACCGCCGCGAGCTCAGTGGGCCAGTCTCCTGGTAGCCATTTTTATTCCGGTGATAGCCGTGGGCGGTTATTGGCAATTGGGCTCACCAGAGTTGATAATTCCGCCGGTCGAAAAGACTCATGAGGGTCAAACAAATAAAGCATTGCCGGCTAATTTCAAAGAAATGGTAGATAAATTGGCCGCCCGCTTGGAGAAGCAGCCAGAGGATGAAAACGGTTGGCGGATGTTGGCACGGTCTTATGTGTTTTTGGCAGATTATCCTCAAGCCCTGAAAACTTATAATCAAATCTTAGTCAAATATGGGGAGCAACCAGAGGTATTAACGGAGTTGGCTGAATTTATTGCGAAAAATAATCATGATGAATTGGCTGGGTTGCCGACGATTTTATTGAAAACGGCATTAACGGTTGATCCAAATTATCCCGATGCTTTATGGTTGGCAGGATTTTCCGCGGCCCAACAGGAGGATTTTAATAGTGCCATCGGTTACTGGCAACGGTTCCAAGCGCAATTACCGGCCACTGATACCGAAACACAGCAGGCCGTAGAGAAGCAAATTGCGGAAGCCCGTCAACAGTTGGTGAATAAAACGGAAGTGACTTCAGCAAAGCCAGCAAATTCAGTTTCAGCAAACTCTAGTGATTCTGAAAAACCTTCGGTGGTGCCTATGACTGCCACGGCTCAATCAGTTTCAACAGAGGAAAATGAGAATGATAAAAAGGTGTCTGCTGATGGAAAACTCGCGATTAAGGAGGCAAAAATTGAAGTTAAAGTGAGTTTGGACCCGGCTTTACAAGAGAAAGTAAATCCACAAGATACTTTATTTGTTTATGCCAGGGCTACTCAGGGACCGCCTATGCCGGTGGCCATTGTGAAAAAAACTGCTAAAGAATTGCCTACCGTGGTGATTTTAGATGATAGTGTGGGATTAATCCCTAATCAGAAATTATCTCAATTTACCGAAGTGACCGTATTGGCGCGAATTTCTAAAACCGGTCAGGCAACACCACAGTCTGGCGATTTGCTAGGGCAAAGTGCTTCTGTATCGGTAGATAACGCAATATCGGTAGAGATTGTCATTAATCAGGTGGTGCCTTAAATTAAGTTAAGATTTGACAACTTTCAAAAAGTTGTCAAATCTAGTTTCCCTTAAGATTTGACAACTTTCAAAAAGTTGTCAA
>DZAL01000220.1:1712-9998 GCA_022729575.1 Thiomargarita sp.
ATCTGGGTTCCACTTAAGATTTGACAACTTTCAAAAAGTTGTCAAATCTGGGTTCCACTTAAGATTTGACAACTTTCAAAAAGTTGTCAAATCTGGGTTCAACCTCTCTCCCCCTCCCTTGTACCAATGCCATTAAGTTAAGCCGCGTTGGTTATTTATTGTACATATATATATGAATACTATTATAATTGACTAAGTTAAGTTAAGCTAATTAAACCAATTTATCGGTATAATACCATACACTTAACAATTAGGATATTTCCCTTATGACATCTACATTTTTTACCACGACATTGGCACTCACCTTAGGTGTGTTTATCGCTATCGTTATCATATTACACTTAGTCTTTAAGCAATCACGCCCTGAAAAAAATAGTCGCATTCCTTCTGAAATCAATGAAATTGTTAGAAATTTGCTACAACAATCCCATATTGAATTTAAAGGCGAACATTTCAAATCCTTGACTGAGGCAGTGTTAGCGTTGTTTCATCATCCTGAGTTAACCGCCGACGTGAAAACCCAAGTCCTTCAACAATTGCGAGAGGGTCAGACGGACTTGGCTAAACATATCTTTGTCAATTGGTTAGAGCAATACCAAATTGACCCCTCTCATTATCAACAAGCGGCAGCGGCGGCCCGTTATTTAGGGTCACTGGCTTATCTGGATGGTACCGCCGAGGCTTTTCGCGCTTACCGTCAAGCCGTGAAATTAGACCCCGAAAATCCTGAAGGTTGGATTCAATTAGGACATTTTCTGAAATCGCTCGGTGAATTCGATAAAGCGCAAGATGCCTATGAAAAAGTCCTCCACTGGGCCGAAACTCATCATAATGAGGAATATCGAGCCATTGTCTATAATCATCTCGGCATTCTCTTTTGGATTAGTGGCGATTTAACCAAATCGGAAGACATGCACTTGAAAAGTTTGGAAATTAATAACACGTTGGGACGTAAAAAAGGAATGGCCAAACAGTATGGTAATTTAGGGATTCTCTATCGGGTGCGTGGCGATTTGGAAAAAGCCGAACAGATGTTTCTTAAAACGTTAAAATTAGACCAAGAATTAGACCGTCAAGAAGATTTGGCGCGTCAATACGGTAATCTCGGTAATCTCTATAATACCATGGGTGATTTTCAAAAAGCCGAAATCATGTTTCGCCAAACCTTAGCCATTGACCGGCGCTTAAAACGTCATGAAGGTAAGCCGGTCAATGATTTACATCTCGCCGAATTGATGTATCTAAAAAGTCTGGAAATTAGCCATTCTATTCGTTGCAAGGAATGTATGGCCAGCGATTACAGTAATCTAGGCTCTTATTTATCGGCTCATGGCGAGTTGCAACAAGCGGAAGCTATGCACTTACGTAGCTTGGAAATTGAAAAATCCTTGCGTCATAAAGAAGGCATCGCGGACCAGTATAATAAACTAGGTTTATTGTATCAAACCAGAGGAGACTTAATTAAGGCAGAGGAGACTTATCTGAAAGCGTTGGCTATGGAAAAGGAATTGGCGCGTAAAGAGGGAATGGCTAACCAATATGGTCATTTAGGCATTCTTTACACTACTCAAGGTAATTTAGACCAAGCCGAAGATATGTTGTTTAAAGCCTTAGATTTAGATCGTATCTTAGGTCGCCAAGAAGACCAGGCTCAACATTATGCTAATTTAGGCACGGTTTATCGCAAACGGGAAGATTTAACTCAAACCAGAGAAATGTATCTGAAAAGTTTGCAAATTTATCAGAATTTAGGGCATCCAAATGCGGAGTTGATTCAACATTGGTTAGATAAGCTAGAACCGAATTGAGACTGGATTAGCTTCCTTCCATAAAAGTAGGTGGCGGGATCAGTGGTAAATTCACGCTAAAAGTACTACCTTTACCTAATTCGCTGTCAATCAGGATAACTCCTCCCATCAATTCGGTCAACTGGTGAGCAATGGTTAACCCTAAACCGCTGCCATTATATTGGCGAGTGAAGGAGTTATCAGCTTGAGTAAAGGGTTCAAAAATAGAGCACAAATGTTCCGGCGCAATGCCAATGCCGGTATCGATAATTTCAAACACGACCAAGGTCGGTTCCCGTTTGATATTAAAAGTAATAGTCCCTTGATGCGTAAACTTACCGGCGTTGTGTAGAATATTTTGTAGAATCTGTTGAATTTTCAGCATATCACCTTGCATCTTACCTACCTCCGCCTGACACTGTACCAATAACTGATTATCTTGTAAGACTGGTTTGATAATGGTAACGGTATCTTTGACTAACTCACAAATATCAATCTCAGTCAGTTGAAAATCGACCTTTTCCGCCTCAATTTTGGCAATATCTAAAATATCACTGATAATGTTTAGTAATTGCTGACCTGCGATTTGAATATTACTAAGGTCAGAAATAATGCTAGTATATCCCGCATCTGCCGCCTCCATTTGCAGTAAATCACTGTAACCAATAATCGCATTAAGAGGAGTACGTAATTCATGGCTCATTTTGGCTAGAAACGCGGTTTTAGCCCGGTTAGCCATTTCGGCGGCACGTTTAGCATGTTCCGCCGAATCTTTGGCTTGACGTAATTCGATTTCTACCCGTTGCCGTTCTTTGATTTCTTGCTGTAACAAGCGATTATTTTCTTCCAATTCACGAGTCCTTTCTGCCACAATCACTTCTAGTTGGTCTTGTGAGTCTAATAATTGTTGTTGGACCGCATCATCGAGAACATTAAGCGTGTCCAGTGATTTTTCCAAAAAACTTTTTTCTCTGGTCAATTTGCTCACTTGTGAACGTAAGGAAACTACTTCCGCCCATAATTGTTCGTTAGACCGTTGTTTAATTTGGTTAAATTCAACTTCTGCTGATGCCATTGGTGATATACTCCGGTTAGAAAATTTCAATTTCAACTAATTTTTCAAGAATCTGCCACAAGTTTAATCCCCTCCTCATTTTCTCCTCATCATTCCAGTCGAATCACTAAATTGGGTTGTAACATCGTTAGATTTTCTAACAACTTTTGATGCCAGGTAACCGCTGTCAGCCCAATCAAAGTGACCTCCAGATTGAGGCATTCCTCTTCAAAGACATACATAATAAATTTAGTCATCATCGTGATTCCTGAACTATTGAGCAGTTTCAACTGGCGCAAATCCATCACTAACTGATGTTGAGCTTGTACTTCTTGGGTCGCGGCCTGTTTCAGCAATTGTAAGATCGGCGCATACTCCTGAGCACCATTGAGAAAAATTTTCCCCTCAAAGGTAACCGTAGCAACGGTATTATCGTAATTAACGCTAAATTTTTCGGCTTTGATTTGCATAAGATTTTTTGAAATTGGTGATAGTTTAGTAATTTATTTTACGCACGGTTAACTCAACCACCCCCACTTGGTAAGGAGGGGAGCACGTACCACCGGTACCGCCAGGATACTCCCCTCCTTACCAAGGAGGGGTTGGGGGTGGTTGTGCGTAAGGTGAGTTACTGAATATCTAAACATACGGTGGTACTGATAATCATGAGTGAAGGGTCAGTGTCACTAGATTCAAACTTCCATCCTAATTGTGCCGAATAGTCACAAATCATACTCAATAGTCCCACTTGAGAAGGTGCATTTTCGCTCTTCTTGGCACTGTTTCGTAATGCCTCCATATATAATTGCCGAACGTCACTGACCAACAATTTCTGTTCGATAAAGGTACTAAGGCAAGCGGCTTGTTCGAGATGGCAACCATTCTTGATGTTAAAAACTAATTTATCCTGATAGAGAGAAAAGAAAATTTTTGCTATAAAGGAGGTTTTTTCATCTTGGAATTTCATCGCATTTTCTAGCAATTCATTAGCGATATATCGGACCGTACTTTTGAGATTTTCTATCAGAATTTCGTCTTCTTCCTGGTTGGATTCGGCATACTTACTAACGAAAAAAGATTGAAAGTAGTCAGCAATAAAATCCGCCGAAATACCATTATTTTTCCAACGTTTTTTCAACGGCAAGGAGCTAGGAGAAAATCCCATGGTCAGGTATTCTTCGGTTTCAGGCAAGTCTTCTATATAATTTCCGAGTATTTTAATTATCATAGTTGAACCAGAATTGGTTAAATTGAAACGGAATAAATTCCGTACTCCAGATTGTTGTTCTTCGGACGACATAAAACCAACTATCTCTAGTCCTATTCCACTTCACAGGACTGTAAAACAAAGTCTATCGCGCCAAATAACCGTCCTAACTCGTCAATCGTATAGTTGTCACGCTGTTTGACGAAAGTATCTGCACCCAGTTTACCAAATTGCCACCAGTTGCCATCGGTGACAATCCCATAAACTAGGCGACTAGGGTCTTGATTAATTTTTGGTGCCGCTATCAACTCCGCCAAACACGGTCCCCAACCTGGTTCAAAATCGTTTCGTTTAGCCTCAATTATCACCAACAAAGGGATTCCCCAGACGGTTTTCCCCAACGATGATTTAGTGGTAAACAGGTAGTCAGGCGTACCCGTTAAGTTTTCATCATACGAAAACGGTTTTTGAACCCATAATGCACAGTGCTGCGAATATCTTTTATAGACTTCCCTTAAAATTGGAAAAATGATGATTTCGCACCGTGCAGCTTCAGAAGCAGACCAATCTAAATGTTCCTTACTAAAATTAAACTCTGCCAAAAACGATTGGGACACTTCCAAAGATTGAACTAAGATAAACTGTTCCTCTCGATACTTGACCTGGAATTGTTGTTGGACTTGAGCCAAACTTTTATAATCGCTGACCGCCATGACCAAATTTCCTCCAGGCTTTGTAGAAGCCGGTTGGAGTAGAGGCTTTAGCCGCACTGCCATTAAGTTAAGGAAGAATCCCCCCTCCTTACCAAGGAGGGGGTTAGGGGGTGGTTGAAAATACGCCGGTTATTCAATGAGTTCAGAACCACCCCCAGCCCCTCCTTAGTAAGGAGGGGAGAGTGAAACTGCTAACTTAATGGCATTGAGGCTTTAGCCGGTGGAGGCTGGCACAAAATTAAATACGGGGCACCGCCACCGGCTAAAATCTCTATTCCAACCAAGACCAGATTTTCATTAACCGCCTAAAATTATTCTTCGATCCGTTTAAACACGACCAAAGTAATATCGTCTAAATTCTTATTCTGTACCCCAAGATGTCGTTGTACATCAACCACCACTGCTTGTTGGATTTCCAGCGCCGATTGCGACCAGTGTTTACTCACGATTTCACAAAGTTTTTCAATCCCATAAAACTCTTCTTCAGGAGACTCGGCTTCAGTAATACCATCAGTATACAGTACTATGCCATCGCCTACTTGTAATTCTACCTCAGCTTGCTTAATAAATCTAGTAATATCTAATTTCAAACCAATGGCCATAAATCCTAACGGTGAAGTATTCAAACGTTCTACCGTACTATCTTTTCGCACTATCAAAATTTCTTCATGCTGTCCAGTTAATTGGACTCTTCCCTGTTGGTAGTCTAACAGACATAAAGTCAAACTTTTATCGGTATCCATCCGCCGGGCATTTTGATAAATCGCCCGATTGAGTATGGTTAAAAACGTAGTTAACTCGGTGACTTCATTGAGCAGTAAGGTACGGACGGCCGTTTGTACCATGAGCATTAATATCCCACTTTCTAAACCATGTCCCGTCACATCTCCAATCGCCAATAAAATTCTATCTTTATATTGTAGCACATCATAATAATCACCACCAATCTCTTCCGCGGGCTGCATAAAACCAATTATCTCTAACCCTTTGATTTTTTGCAATTCTTGCGGTCTGGGTAAGACCATTTGTTGTAATTGACGAGCAATGTCTAATTCGGCACCCAGCCGCAAATTGTCTGCTTTTAAACGTTCATTTAAAATACCAATTTCTTGATTCGCTTGAGACAAATCTTTATCACGAATTTCAATTTCGGTCAACATCTCATTGAAACCATCAATCAAGTCCCCAATTTCATCCGTGCTAGTCCTGGTCTCGCGCATGGAATAAATTTTTTGTTTAGAAACCTGGTGCATCGTATTCACTAGACTGTAAAGCGGAGTAGTGATAATTTTTTGAAATCCCCAAGCGAGTAATAAACTGAAAGTAATAGAGACGCCTAAAATAGCAATAGTCGCATTTCTGGCCCACACTAAACGCTTATCCAACTCACTTAAATCGGATTGCAGATAAACGCCACCGATATGATTGCTCGACAAATAAATAGGCACATAAACACCCACATAATTTTCACCAAAATGAAAATTTTTGTTTAAATTTTGTGAAAATAGTTTTAACACCTTTTCATGAGAAATAAACTGTTTAGTATCCTTGTCAGTTCTAAGATAGTCAACAAAAGATTGGTCTTTGGTTAAAATATAAGTTAATATGATTTTCTTATTAGTCTTCAAGGCCGCAATATTTTGTTGAGCCGTTTCCGTATCATCAAACATCAACGGAGCGGCTGCATTGGCACCCACTAAATCGGCAAGCATCCATAAGTCATTTACCATATTACGTCGAAACGTAATTAAATCGTTAACAACAAAAGCGCCCGAAGCTAATAACAAGACGAGGGTAGTGGTCAGTACAATGATCAGAATAAGTTTATTTTTGATCGATAAATTTTTAAACTGGAGCATGTGATTAACTTTTGTTAGAGTTGCTAAAATTTGTTAATTTACTTCATCTTACGCACTTTTAATTCACCCCCCCCAGCTCCTCCTGGTTAAGGAGGGAAGTTAGCCCTACCAAACTCAGTTAGCGCATACTCCCCTCCTTGCTAAGGAGGGGCCGGGGGTGGTCAAGCGTCAATGCCATTAAGTTAAGCTAGAATTACGGCGTTGGAGTCCAAAGCTTCAGCTTTGGCAACGCCGTCTCACCTTGACCAGTCTCGTCCAAAGCTGAAGCTCTGGACTCCAATGCGGCTTAACTTAATGGCATTGGTGGTCAAGCGTAAGGTGAGTTAGTTTAAGTTTGGCGAAGTTTTGATTCAGCCTGACCCTGAGCTTGCCAAAAGGGCAAATAGGTGGTAGACTTGAGGGGCACTATCCCTTTTTTTTGTTACCACGCCCTGTGTGATAACGAAAGGATAATTATTATATTTCAAGAAAATCCTGAAATCAAGAAAATCAAGGTTCAGATTTAATAAACAAATGGGAATATTCTATAATTGTTTGATTATTTCTGCTTGTTCACACGCAATAGAGTATAAATGAACAACCGGTAAGATATTTTCTAAATAATTTAAGGGACTAACTTTAATTATGTTATAGTAATATTTTCTCATTCCCACGCTCCGTGGTCAGCCTTATACACAAATTCTGCGGTGAGTTTGTCGAAGGGTGTCGATTCAAGGTCAGGCGCCAATCATCAGAATGTTTTCTAAATAATTTAAGGAGATAACCTTAATTATGTTAAATTGTTTCAACCGCTATAAAAAGAGCAGTTGGAAGACTTACCCTTGACCACCACGCTGTTCCAAGTTATCCTCTAGTCTTGACTTGACCAGAAGCATTTAGTTATGACCACCGCCGATGATTTCTTAAAAAGTTTGTTTGATGATTTTACCCTAGCGTTTGCCACTTGGTTGTTAGAGAGTCCGATTCAAAGTGTCGCCCAGTTGAATGTGGAGTTGCCCGCACAACCAAAAACGTTTGTCGATCGAGTGGGTGTGGTCACCTTGACCAATTCACTCGAAGTTCATTTACACATTGAATTTCAAGGCCGCCGGAGTCCTGTTCCAGTCCCCGACCGCATGCTGGAATATCAGACCCGTCTGAAGCAAACTTACCAACACCCGTTTTGTAGTGTGGTAATTTATGTAGGACGCTGGGCGGGCAACAAAGATAAAGGCCATCATCAACATCGGTGTCCCGTCACCGGGGAGGTGATGTTGGAATGGCGTTATCGTGTGATACACTTATGGCAGATGCCCGCCGAACAGTTGTTAGCCTTGGACCAAATTCCACTGCTGGCCCTGGTGGGTCTGACACGCATTGACCATCCCGCCGAGATTCTCCCTCGTGTGGTGGCCAAAATTCGTAGTGTGGCGGATGTCACTAAACGTAAGCAGTTATTAACCATTTTAATTTCATTAGCTGAAGAGGAGAAAATAGCCACTATGATTGAAGGAATGTTATACCCTGACGAAGATTTGCTGATAGATACTCCGTTTCTACGTCGGATGCGAGAAACGGGATGGCGAGAAGGTCAAACCGCAGGTCGGGCCGAAGGTCGGGCCGAAGGTCGGGCCGAAGGTCGGACCGAAGGTCGGACCGAAGGTCGGACCGAAGGTCGGACCGAAGG
>DZAL01000221.1 GCA_022729575.1 Thiomargarita sp.
AGGTCTGGTTTTAGACCTTCAAGGTTTCTTTCGCAGGCTTAACTTAATGGCAGTGGGGCAGAGCGTGGGAACGAGAAATGCGTTCATCCATAAATTGGAAAGTCGGTATCGAGCCTCTCAAACCCGTTCCCAAATAAGTTTGAAAGTCGCCTGCATGTCATCCGAGTTAAATGTCAAGCATAGGCAATTATCCATTATTTCAAAAGTGCGTTCCTGTCTTAGTCCCTTCAAATTAGGAATGTTACTCACTTCAGGATAATGAATTACCTTATTAGTAAAAACTTCGTATTTACCGCAATAAGCAAAGAAAGTTTTGATTGCCATCAAAATTTCCTCCAAACTTGCCATGGTAGCCGATTCAGCGGTAAATGGAAGGCAATTGGCGCTCATAAGATTCACCGACATATATCCATTTTCAGTGTACATCAGATAACCTATCGCATCTTCACCAAAAGGGTAAATCACTTGCTCATCTGCCAACCTAATTTCATAAGAAACGAGTTTCCAAACACCCACCAAAACCTGGTTCACCATTTCACTTATTCTCCGTATAATCCACCTGAAGTTGAGCAAGGCACCGTTTCAATTGTGCAGCCAAATGTTTAACATGGGGATCAGCCATGCTTGTATAGTGATTACCCGGTATAGTATGTACTTCCACCGTCTCAAGAACAAATTGATTCCAACCAGCGTATGGTATCAATGAATCGATAAGAACTATGTCAAATAATCCACTTCCTCGAGAAAAAATTAAATCTTCAGCACGAAACAAGGTCATTTGGTTTAACTGACCCTTTGGCACATAATTTTGTAACGCTCTAAAATTGGTTTTAAAAACCTGTATTAACGGCTGAATATCCTGAATATCAGCGGTCGCAGGCAGGACCTGAGCATGTTTCGCTTGCGTTAGGAGATAGTGTAATTGCTGGTCTAATGACTCAAATCCTCGCAGTGTCTCCAGCAAAGAAGTTATTTCCTGATGAGCCCAAATACCTAAATCGGCAGCAAACAGTGCCAATAGCATAGTATCTTCCAAATGACCTATTTTTAAACCATTCATTGGCGCACCAATATCTATCACGAACAATGCCACTGCTTTACCCTGCTGTCGTAATTGCAGAGCCATTTCAAAGGCCACCATGCCGCCAAAAGACCAACCTAGCAAAACATAAGGCCCTTTGGGTTGAACCATCGGCAAGACTTTAACGTACTCAGTTGCCATTGCCTTAATATCCACAAGCGGTGCCTCCTTGCCATCCAAACCTTTAGCAACCAAGCCATAAACCGGTTGCTCATCACCCAGGTATTGCGCCAGTTTAGCATAGCATAAAGCATTTCCACCAATGGGATGAACACAGAACAAAGGTCTATTGGCACCGGTAGAGCGAATCGCCACCAGGGAAGAGGAGACCACCGGTTCAGACGGTTGAGTAGAAAGATTCACCGCCGCGCGATCACCTGAGATTAATTGAGCCAATTGCGCAATAGTAGGTGCCTGCAATAAACTTTGAGGAGACAAAGCGGTTTGAACAGCTTCGCGTAATTGAATTAACAGTGGTAAGGCTATTAGCGAATCTCCCCCTAATTCAAAAAAATTATCATGGATACCAATGAATTCAACACCGAGTTGTTGTTGCCACACCTGAGTAATCGTTTTTTCAATCTCATTTCGAGGCGCCACATAGGTTTGACTCGATGACCCAAAACGCGGGCCCGTCTGAACTGGAGTAGCATGAATTTCCACTGGCACCACCAAATTCATGAATGCTGGAATTGGCGGGTTATCAGCTTGAGCCACCACAATATGGTGTTCTAACACCTCCGTTTGGGGGAAACTTGCTACTACCGAGAAACCATGGGCTTGAAGTGCCTGGCACCACTGTTCTTTGGATAAGAATGGATTGCCTTGATTGCGTTCGCCATCCTCCAGGGATTGCATTAAAAAACTGTAGGTCAGTTCAAAATCCAATTGAGGTTGCGTAATCTCCCAGAGGAAAAATAAACCACCTGGTGCCAATAAAGAGTGAACATGCTGTAAAGTGGTTACCACCTGTTTAGTCGTATGCAACATCAAGGTGGCAATTACTAAATCAAAACTATGTGGTTCATAGCCTTGTGCTGTTGGTGATTGCTCAACATTCAATAAACGATATTGAACAAAGGGATAGCCACTAAACTTTGGTTGAGCCTGATTCAAGAAAAATTGAGTGACATCCGTATAGGTATAATGAGTTCGATTAGCCGGTAAAATGGGTAATAACGCCGCTGTGGTTATACCGGTACCCGCACCAATCTCTAAAATTCGCAAATTAACGGTGGTTGGTAATAATTTAAGTAACCGTTGTATACCTGCTCGCATGATAGCATTGTAGTTTGCAAACAACAGCGATTCTGGTAATTGATGGTTTTCACTAGAATTTGGTGCCGAATCAGCGGCCGCGAAAAATAATTCTCTAGGTTCTCTTTGACCCCGCAAAATAGCTATCCAATGGGCGTTAAAACTACGAATATTATGCCATTCATAATCATTTTGCCATTGTGCTTTAACTTCTTTCTCTAACGCCTCAACAACTTCTATCTTTACAGGACGAAGGTGAGTAATGATTGCTCCCTCGCGTTGTAACTCGCCCTTCTCTACTAAGACAGTTAACCAGTGAGAGACTAATTGTTGGTAACGAGGGTCAATCTGCAATTGTTGGCAAAACGTCGCTGTGGAATACCGATCATCGTCACGAGTAAATGCTCCTAACTCGTTTAAAGTGCGCTTCATGTAGGCGAGACATAACTGATCTAAGGATTGTCGTTTAGCCGAATAATGCGCTATGAGATTTGCCAAGGCTAACAAACTATTTTCAGCTTGTTGTGTACACGCCTCAAACACTGCTTGCCCTAGCTTGTTTAACGTAGTTGCTACCTGAACTGAAGATTCTGACCATGGGGACGGTGCCACCCAATACCGTTGCCCCTCAAACGGATAAGTGGGTAAAGGCAAGCGGTGACGGTGTTCATGAGCATAAAAGGCCGACCAATCGATTTGACCACCAAGCAACCAAATTTTACCCAAGGTCTTCAATAAAAAAGCCCGATCGGACTGAGAATCCTGTGGCTGACGTAACGACGACAGCACCACCGATTCAGTGGTTGGTTGGAGATGTTGGCGAGTTAAGGTACTGAGAGAATGTCCAGGCCCCACCTCCAACCAAATTTGGGTGGAATTTTCCTTTAAGAGCTGTTGCAAGCCATCCGAAAAGCGAACCGTTTGCCGCAGATGGTTGGCCCAATAGCTTGGATTAGTCGCTTGCTCTGCGGTAATCCAAGTACCGGTGACATTAGATAAATAAGGTATCTTAGGTGGCTTCAGTTTAACTTGTTTAACTCGAGTCGTGAAAGCTGATAAAATGGGTGTCATCATCTCCGAGTGAAACGCATGGGACGTGTGCAAGCGGCGACATTCGATACCTTGAGCCGTCAATTGTGATTCTAAGGACTCAATCACGGGAGTTTCCCCGGCAACCACACAACGAGATGGCCCATTAATGGCTGCCAAAGACCGCTTCTGGGTTAACCAAGGTTGTATAGCGGATTCTGACAAAGACACTGCTAACATCGAGCCACTCGGCAGACTTTGCATCAACTGCCCGCGGGTCGCCACCAATGATAACGCTTCTTCCAGCGAAAAGACTCCCGCCAGACAAGCCGCCACGTATTCACCAATGCTGTGACCAATCATCACTTGCGGCTTGATTCCCCAGCTCATCCATAATTGAGCCAAAGCATATTCAATGACAAATAATGCGGTTTGCGCGATAGCGGTTTGATTAAGTGCCGGCGTTGCCGTCGTTACCGCAATCTCGTCGCCAGGATATAAAATCTGACGCAAATCAATTCCCAACAAGGGCTTCAGAAACGTGGCACCAAAATCCACCTGTTCTCGGAACACCGGCTCCGTCTGGTAAATCTCCTCAGCCATCCTGACATATTGGCTGCCTTGACCGGCAAACATCAAGACTACCGACCAAGTTCGGTCTTTCTGGCGACCAGTCACGACCGCAGTAGGGCTCAACTGACGAATAGCGGTAATAGCTGATTCGAGGTGATGACCAACGACAATCCGTCGATGACTAAAAGCTGGCCGCCCGCGGCAGAGCGTATAAGCCACATCCGCCAGATTAAGCTCTGGGTGTTGCTCCAAATGCGCGGCTAAATTCGCCGTCATCTGCTCTAAGGCGGAAGCCGTCTTCGCCGACAGCATCAGTAATTGCCAAGGACTAGCTGGGCCTGAAGGTTCGCGTACCGGAGCTTCCTCCAGAATGACATGAGCGTTGGTGCCCCCCATGCCAAACGAACTTACCCCAGCCCGCCGAGGTAGCTGCTTAGGATTCCATTCGGACAAAGTAGTATTCACCACAAAGGGACTATTCGCAAAATCGATTTCGGGATTCGGTTGCTCAAAATGCAGACTCGGTGGCAATAATCGGTGCTCTAGTGCCAACACCGTCTTAATCAAACTAGCCACCCCTGCGGCCGCTTGTGCATGTCCCATATTCGTTTTCACTGAACCAACGGCACAAAAACCGGTTTTGGGGGTCTGCGCCCGAAACGCTTGAGTAAGCGCTGCCATTTCAATAGGATCACCCAATCTAGTCCCAGTACCGTGCGTTTCTACATAAGTAATAGTTTCCGCACTTACATTAGCCATCGCGAGGGCTTCTGTAATCACTGTTGATTGACCCCTGACACTAGGCGCGGTATACCCAACTTTGTCAGCCGAACCGTCGTTATTGATGGCAGAACCTTTGACCACAGCATGGATGTAATCACCATCGGCCAGCGCGTCGGCTAATCTTTTCAATACGACAATCCCTAACCCTTTGCCATCCACCGTACCTCGGGCTTTCGCATCGAAAGTACGACAGTGGCCATCAGGAGAAAAAATCGAGCCCTCTTGATACCAATAGCCCGTATGCTGAGGCAGATGAATAGTCACCCCCCCGGCTAAAGCTATATCACAGTCGCCCATCAATAAACCCTGGCAAGCCAGATGAACCGCTACCAATGAGGTGGAGCAAGCCGTTTGCACACCCACACTGGGACCCTTCAAGTTAAGTTTATAGGAAACCCGGGTCGATAGATAATCTTTCTCATTACCAATCAACACCTGAAGTTTATCGGCGGCGTTCCAAAAATCACGATTACCATAGAGGTTATTGGGCAGATAAGTATTGGCATCAGCACCGGCATAAACACCTATCAACGCTTTCTCTCTATCCGAATAATAACCCGCAGTTTCGAGCGCGTGTACTGCCTCCATGAGGAACCATCGATGCTGTGGGTCTAGGATTTCAGCCTCTCTGGCACTCACCCCAAAAAACGCCGCATCAAATTGTTCCACCCCGTCCAGCACCGTGCCAGCTTTGACATAATTGGGATTCTCCAAGACGCTGGGTGCCACACCAGCCATGAGGAGTTCCTCATCAGAAAAGAATGACACCATCTCTACACCATCAATCAGACGTTGCCAAAAGGCTTCACTATTATTAGCCCCCGGCCAACGGCAAGACATCCCGATAATAGCAATATCGGAATCAGAAATAGATAGAGTGTCAGAAGGTAAGCTATTCATTGAAAATACCTATAGTTAAAAGGACTCCAAAACCGGAGTCCAAAACATGTTTTGGACTCCGGTTCATGGTTACTTATTCGAAGTTCGATGTTGCTGACGGCGTTGTCTGAGTTCTCGTGTCGCCACGGCTTTACTCACCCGACGTTGGCTAGTCCCATCCTCAGCTTGAGAATTAGCCGACGGATTTAACTGCTTGGCTAAATTATGTACCGTAGTATATTGAAACAATTCCGCTATCGACAACGTTTGGTTAAACTGTGTTTGCAACTTATTTTGCAATTGAACCACCAATAAGGAATCGCCACCGAGGTCAAAGAAATTATCATGAATGCCGACTCGTTCTACCTTCAACAACTGTTGCCAAATTTCCGCAATCAACTGTTCAACTTGGTTCTGCGGCTTCACATAAGCAGTTTCTGGCACCTGAACTTCATCTGGTGCGGGTAAGGCTTGGCGGTCCACTTTACCATTCGGGGTCAATGGTAGAGCTTCCAGGCGTACATAAGTCGCCGGCACCATATATGATGGCAATTTTTGTTGCAAATAATGGCGTAACGAGTCGGTAAGGGAAACCGTTTGAGGAGCTGATGGTAACCATTCCTGGGTTTGCTCCACCGCAATTTTCCCACCTAAAAAACTATGCAGGAGCAAATGCGAATCAGCTAACTCAAACGAGGCCCGATAGCTATCAAATTCTAAGTTACCAATCGGACACAGTCCAACCAGATGCGCCGGGGCCACCTCCATTAATAATTGGCTCATATAACCCGCCTCCAACAGACAAAAATCTCTCGCCCACTCACCATAAAGCGGCGTAATCGCCGACAACTGTCCAATTAAAAATAAGGCAAACGTCGCTTGTTCAAAAATCCGTTGATTGAGACCACCGTACTCACCATAAGCGGCTTCTTCCACCCAATGATTGGCTTGAATTAGTAACAGCCGATGTGCGGTCGGGTGATAATAATAAATACCAGCCGCCAACCCCTCGATGCCGCCAGGTTTAACGGATAAATAGGTTTGAACCGGATACAGATTACCAGCCGAAGGATAACGATATTTGGGAAAAGGCGCCCCCGGTATGGTCATTGACCGCAAACAACTTAACAGTTGACTCAATTGCTCAAATGACAGCGGTGCCGCTTGAAACTGCCGATAACTTTGACGTTTTAAATAGGCACCAGTCAACTGCTCATCAAACGGTGGTTGGGATAAAGCGATACTGACCGAATCGGCAGTAACTTGACGCAAGCCCGGTTGTTTCAGTTTAAACTCTAACCGTTCAATCGGCTCCATCAACACCGTTAACTCAACCACCCCTAACCCCTCCTTGGTAAGGAGGGGAAAAGGAGTATAATCTGCCGCCGCCGATTGATGCAGCACCAGATAAGCCACCAACTGTTGATGGTGCCGAGACTCGCCGACCGCCGCCACCACCGCGTTTTTAATAGCTGGATGTTGTTGCAAAGCAGTCTCGATTTCACCTAGTTCAATCCGATAACCGCGAATTTTTACCTGAAAATCTTCACGCCCTAGAAATTCAATATTACCATCCGGCAAATAACGACCTAAATCGCCGGTTTTATACCAGCGAGCTTGGGTTTGAGGATGAATAATAAAACTGGCTTGGGTTTTTTCGGGGTCTCGCCAATAACCTTGCGCCAAGCCAATCCCCCCAATATACAATTGACCCGGCACCCACTTGGGACGAGATTCCAATGACTCATTAAACACCTCAAAAGTCTGGTTCCGCAACGGTTTGCCATAAGGAATACTGTTCCAAGTGGGTTCCACCGTAGTAGTAAGGGGATAGTAAATCGACCAAATAGAAGCCTCCGTGGCCCCCCCCAAACTGATTATCTGCGCCTCCGGCCAAAGCGCTTGGAGTTTTTCAGGTAAAGTTAACGGAATCCAATCACCACTCATCATGATTAACCGCAACGCCGGGAGATGGTGGTCGGCACGCGCACTTAGGTAATCTGCCAACATTTGCATCAAGGCTGGCACCGTATTCCAAATACTCACCTGAGATTGAGTCATCAACTCCACCCAATGCGCAGGTTCTCGCAATTGAGTAGCTTCTGGTATAACAATCGTACCACCCGCCGCCAGCAAGCCAAAAATATCATACACCGAGAGATCGAAATTTAACGCCGAACGAGCGAACACTCGATCTTGAGCCGTCACCCCAAAACGCTGATTAATATCAAGAATGGTGTTCACCGCCCCCCGATGATCAATCATCACGCCTTTCGGTTGCCCAGTCGACCCAGAAGTAAAAATCACATAAGCCAAATCTGTCGGTGTTTGAATCACCGCCGCCGACCAATCGGTCGTGGTCGCAAACTGCTCCTGAGCATCTATACATAAGCGCTGAATCTGCTCCGGCCAAGCCAACTGGCGCTCCAGTTGCGGTTGAGTCAACACCAATTGCACGGCACCGTGTTCAAGGAGATACCATTGGCGTGCTTTGGGCAATTCTGGGTCAATCGGTAAATACGCGGCCCCTGACATCAACACCCCCAACACGGCAATCACCTGTTCCCAACCTTTGGTCATCACCACCGCCACCAGTGTATTAGGAGCCGCCCCCCGTTGTCGCAACTGCATCCCAAGGTGAGAAGCCCATTGCGCCAGTTCGGCATAAGTCAAACTGCGTTGGGGTGAAATCACCGCATAATCATCCCCATGCAGCGGCACTTGAGCTAAAAACAAGGTATGTAGCAGGTCCTCAGTGATTGGCGCGTCAGTAGCATTAAGCGCCGCGCGTTGCGCCAGGTGAGTGGAAGGAACCAATAAGGAAGTCTTGACCGTCGTCTGCCAGGCCGTATCGGAATCCACCAACTGGTCTAAAAACTCACAATAAGCACCAAACATGTCATCCAAAAAGCCGGGGAAAAATAAATCTTCCACCGCGTCCCAATTGAAACACAAGCAGCCCTCCTCATCCTCATAGACTTGGTGATCTAACCAGACTTGCGAGGTTTGAGTCATACTATGGACTATTTTACCAAGAGGTTCGAGCGGCGAGGCCACCGCTTTGACCGGCAGCGTCAAGACACTAGTAAACACCACTGGCATCGCCGCTTGTTGAAAATCACCGTGTCGCCGCGCCAACTCCCGTTGCACCCGCACCCCACTAACCAAACGATGTTCTAAATCTTGCCACAATTGTTGTTGCAGACGCTTGGCCCGAACCAGAAAACTCTCTGGTTGAGAATGATCGACCGCGACCAATAACAAAGAAGTAAAATCACCGACCAGTTCATTCACTTGTAGGTGAACCGGTAACCGGTTAAAGAGCGTTAAGTTTAGCGTGAACCGGGGCGCCTTGCTCCACCCCGATAACAGTTCCGCAAACGCCGCTAACAACATTCCAGACGGCGTGAGTCCAGCTCGACTAACCCGTTGTTTCAATAAACGCCAACGCGCCGCCGACAACTGAGCCTGACGACGTTTAAACTGTGGTTGAAGCAACTCACTTGGATTACACGCCAACGGTAATGCTGGCGCCGGGGGCAGAGTCTCCAGACGATTCAACCAATAGTCTAAGGCACGTTGATACTGGGGTAGGGTTTGCCAAGTCTGTTCCATCACCACATAATCGCGAAAGGAAAGTGCCAGGGGAGGCAACAAACATTCTGGTTCACGATAACACTGCAACAATTCCTGGCCCAGCAACTGCATACTCCAAGCATCCGCCACTAACAGGTCAAAACTGACATGAAGCCGAGTGCGGTGCTCATCCAACTGAGTGGCCCGGATTGCAAACAACGGCCATTCAGCCGTAGGAGAAATCTGCTGGGTGCTCTCTTGACGAATCGTTTCGAGTTTCGAGTTGATAAAGTCTGGCGATTGTCCTCTCAAATCTAAACTCGTAATGAGATAAGGCGGGACCTGTGCCAGGACCTGTTGTTGGCCCGTGGGCAACACCGTCATCCGTAGCATGTCATGGTACTCAATAAGACGTTGCCAAGCACGAGTTAACCGCGCCAAGTCAAGGTCACGGCACTCCAGTTCCAAATAAATTTGCGTCGCAATATTGCCCAAGTCAAAGGAACTCTGACGACCCAACCAGTAGGCTTGTTGAACCTCGGTTAAGGGAAAAGGTTCAAAGCGTTGGGACGGCACTGGCACCAAGGTCGGCAGGGATATAGTTAGGTCCACTGGCTCCCCCGAGTGCTGGCAACGTAACAGGTGAATTTTCTCCATTAAACCCGCCACCGTAGGCGACTCAAACAAAGCGAGTAAAGGCACCTCCACCTTAAAGGCTTCACGTACCTTCAACATCAGTTGCGTTGCCAGTAAGGAATGGCCGCCCAGTTCAAAGAAGTTATCCTCCC
>DZAL01000222.1 GCA_022729575.1 Thiomargarita sp.
ACGCTTTATTATTTTCTTTCTACAACAATAACTTAGGCTTAACTTAATGGCAGTGCGGCTAAAGCCTCCAATCCAATCCCGGTGGTTGACAGTAATTCCCCTAGCGCGTTGTAAGTGTAGGTGGTGACATGAGTATCGGGGTCATCCAAACGAGTTTTATTCCCGCGTTGGTCATAACTCATTTGCGTCACATTGGCTAACGAATCTCACATTTCAAGAGGATTGTTGAAGCCCTCATAAATGTAAGTGACGGCTTTACCTTGGCTATCCTCACTCTTGACGAGATTGCCCTGCACCCCTTTAGATTTGCCGAGTAACATCCTCTTTTCTAAAATCCAGCGACCGAATGTAGAGTATAACGACCCCCGTTAGTTGTTACGCTTCCTTTTTCCTTTCCCTAATTTAGTCCGCCCACGCAAAAAGTTGCCCAGTTCGTCACTTTTATTATCTTGAGACCCAGAACTACTTATCACTTCGTAATTGTTCTTTCCAAAAGTTTTCTCTAGTTCACCTAGGTAACGTTGTTCTTCAAATGGACGATGACCTGTAGCCGCGGCAATAAAGGCTTTAGCCGTGTATTTTTTACTAACTAATCGCGTTTTCAACTCTTGATAAGTATTCGTTACTTGTTTTACCGCATGACCCAAGTCTTTAATATTATCTTTGAGTTCCACAAAACAGAGAACACGTTCCTCACTTTTGGCATAGAATACCATGAGATCACACATTTTTTGACCCTGTTGGGTGCCCCATAATGCTTGGCGTAGTTTGCATGGAGAATTGGATTGATCATCTATCGAGAAAAACAGTACCGTTTCGTCTTGGTGAGGCGAAACAGTCACTTTTGCGTTACTTTCTACAAAATAAGTTTGGCCCACTAGCAAACAAGGTGTGAACAGTAAACTCTCAAGGAGAGGGATGTCAGTAGTCATTAGCAACTTCCTTCAGTGATTAGAGTAACTGAGAATAGATGGCAGAAACATCCTCTGAGACGTTGCTAAAGGTTTCCCAGTCCATCAAACCGTCTTCGGTCAAAATGTTCCTGACTGTGACCTTTTCACTGTCCTCATCCTCCCTAAATAGATACGCCGACACTTGTGCTCGAACCAGAAATGCGTGTGGTTGTTCTAAATAGAACAATTTCTTGATATTCTCGTGGTCTGGATGCTTGGTCGCTTGCATCAAGTTAATTAAATGGTCAACCAGATAGGGGCTGTGAGTGGTGATTAACACTTGTAAACCAGCGTTCACTAACATTCCCAAAAATTCCATCAATTCCACCTGTAGCGCCGGATGCAAATTCATCTCCGGTTCGTCAAAAATGAGCCATTCGCCTGGGGTTGCTAAGTAACGTAAATACAAAGCTAACGGCGCGAGTTCCTTGGCCATCGCACTGGCAATAGGCATTTCCAATCTAGCTTCTTTGGCATATTGAAACAACAATTTTTTTCTACCCATGGCATCGGTTTCAAATTGCAAACTGCCGCGGAGAATTTCTTGTTCCAGAAAATCTGCTAACTTGACAAATTTTTGAAGGTCCGGATTCTCTCTGATTTGGTCTTGTCGATCAACAGACCCTTCTATCCGCGAGGCGATAGCAGTCATGGTCAAAAAATGCTGGATGGTGCCAGTTAACCGTTCCCCGTGTTTTTCAACTGCTGTTTGGACATTTTCTGCAAAATTGTCCTGAATACCTATTTCTTCTTTGGCCGCGGTGGATATTGGAAAAGTGATAAAAGTGGTTCTTTCGGTGGGAAGTACATATAACCCCGTAAAGAAGGATTGATGGAAGAGTTTAAACACTTCTCCTGCAACAAACAACTTAAACGCTTTAGGGGGAAGTTTCTCCAAAGAATCTCCTTCTGAATAAAAATGGATGGTAGCGTTCCCCGCTTCTTTAAGCGCGTGAAGTAACGCCTTATCACGACCCACACCAAGTTGTCTGTCTATGGTGGCCGTTTGTATTTTAGCCAAACATTCTGCTTTGGTGGCAGCCAACTGAAAGGAGACTTGTAACTGGTCAAAATTGACCCGGTTAGTGGCTAAAAAGGATCGCATCCAGGTAGGCGCAAGCCTGGCAACGTCGTTAACATAGGTTTCCAGATAGTCATTGGCAAATTGCAGTATATCCAGTTGGACACTCCCTTGTTCTAAGAGTTTGGTCATCGCCGCTTGTAACGGTGGATAAGTTTGCGCGACTTTACCAGTGAGGTAAGCCTTCAAATACTTGCTGTAACCATAAGGACCTAAGATGGCTGACAAGGTGTGGGCGGTCCAGGTTTTCCCTGTACCATTCAGTCCGATAAAGACGGTCAATGGTTTTAATTCGATTTCGGCGTGTTGCAGGATGCCTAAATTTTGAATAGTTACTTTCATTGAAAGTTCTCCGATTATCACCAGTTTTTGAAAATTCTCAAACAGGGGTTCTATAGAAGGTAGAACCCGTCTGAGAACAAGAACAGAATCTATATCTGGTTGTCTGGTGATTAGCTATGGTTTTGGTTACCCCTCACCTCTTTACCATGAGGACCAGTGGAGGGGTAACAAGAAGGTGTGTGGCGCATCCTACCTGGCCTATACGCCCTACGGGTTTCAAGTTACGAGTTGTTCATCATCTGGAATATATACGCCTTCCTCCTGCCAAGTTTTCAGGACGTCCTGTATGTATCCATCAACCGTTTGATTCTCTGGATCAAAACCCTCATATTTTCCCGTTTCAAAATAACAAAAGATATTGTCGCAGGTCTTTTCCAGTATGGAATCTTCTGGAATTTTAAGAACACAAGAAGCCAAATAGACTTGTACAATCCTTTGTACTAAAGTACACACGAAAGTGGCTACTCTATTTTGTATCTCATCGATAGTTTCAGTAGCACCTTGATGTACAAAGTCATTTCTGAGTTGATTAATTTTTTAAGTCTCTTGTGTTCAGGAGTATCTTTTTGAAAAATCGGAGGTGGACACATTCCAGTATCTACTAACAGTTTTTTCATTTTGTGAAGGGCTGATGGCTGGGGATTGAATGTTGCTAAGACATCATCAATGAAGTTTTGAGGGATGTTCTCTTTTCTTAGCATCGCCTTAAAACATTCTTTGAGTTGTTTACCAACGGAACTTATTTTCTCTTGGTCGTATCCAGGAGATGGATGCTTTGAATACCACTTCCCAGAAATCGCATCCAATATTGGATTAACATAAGCAAAACGTCCAACTATTTGATTTTGTTCGTATGACAGAACAAAATTATAAAACTGACTACTTAATTTGTCAGTCTTAATATTATAGTAATATCCTTATCCAGTTGTCCCATAATGAGTTTGGCCAGCCAGTAGGGATAACACCCCTTCGAGGGGTGTTATCCCTCAAACTTTAAGTACAACGGTGGGTGAATATTACTATATTTATGCTTTTCCAATCCAGCGTCCAGATAGTATTTGGTTCTACAATCCTGTCAAAAAACATATTGGCTGTGTAGATAGCAAAATCCCCTTCCAAACAGACTCTCCTACCTGTTAAAAACGATAGCAAGAGACATAAATCGTCGATGTTTTTCTTCTTTGCACATGTAGGATAGAGAATAGAATCTTTAACATCTGTTTCAGCGATTTCTACCCATGCAGTTTCTTGCCATAATTCAGCATTTTGTTGAGTAGGAGGAATAGTTTTTACAGAATTCACTTTGCCATTCTTGTCCAAGGTCTCTGAAAGTTCGTGTCTCCCATGTTTGGGAATTAATTCGGCATTTTGGCAATGCTTCTGATTAATGATGCAGAATGGGCCTATGCTAAATTGGTCAGCACTAGAAAACCCATGATCAAAATTAAACAACTTATATTGTTGCATACTTGTCCTCTTTTTGGTTAGTTATATAAATAGCTTTCAACCCACGAAATCTTATACTCAATCTTGATTGCCCTATCAACCTCAATTTCGGCATTCACCTGGTTTATTTTTCAATGACAGAAGTCGGGTAGAATAGGCAATCTCTTTTCGTTGCCTTACCATTCATACCCTGAAACGAGAGAGTTGGGGGAAATTTTGCATTAATCTTAAAAGATTAGTCACTCATTTGCCCGCCCTGAGCTTGTTTCTGAATCAAATTCAACTCTAGTATAAGGTTTTCTTGATTAAAAAACAAGACCCTCATATTACTTTTTCAATCAAGAGAATCAAAGTACGGCATCAATCAAGCCATCTTGGTTAGCAGGAGTCACTTGAAAATCAGTGGTATGGCTTAACGAAAGCCCCTCAAGTTGTAAAGTCCCCGCACCGGTATTTTCAATGGTAATCATTTGAGACGCCGGCTGGTCCGCCGTGGTTTCAAATGTGAGAGTGCTATCAGGAAGCGGATTGGACGTATAAATACCACTGACATTGCCACAGCCCGGATTAATCGTAATGTCAATCGGTTGCCCATTAAACACCACGGTGTTATCACTTAAACGATAACCAAAGAAAACCTTCAAGGTCCCTGGATAAATAAATTGACCCTGATACATCGTCACCGATTCCACCGATTTCAAGGTCATTTTCGGAATAAATGCCGCCAAATGCGCCGGCACTTGGTCCCATGATAAAATCGCCTTCAATCCCTCATCCAACATAAAGTAATACCAAGTTTCATCTGGCGGCAAAGTCGCCTCGGCCCACGCGAAAATATCCGCCGTTTGCCCAACATGAATCGGGTCAATGGTCATTTCACCAGCCACGATGACTTCATCACAGAGATATTGCGTGACTTGTTGTTGATAAGCACCTTGATTCACCGAAATGCCGCCAGCTATTTCGGTTTCTATGTCGCCGTCAATATCAGTGGCCGTCAGCAAATTAGGTAGGTCACTGGCTTGGGCGGTGGGTAAGACGAGTAACAAATAGCTTAGAAATAAATAAGTATAAATTGAGAAGGTTTTCATAGCGTGTTAAGATTCAGAATGGATTGGTTATGATGGAGTGTTTTATACCATTGTTGGGTTTAAATGTCAAGAGTGTGTTATCCTAACTTGATGACAACAGAGTTGGACGCTTCTTAGCCAAACTGGACAGAAAAAGGTTCAAACACTCAGGAGTGTCTGCATATTGCGATAAGTCCGCAGTGATGTTATCTTTAGACAAGGTTAGATTATGGTCAACAGTTAGCAAAAAAGAAGGTCTCGGCCCATTTTGCAGACGAGTAATAAATTGATACAAAAATTCAATCATACCTTTGCCACGAAATAACGCTGTTCGGTCACTTTGATGAAACTGTTGTGCTTGTTCAACAACCTCTGTTGGGTCTAGTGGATACGAATCTGAAACAGCCTGAGTCAAATAGTCTAAAGTGTACTTCTTTTCAACCCTGTCAAGTTGAACATCAAAACATAATTTGGGGTCTATCTGATTGAACTTCACTTTTTTCCTCAGTATCTGTTTTTTCTCCTCCAACCGTTGCAGATACATCCAAGCATTTAACTCTTCAGTCGCGTCATTGAACTCTTCTAGTCTCTGTTTATAAAGTTCAACAATCTCTTCGCAAGCCTCTTCTGAGTCGGGCGAATTAACTGTCGTCAACTTGAATCTGGCACGTAGCATTCTTCCAAAACTGGCAGGAGAAACATAGAAATTTTCTATGGCGTAGACCGGCGTGACATACATTCGATCATCTTTAGGAAGTTGTTGTGGGTCATCGAAATCTTTATCAATAAACAGTGCTACCCAGGCAAGTTGATACTTTTGATCACGGACAATTAATCGATACAGTTCCAATACGTTGTCTTTACCACCACAAGTAAACTCTTTTCTGTCACCCGGAATCATCGTCCCAATTCGAACCCCATAATATTCTACATCTTCCGTCCCTTCAAAAAAGCAAAACAGACGGCTGGCATCCTTGCCAAACGCTTGAATGAATTTTTCCCAAGTGACCGAATAATTAGTTCTGGCTTGTCGAAGTTTATTGGCACGATTCATTGGTAGTCCCCAAAAAATCAATTTTCAATTGGTCCGCATACTGGTCCAACTCATTTTCAAAAATAAAGGGCGAATGAGTGGCCGCCAGTAAAAAAGCACACTTAGAGGATTTTACAATGTCCTCTAACAATTTTTTCTGCCATTCCATGGATAACGATAATTCCGGTTCGTCAAACAAAATGGCATAAGATTTCGTCTTGTCCAAAAACAATCTGGAAAAAATAGAAACCACTTGTTTTTCGCCAGACGACAACTTATCCAGAGAAATCTCTTTGCCAGTATGCTTGCTGACTACTTTAATCTCTACTCTACTCTCATCGTAGCGAATCTCTTTATCACTTTCACTGAGATAGCCACTCGACACGCGAACAAATTCCTTAATCGCATTGTCATTGTCGCTTTGCTGTTCATAAACTTTGATGAGATTGGACAAGAAAAAAGCCAAGGGCAAGTATTCTCCTTCCTTAATCTTTTTAGAACTAATCAGGTCCAAAATACGTTGCTTATCTTCTTCAGACATGTTGTTACCGATCCGGTCAAAGACGATGCGGAACGCTTTAGGATTTTCGAGTTTCTCAAAAACAATGGTGTCCTCTTGGATACCGCGAATCAATTGAGTAGCCATTTCACCATTGATTTTAGAGTACCATTCCACCGAGGAATCACGAATTTCTGAGGTAATCCGTTGCCAACGGGTTTTAACATCTTGCATCCCAAATTGAATCAGTTGTTCTTCGCGGTGGAAGTCAGGTTCGACGTAACCAAGGTTCTGCAAATCTTCTTCAATACGCCGATAGGTCGGAAAATACAGCACCTGATGAGGAAAATGCTTCTGCAATCTGGTCCAAATGTCTTGCAATTTAGTTGGCAGAGGTGGCCAAAACGGTCCACGCCAACCTTTTCCGTCCCGAAGAAATCGTTGTTTCAGTTCTTCACGGAGGTCTTTAACATCCAAATTAAGGTCGAGGAGGTTAAACCGCCGGAATGCTTCTTTAGTACGCCGTTCAAACTCATAGGGAGGATATTCCATGGTGGCCCTGACCATTCTTTCAAACTCGCGAGACGGCAACCGACTTTGGAGAATATCTATGGGATTTTCTGAATTAGACAGTTCTAGGTCAGTATGTTGAATCTGTACGGACTCGCCATTGGAAAACGAAATATTCATCGTTTCAAAGTCAAATTGCCAAAGTCTGAGTAAGTTGCCCGATAACAGGTGGAACAAGATATTCAGAACAGTGGTTTTGCCGGCACCATTCAGGTTCACCAAAATTTTCACGGTGCCTTCGAAATCTAGGGTGATATTACGGTCTCCATGGAGACCTGACACTTTAAATTGTTTAATTGGAGATACCATAGTATTCATGAATTTACTCCCTAAGAAATGATGTTATTGACTTGAAATTCTACGTTTATTTTAGACAGAATAGCCAAAACTAGCAATTGTTAATAGAATAACATGTTATAGATTCGACTGTCAACTATGATTTGAATGGGCCAGTGGGATTCGTCAGACAATTGTGGCATTCCACTCTCAAATCTCTGCCATCTTGTGCCTGAATCGTCCGACAACGAGTAATCGCCGATAAGCCATTCAAAGACCAGCCCACTCCCAGCGGCCCGTTATTTCCTTGACTGTTATAACCCAACGACAATTTTGGGGCCATGCCTGACGTTCCCGCCGGTGCCGTCAACGGTAACTGACACACCGCGCCGCCCGATTCACTCACTTCACAATTGACCGGGGTGTAGCTGGACATTTTTCCTGACACAGGCGATAATGATTCCACGGCCGCTGTGGTCAGAGACCAAGGTAAAATTTTCTCCCCCAATTGCAAAGCCAAATTAACCGTGTTGCCAGCACCAATCGCTGACCGAGTTTTCACGGCCAAGGTATCGCCATTGCTGACCGTAGTCGTCGCGGCACCGGTCTCTATTCCATTCTTGACCAAAGCGGCATTTCCTCCCGTTACAGTAGCCGTCACGGTTTCTGTTACACCACTGACGACGAGAGTGTTAGAAGTATATTCGGTATCCGCCGTGGCTGCTGAAATCGCTGTCAAATGCTGAGGCAACGCGGTACTCTCTGGAGGAGGCGACGCTGGCCCGTGACACTCTAAATGATAAGTCAACTTCGGTTGCTTGGGGTCATTGCTATTTAACACTAATTCCGCCGTGTGCGAACTTTCTCCAAAATAGTCGCAACGTACCGTAAGATTCCCTTTTTCAGCGGTTGCCAAAGACATTGGCAGATTAGCAGGAATCACTTGAAAATCAGTGGAATTACTTAACGAAAGCCCATCGAGTTGTAAAGTCCCCTCACCAGTATTTTCAATGGTAATCATTTGAGAAGCCGGTTGGTCCGCCGTGGTTTCAAACGTGAGAGTACTATCAGGAAGCGGATTGGACGTATAAACACCACTGACATTACCACAACCTGCTGGATTAATCGTAATGTCAATCGGTTGCCCATTAAACACCACGGTATTATCACTCAAACGATAACCAAAAAAACTTTCAATGTCCCTGGATAAATAAATTGACCCTGATACATGGTCACTGATTCCACCGATTTCAGTGTCACTTTTGGAATAAACGCGGCCAAATACGCCGGCACTTGGTCCCACAATAAAATTGCCTTCAATCCCTCATCCAACATGAAATAATACAGGGTTTCATCAGGCGGCAAAGTCGCCTCGGCCCACACGAAAATATCCGCCGTTTGACCGACATGAGTCGGGTCAATGGCCATTTCACCAGCCACCGTGACTTCATCACATAAATATTGCGTGACTTGCTGTTGATAAGCACCTTGATTCACCGAAATCCCACCAGCTACCTCGGTTTCTATATCGCCATCAATATCAGTGGCCGTCAGCAAATTGGGTAGGTCACTGGCTTGGGCGGTGGGTAAGACGATTAGTAAATGGCTTAGAAATAAATAAGTATAAATTGAGAAAGTTTTCATAGTAAATATTGGTATGGTTGATAAAAATGGGTGAGTTATCAAAATTAACAATAACTTTAAAGAGTTTAGTTGAGGTGGAGTTGAATGTCAAGCCTCCTATTTGATTCGAAGCGTTAGCGATTTAAACAGCCAGTAACATTTTAGCCGGCAACTTCCCGGCTAAAGCCTCACTGCCATTAAGTTAAGCCTAAGTTATTGTTGTAGAAAGAAAATAATAAAGCATCAGGTCATCTTTGAACTGCTCTGGAGTGGTCGTCCCAGGTAAAGTGAAGAGACTCGGACGAAAGATTAACTAAATTTGCTCAGATTCACCAAAGGTGGTATAATCGAAGTCTCAAAAAATTAAGTTAGCGTCACTGGAGACCACGATGAAACTACCCCAAAAACCACAGCAAGTTGTTAATACTACTAAAAAATTGTTAAAAGATGAGGAGTTTAAATCTCATCACCGGACGAGTCCTAAAGTTTTTCTGCGGGAACGAAAGTTAACTTTTAGTCTCGTCATATTATTAATTATGCAAAAAACGATGAAATCAATACAATTGCTGCTGAACGAAGTGTTTGGTCAACTTGACCTCGACACAGTTACCAATAGTGCGTTTACACCAGCTCGTAGCCACCTCAAGCATACCGCTTTCATCGAGTTAAATCAGAAAGCGATAGTGGCAGAATATTATCCGGACGGAACTTACCAACGTTATCGTGGGTTTCGGTTATTAGCCATCGATGGTTCCAAACTTCGGCTCCCCGATAGTCGCGAGATTCAAGAAGTCTTCGGCACGATTAAGACGACTAATGGCAAAGATAATCAAATCATTGGCAAACCTGCTTGTGGCCTGGCTTCCGTCTGTTACGAGGTCCTCAATAAAATCGTCATCGACAGTCAATTAGGAAATGCCCGTGCCTATGAGGTAGATTTAGCGGTAAAACATTTACCGGCCACTCAACCCCAGGATTTACTCCTCCTCGACCGTGGTTATGCTTCCTACCAGTGGTTGGCTACCTGTGTTCAACACCAACGACATTTTGTCGTCC
>DZAL01000368.1 GCA_022729575.1 Thiomargarita sp.
ATAATTCTTATTGCACTCCAGAGGGTACGTACAATTTTATATGAATTTTACTATAGTAGGTATCGGCTAGGTGTCAAGAACATTTGTATTGTTTATCAGCGACGACGGAAGCGTTTCCAGTTGCTCTCACGGTCACTTGTCGGCCCTCAATTTGAGGATAATCTTTGCTACAAAGAATAAACTTTAGAGACTCTGATTGCGCTTGTGGCACCCATCCTCTGGAATTAAACCATACCGCGTCTTGTTCTGGAGGAGATTGAATCAGAATCTGATCTTCATCAAATGAGGTCTGTAAAGCAGGTTCATTATCAGATTGACCCATAACTTTCCATCCTTTTCCCCAGGCAATCGGATCAATAGGTTGCATACCCACAGTAGTACCGCGTTTAATCGCTTCACTCCGCGCGTAATTGAAACCTCTAATAAATTCATTGGTTTTAGAGGTCATTTTACTATTTAAAATCATTAACTTCATGCTGGGCAACGCAGTCATAGCAAGTATAGCCGCTACTGCCAGTGTTACCATAATTTCAATAATAGTATAACCCATTTTCGTTTTCATAATATTGATTGTACCATGTTGAAGAATATTGTTGTTAAACTATAAGATGAGTGGTAAGATTTTTCTGACGAAATTCATTTAATAATAAATTAAGGTTTCTTAGCTACAAATTATACAAATTAAGAACTTTTCCCATACTTGATATATATAACACTTGTCAATTGAATTTTCACTCTCCAATAGAATCAATGGTGATATTTTTCCGATTAATGGAGTTTTGAAATAAATCATGTCAGTTTATCATGGTTAAATTAGCAAAAAATTTGTAGGGTTAGTGACTAAACTATAATACCAATCGCTTAAAATTGATTTAAACTGAAATGTAATTAATGAACTAAAACCAATTTTAAAGGCTTTTCAAGATTTTTAGAGTTTATTTGTAAAGACTATATACTATTATGATATAATTTGGAAATGTTTCTCTTTAACCTTCACTCAACAAGGAAAATTATTAATGTCTAATATTTCACTGTTTACTTCCGAGTCTGTCTCTGAAGGACATCCTGATAAAGTAGCCGATCAAATTTCTGATGCCATCTTAGATGCGTTGCTAGAAAAGGATAGCACCGCACGGGTTGCTTGCGAAACGCTAGTAAAAACGGGCATGGTGATAGTTGCCGGTGAAATTACTACCAGGGCGCTCATTGATATTGAAGATATCGTGCGTAAAACAGTAAAAAGCATAGGTTACAACCACTCTGACATGGGGTTTGATTGGGAATCTTGTGCCGTCCTCTCAGCTTTGGGCAAACAGTCTTCTGACATCGCCATGGGGGTAGATGAAACCCCTGATCATGAGCAGGGTGCAGGTGACCAAGGTCTAATGTTTGGTTATGCCTCCAGAGAAACTGACGTATTAATGCCTGCTCCTATTACTTATGCACACCGCTTAGTCAAACGTCAATCGGAAATGCGTCGTCAAGGTACTCTGCCCTGGTTACGTCCAGATGCGAAAAGTCAAGTGACCATTCGCTACGAAGATAATCAACCCGTGGGAATTGAAACCGTCGTCTTATCAACTCAACACAATCCAGAGGTTGATAATAAGACTATCCAGGAAGGCGTAATGGAAGAAATTATTAAACCCGTCTTACCTGCCAATTGGATTAATAAACAAACTCGTTTTTACATCAACCCCACCGGTCGCTTTGTGATTGGCGGACCTATGGGCGACTGCGGCCTAACCGGTCGTAAAATTATTGTCGACACTTATGGTGGCATGGCTCGCCATGGTGGAGGCGCGTTTTCTGGCAAAGACCCCTCGAAAGTGGACCGCTCTGCCGCGTATGCGTGTCGCTATGTGGCCAAAAATATCGTCGCCGCCGGTTTAGCGGACCGTTGCGAAATTCAAGTCTCTTATGCGATTGGGGTAGCAACACCAACATCTATTCGCGTCGAAACTTTTGGCACCGGCAAAATCGACGAAGCCCGGTTGACCGAATTAGTGCGTACACACTTTGACTTACGTCCTCGTGGGCTAATTAAAATGCTCAATCTAATACGTCCAATTTATGCTAAAACGGCTGCTTATGGTCACTTTGGACGAGAAGAAGAAGAGTTTACCTGGGAACATACTGACAAAGCGTCTCTACTCCGGGAAGCTGCTGGCATTTAGTTTTTAGATTTGACAACTTTCGAAAAGTTGTCAAATCTGTTTTTGAACTTAGATTTGACAACTTTCGAAAAGTTGTCAAATCTGTGTTTAGATTTGAACTTAGATTTGACAACTTTAAAAAAGTTGTCAAATCTGTTTTTTGAAGATAGTCATTCACCTTACGCACGGTTAACTCAACCACCCCCAACCCCTCCTTGGTAAGGAGG
>DZAL01000223.1 GCA_022729575.1 Thiomargarita sp.
CTTGAAGGTCTGGTTTTAGACCTTCAAGGTTTCTTTGGCCGGCTTAACTTAATGGTATTGGGGGTCAGCCTAGTTTTGACCTATTTAAGTTTTCCTGTTCTAGTACAGCGGATTTGGGGGAGAAGCGGATAAACCCGCAGGTCTGCCTTATCCGTTTATCCCCAAAATCCGCTGTACTTGATACCATACCCACTTAAGTGAGATTTATCTGTGGTTGCTACTTATAAATAGACACCTGCAAATCTAAAAATGTTAGGGGTGCGAACAAATTTTTTAGTATAGTAAAATTCATCTGAAATTGTACATACCCTCTGGAGCGCAATAAGAATTATTGCGCTACTACGCGCCGCCAGGCGCAATAATTCTTATTGCGCTCCAGAGGAAATCGTACAGGTTCGAATTTCATATAGATAGACACCTGCAAATCTAAAAATGTTAGGGCAGCGAATAAATTTTCTTTAGTAAGTGATTTAAACTCACTCAATCAATAAGGTATTATTGGCCGCCCGCGTCGGGTGTCTGGCCGGAGTCTAAGACATGTCTTGGACTCCAGAGCCAGAGTTAAAACTTATTCAACGAAGTTTTTCCAGAAGAAGTAGTACAATCACCAGAAATCAAGGTATTAAACTTAATTCGCTTCTCCTTTAAACGACGAGCCAGGGCGTTTATATCCGAGCCCTCATAAGGAGAGGCATCGGTGATTAACACAATAGTACCGCCGGGCACCGTGTGACTAATCGCCAAATCCAACGCTTCGGCCGAGGCTTCTTGACATAGACCACCTTCCCCTACCTCAAATTGTTGGACGACATTCAGTACCTGTTGCAAGTCAGTGGTAAAAGCACGTAAGGTGACATTATCTTTAAACTCAATCACACTCACTACCGGTTGAACTTTAGCGTCCATTTGGGCTTTAATCAACGACTGTAACGCTCTAATGGTACCGTTCACTTCCTCATTCATACTGTGAGTGGTATCCATCACCAATGTCAAGTTGGCCATCGCTTCTGGTGGCACCACAATCTTGGTATGTTCTCGGACCGTCTGCGCGGGATAATTAGTGGCGCTCACTCGAGCCTCGTGAGTTAACAGTAGCAATGCCAGATTAGTCAATTGTATATCAAGGTCCACTACGACCTGACTAATACTGTCTGGGGTGGCAATGCTTAAATCCTCCAGGTCACATACTACCGTGGGATATTCGCTGATGTCGCAAACACCAAATTTGGTTTTAATCTCACCCAACTCGGTGCCCTCTGGTAACTGTAGAAAGAGTTTCACCCCAGTAGCTGTGGGATTGGGAGCTAAGGCACTAAGTTCCACTACCGCTTGATAATGTAAGACTCCTTTCATCACCACAGGATCGGGAGTATCAATCAAAGTCACCGATAAATGCGGTTTCACCTTTTTCGAGCTGGTTTGTATATCCACCGGATACTCGTTAGAACTTAAAGTCGCCACATTTTTCAAAGTCTCGGTACCGTCATTATGCAACGTCAATTTCACCGTCGCACTAGCCCCCGTGGTTAAGTCCGGGAGTTGACAAGTGAGTGTTTCCAAATCACAAGTTCCACCATATAAAGAATCCAGCGAAACCACCGTCGCACCCGTTGGCAACACCTCAGTTAAAGTCACCCCGGTAGCGGTTTTAGCACCACCATTGAGAATAGTAAAAGTGTACGTTAAATCCTCACCTTGGCGAATGGCTTCCCAAGTATGCGGTATCGCCACCAAGGCCAGTGAAGACAATGGTTTGATTTCTACTGACTGACGATAAACCTCATTACCCAACGTCACCACTTGTGGCGCGAACACATAACCGGCTTTACTGGCCGTTAAAGTATATTCTCCTTCCATGAATTTTGGAATCTCCCAATTCCCTGCCGCATCCGTGGTCGTGGTTTTCATATTGATTTCAATCGCCACTCCTCCCAGAGGTTCACCGGACTCATTCTGGATAGTCCCCAGCACAGTATATTTTCCTAGATTTAGAATCTCATCCAGCAGGTCTGCTAAAGCCGCCATATCACCGGCTTTGTCCTCAGTGGTCACTCGGAACACCCCGCCGGTTTGGCCACTTAACGTTTGATAAGCTGAGGTCGTTTCCGCACTGCCATCACAATTCTCAGCCAGTAACACATGTGCTTTCACTGGCTTGGCTTGTAACTGTTGAATGGCGGTACTCATATCTTTACTCGGCGTGCTGGCCACGGCTAAGAACAAATGTCCATTTGGCTTGAGATTAGTCACTGCATATTCAATCGCATCGACTGAAGCTAACGCGCAAGTATCATCCTCGGAGGTTTGTAAACCGCGAATCCGTCCAATCACCTCACCTAAGTTATCCGTAACCACGCGAGTCATCGCCTTGTTAGTAAAGGTAATCAATTCAATAACGGGCATTGGCGGTGGATTCTTCGGTTGAAATTTTTGGATAAATTCCAAATAAGCCTCTTTAGTTGGCGGATTGTTGTCATCAAACTGACTCAACCACGCTTCCATTTTACTATCACTGGGGGACAAAGGACCTCGGTCGGCCAATAATTTTTCCAACGTATCAGCAATATCATGTAATTTCTCGCCCATGCGATAATTAGCATCCAACACAATTGCCACCTCCGCTAGTTTGCCATTACGTGGGGTAATCAACTCTGGATATTGCACACTGGCACGAATCAGCACGTCCTTGGTCACCGTTGAGTCTGATTGTGAAGTCACCGTTACGACCAATTCAGTTTGTGCATTACCACTGGTGGGCAATTTCACATTGATGAACAAGTCGGCGCGACGCAATCCACCGGCACTGACTTCAGTCGGATAAGGCGGCAACAACCAACCTTGACTGTCGGTGGCTGTAATCGTGTAAGTATCTTCGGTAGGCCCATTGTTTAACAAAGTCAATGGAACAGGCAAAATGCTCCCCGGTGCTCCTTTGGCTTGGCTTTGATAATCCACATCCACAAAGTACAGAATTTTGCTAGGATTAACCAAAAGCTCAGGCGCATCGACTAAATCTTCAAGAGTGACACCCTCATCAAGCAAAATGTCATCGGCATAAACTTCAACTCGTTCCCCCGCTTGGAAGACTTTACCACTAACACCACGCAAATCGATAACGCTGTTTTGACCCACACTGAGCGTCACCGTCTTATAGGCTTGCACCGCATTAGGAGAAAGTTTGCGCAAATCGACTTGAGCATCGTCACCGGCATAAATATAGATGAAATTCGCATTTTCTAAGCGAGTGGTTTCATCGACTTCTAGCAAAGTGGGTTCGTATCGAATCACTTGGGTTGGAAACACGAGTACATGGTTAATGGTGCGACCTGGAGAACCTTTGGTGACACCGCCCAGGTGACTTAAATTCACACTGACATCACCTCCTGTACCACCAACTACATCGAACAATTTGCCGCTGTAAGTGCCCGTAAAAGAGCCTGACATGAACCAATTGCCCTGTGTCATTTTGACTTGTTGCAACCAACTCCCTATGGCTTCAGCACTGCCACCACCACCGGCGGCTAAATTACCAGAGCTACTAGATGCGGCCAGGTTGAGAGTAGAAACACGCACAGCACCACCGCGTCCAGCGTAAGCATTGCCATAAAGGAAAGTCGCCCAGTCCTTAAACAAAGCGGCATTGCCCCCATCACCGGCTCGTAAAGACCCCGTATTGGTGAAAACACTGGGGAAAATACCAATGTGACCACCGTCGCCACCCCAAGCGTCTATTTGTCCTGACGCAGTCTTAAAGTAATCAGGAATATAGCGGTAAGGAACATCATCACCCCCACGCCCTTGCGCGGCAATTTGACCTTCATTGACAAAACGACCCGCAAAAATGCTAATGCTACCACCAGCAGTGGCATGTTTATAGTCCCCGTCACCAATTGAGCCGCCGTTGCCAGGGGTCGTGCTAATCGTACCACGATTATGAATCGCACCGGCGGTAATCACGACATGATTAGGGGGAGAAGAGGTGTTATTAAATTGAGTTTGCACGGTGCCCTCAACACATAACCCCGTCACGCGAACTTGACTATTGCCCTTTGGTAACTTAATGGTATGTCCTGTGTTAACCATGACCACATCGTTATCGGTTGGCACACGTTGCGGTTTCCAAGCACCTGCCTGGCTCCACAAGCCATTGGAGGCCGAAACGATAGTAGCATTATTGGGGTCACACACCCGGAAATTAGGTGCAGAGACCAGGGAAGGTTGCACCATGACCACCGTGCTTTTTTTGCCCTCTTGACCATTACCATCAGTCACCGTCAAAGAGGCATTGTAAGTGCCAGGTTCCAAGTAAGTATGGGAGGGGGAGGGTAGATTGACCAGCAGAGTATTACCACTAGCAAAATACCCACCGCTGGTAGAGACTACACCACTAACACTATTACCGTCTCCAAAATCCCATTTATAACGACTTGAACTACTTTGGATTTGATTAGCACTGCGAGCCTCATCATGGCAGCGCTTTATCGGGCCGAATCTTTTACAAATATGCTCAGTCCAACGCAGGATATAACCCACGCCTACACTACCATTTCCAAAATTAACACTCATGCCCTCTTTACCGGTCAACTCTGCGGGATTATTAATCAATACCGCAAAGGCAGAATGACTGGCTAACGTACTAGCCAGTACCGTTGAGGCAACAATGTGTTTTAATAAAACAGCGTTCATTGTGATTCTCCTAAAATTAGTTGCAAATTTGGTACAAAGCTTCGCTTTGTACTCATGATTTGAAATTCGAATATTCGAATTTCGAAGTTAAAGTTGATGAGGGGGTCAGCCTATTAAGTTTGACCTAGTTAAGTTCTCCTGTGATAAAGTTAGGTTTCAAATTAATGCTTTCACCGTTACTTGACAATTTAGTTAAATTGGTTTAACTTGTTACTTTCTCCAATTACCGATGACAATCGTTTTAGAATAATAGAACTGGATGTTCAAGTTTTCATAGCTAGGTAGGGTGGGCAACAGGTTTATCGTTGCCCACCCTTTTCGCATGGTTGATTTCATGACGGTGGGCAAATAAACACTTGTCCACCCTACCTACTAAAACCTCCAGTCCAGCATCCGAAACACCGGACTAGAGGCTTCAGCCGCAATGCCATTAAGTTAAGCTACGTTGGAGTCCAAACCTTCAGATTTGGACGAGATTGGTCAAGGTAAGACGGCGTTGCCAAATCTAAAGATTTGGACTCCAACGCCGTAACCCTAGCTTAACTTAATGGCAGTGAGGCTTCAGCCGGTGAACGGGCTAGTTATTTCCCAACCTATGCTAATTCTTCAACTTTTTCCTCCTCCATGCCCGCTAGTGCCCTGTGACTCTTCCCTTGCTTACCCAATTCCATACCTTTACCAATAGCATACAACATATCAGGACACAAATCTATGCCATTCTCCCAATAGACCGTCTCCATCTCTTCATGCCATTTTACCGTCTGAAAATAAACTGGGTCCAACAAGGCGATGAACTTACTGGCAGCGGATTGGGACCAAGCCTTTAAGCGACTCTCTAAATCGATTCGGAGAACTTCACCGGTATTAAATTTTAAGGTTAAACAAAAGGGGGAAACCTCTTGGATTTCTCTAACTAAATGAAGCATAACTGACGATCCTTTTATTTCAATGGTTCAATTTGCTGAAACACGGGCTTATCGGTTTGGCTGGTCTGCCAATTGGCCATCAGTGCCTCTTGGTGCAGTTCCACCCAATCTTACACTAATCTTAAAGCTCTTCTGGGTAAATAGCCCTCAATTATCTCACCCGTCCTAATATCAATTAACCCCCTAAACTCTGCATACTTGACATGACAATGAGGTGGCAAATGGTCTTTGGCAAACATGTAGATGACGATTCCATAAAATCGGCTTAATTCAGGCATGACTAGATTCCTTTGATGTGTCGGTAGTTCGATCTCGGATCAATGCTACCAACCTACAATAGCGAGCGTAGGGTGCGTTAGGCGCGTGTGTTGGCGCCGTAACGCACCATTCCTGGTGGCTGACACGAGGGGGTGCGTTACGCTACCGCTAACGCACCCTACGCACTACGCACCCTACGCAAACCCATTATCTCGTTACCACGCTCCGCGTGGAAACGAGGTGAGCGTAGTGAGCGTAGGGTGCGTTAGGCGCGTGTGTTGGCGCCGTAACGCACCATTCCTGGTGGCTGACACGAGGGGGTGCGTTACGCTACCGCTAACGCACCCTACGCTCGCTAAAGTCTCCAGTCCGGCAATTCTTTCTATTCTTTTCTTTTCCCGACTTTGGTGTATTGACAAATGGTTTCTTAAAAAATATAATCCTATCAATCTTTGTAATCCTGAAAATCTTTCTTAAAACAGAGCCATTAAAATATGCTAACCTATAAAGCGATGTATAAATTTCTTAACGACGGTGTTCATGCCGAGGTGTTAGATTTTCCTGGCACCATGACTTTCGGTAAAGATCTGTCAGAAGCACGACGATTATTAGCCAGTGCCTTAACCGACATGGCAGAAACTTATCTGCTACATGGTGAACCTTTGCCACGTCCTAATGCTTCTAGTAGTGATGAAGAGGCCGATTTAGAGGAGCCAATTCATTTGCTGTTGACGGCAACCTCACGAGTGAACTGGGTGCCGGTGGAGGCTTTTGCCGTATGAAACGACGTGATTTCTTGCGCTATTTACTCCAACAAGGTTGTCGTCTAGTCCGTGAGGGTGGCGAACATTCCATTTGGGAAAATTCGGTGACCCATTCTTGCGCTTCTATACCTCGTCACAGAGAAATTCCCGAATTTACGGCCTCCAGAATTTGTAAGCACTTGGGTATTCCTGTGCCCTTTTGATAATTTGGCAGTAATAATAAACCAGTTTACTCCAGCAGGAAATTTCTGCTAACACTTGGGGCGGAATGCAGATTTCCGAGAACAACAGAGGTAACCATTCCAATCGTTCTAAGACAGCGAACGCAATTAAGGGTGAGGAATTGGTGACGATTCGCATATTTGAAATCTCTTCAATTCGGTAGCCAATTCGGCGGTGTCATAGTCAATAAGTGGAATTTGATGTTGGTCAAGTTCCCCTAAAAATTGTTCTTTAGTCAAGTTAGCTAAGTTGGCAGCTTGTCCCCACGACAGTTTATGCGTTTTAAACAATTGTAAAGCCGTAAAGAGTCGTATCTGGGAAATAAATTCTTCCTGGGTTTGGTTGAGAGTATAGAGAATATTCTCCGCTATCTCAAAGTGGAGTTGTGTATGTTTCATAATGGAAACTCCTAATTGACCTGGGTAAAGAACTCTGGTGAGTTTGTCGTTGGCTAATTATTTTAGCCTAACCATAATCCACCGTCAACATTTTCGCCAGGGGTTCGTTGCTACGCTTGGTCAAAAATTGCCCAACTCCCTTATCATCTATAAGAAGTGAGTTAGGTGATTAACTAAGACCAGAATAGCAGAGTTGGGCAAGCCCGTCAAGTATGATGGCCTGAATCGGACAACCTTCCGGCTAAAGCCTCAATGCTATTAAGTTAAGGAATCCCCCCGGTCAGATTCTAACCTTGAAGGTCTGGTTTTAGACCTTCAAGGTTTCTTTGGCGAACTTAACTTAATGGCAGTGCGGCTAAAGCCTCCAGTCCCGCATCTCTAGCATCCCCAAAATACCGGGCGACCATACCGGGCGACCGGACTAGAGGCTTCAGCCGGTGAGCTGGCTAGTTATTTCCCATTCACTACGTCTTCCCACTGCGCGTCATTCACTCGTAGAGAAATAGAACAAACACGCAACAATCCGACGTTCTCCCATAACCAACAACCAGTTAAGCATGGTAGTGAAAACGTGCTTGTAAAAAATCAATTCGATCTTGGCTTACCAAATAGACCAGACGATGTTCTTTAGTTATTTGTCTGGACCAAGTATTGGAGTCTAAATGTTTAAGTGGTTCCGGTTGGCCTAGTCCAGTAAAGGGGTCACGCATAACCGCTTCCATCAGTTTAAAAATTCGTAAAGCGGTTTTTCGTTCCGTTCTCACCCAGTATTCAAGGTCTTCTCGAAATTCAGGATGAATGACGGCATCGCGTAGAATTTTAGTCCGTGTCATCAGTGAGTCCAACTTCTTCTCGTAAGGATTGCAACGATTGTGGCGTCAAGGTTCGGGTCTTCGCACGTTGTAAGGCGGTGAGTAGCCGCGACGCATTGGCTGGCGTACTGAGAAGATGAGCGGTTTCTAATAAGCTATTGAGTTCCGCTTTGGCCATTAAGACCACTTCTGGGCCTTGCGCCGGGGTGATAACCACAATGTCTGGTTGGCTCCCCACTTGGGTGCAAAGTTGGGTCAATTGCTGGTGTGCTTGGGTGAGGGTGACTTGATGGTAATTTAGCATTATGATGGCTCGTTAGGTGATTAGCTAAAAGCAGAATAGCAAAGTTTGATAAGCCAGTCAAGGATGATTGTTTGAATCAGAATTTTTTGCGCCGTAACGCACCATTCTATAGTAGCTTGGTGGCAATTTACCATTTACACGAGGGTGCGTTACGCTACCGCTAACGCACCCTACGCTCTACAATTCGGTAGATTCTGATTCCGATAGATTTGACAACTTTTTTAAAGTTGTCAAATCTTATTCACCTTAGATAGATTTGACAACTTTTTAAAAGTTGTCAAATCTTATTCACCTTAGATAGATTTGACAACTTTTTAAAAGTTGTCAAATCTTATTCACCTTTTACTGATTCACCGCCTGCGCAAACCCATTGTCATTCGCACTGTCGCCGCTAGAGCAATCGCCCGTCACGGTGGCATTGAAGCGAATATTCTTGCTTTGCAACAAGTCGAGAACACCTTGCACATCCGCATCCGCATAAGGTGACGCATCGGTGGAGAACCAAATTTGTCCGCCGGGTTTGACATGTAAGGCCCCCACTTCCACTGCTTCCACTGAGGCTTCGGGGCAAGTACCGCCACCGTCAGCTTTGAGGGAGTCAATGGCTTTGAGTAGCACGTTCATATCCTGAGTAAAGGCTTTCACCGTCACCTCGTCTTTGAAGACTATCAAAGCGATTAGCGGAGAGGTGTTGGAGTCCAAGGTGGCAATGAATTTCTTCAGAGCCGCTTTGGCACCATCAATTTCTCCCTGCATACTGCCGGTGATGTCGATGACCAAGGCTAAATCCACTTGAATCTCGGCTGGGATAAAGATGTTGGTACGGGTCTTAGCCGAGTGAGCGCCATAGTTACTGGCGGACACGGTGGTTTCTTGCGTTAAGACCAGTAAGCCCGCATCTTTCAAAGCCAAGTCTAAGTTGATAGTGGCGTTGTTGCCGCTGCTGAGGGCATTCAATGAGCAAGTGACCGTCGGCAGTTTGGAGGTGTCGCAAGTGCCAAACGTGGTGGTGGCCGCTTGTAATGCCACGCCCGTGGGCAACGTGGTGACGACCGTGACACCGGTGGCGGCTTCGGTAGCCGTTGGGCCTAAATTGACCGTAGCGACGCAATGCAGGCTATCCAACATCGGTACTGGGTTAGGCGTGCATTGGGTCAAGACCGACAGCGTGGGAACGATTTCTTTGGTACTGACGTTCACTTCTGCTGGATAGTCCGTAGCCGTGACGGTTGCGGTATTTTCCAATTGACCCGCTTGTGGCGCGTTCACTATCAATTTAACTTTCGCCGTTTGGCCCGCCGCTAACTCGGAGAGGGTGCAAGTCATGGTGTGAGTATCGCAATTCGCACCGTCCAAAGAGATTAAGCTAGTGCCAGTGGGTATCACGTCCTTGAGAACGAGATTCGTCGCCGGACGAGTGTCGTTGTTAGTAACGCTGACCAAATAAGTCACATTGTCACCCGCTTTAGCCACTTTCGGTTGGGTCGACACGCCCACTTTGAGTAACGAGGCGAGTTTCAATGGCACCTTG
>DZAL01000044.1 GCA_022729575.1 Thiomargarita sp.
TAGGAAAGTTAGCACCTGGATTTTAATACCTCCATTAGTTGGTAGGGACTACCAGCTCTCGGACATACCTATTACCATAATAACTATACATTTAACCGAAATTATTAATCTTAAATATAGCTATTTTAACACACCTCTATTAAATTGCAAAGACTACCAAAAATCATGGCTAAGGATTTAATCCTTGCATTTTGATGAAATTTGTTTTATCATGCCAGGTTTTTAAACGCTCTATGGTCTATTGACGGAGATTTATCATGATGTATGCTGTAATTAAAACCGGTGGCAAACAATACAAGGTCGCCGAAGGTTTGAAACTAAAAGTAGAAAAATTGGAAGCCAATGCAGGCGACAATATAGAATTTAATGACGTATTGCTATTATCTGACGGACAATCACTTCAAGTGGGTACTCCGTTATTGACGAGCTGTAAAGTCACTGCTACGGTACAATCTCAAGGACGTGCCAAGAAAATTAAGATTATCAAACATAAACGTCGCAAAAACCATCACAAGCAGATGGGACACCGTCAATATTTTACCGAAGTTAAAATCACCGGTCTATTCGCGAGTGACCAAAAATTGGCTACTCAGCCACCAGGATTAGTCGCGGAAGGACCATTGACGCAAACGCCTAATGGCTTAAATTAACGATTTTGAGGTAATGCAAAATGGCTCATAAAAAAGCAGGCGGCAGTAGCCGTAATGGTCGGGAATCCGAATCAAAACGATTGGGAGTTAAACGTTTCGCGGGTCAACAAGTGTTAGCTGGCAATATTTTAGTTCGGCAACGGGGCACCCAATTTCATCCAGGGGTAAATGTGGGGATAGGGAAGGACCATACCTTATTTGCTCTCAAAGAGGGGGTAGTGAAGTTTGCTATCAGAGGTCCCAAAAACCGTCGCCATGTTGATATTGTTGGCCTGTCGGCTGGCACGGAATGCGCTTCGTGATTCCTATTTTTCGGTTATCGACCGGTGTCATCGTTGTTGCACGGCTATTCATTTAAGTAATTGATCTTACGCCCAACCACCCCGGCCCCTCCTTGGTAAGGTAGGTACCTCCTGAGTCGCCAGAGATACTCCTGGTTAAGGAGGGGTTGGTTAGGTTAGGTTAGGTTAATTAAGATAGGGTGGATACGCTTCGCTTAATCCACGCCACCTAATGACAGATGGGTTAACCGTGCGTGGGTTGGGTAGAGTGTGAGTAGCGATAGTTGCGAAAACCGAGCTACTACCTCATTTTCATTATTTTCATTCTCACAGGTAAAAATTGCATTATGAAATTTGTTGATGAAGCCACCATTGAAATTATTGCTGGCAAAGGTGGAAATGGTTGTTTAAGTTTTCGCCGCGAAAAATATATTCCTGATGGTGGTCCTGATGGTGGGAATGGTGGGTATGGGGGTAGCATCTATCTGGTTGCCGCCGCTGGCTTGAATACACTCGTCGATTTTCGTTATCAACGCATTTTTCGGGCGGAAAATGGTAGAGGAGGTGCCGGGAATCAATGTACCGGTCGTGGTGGTGACGATTTGTACATTAAAGTGCCGGTAGGGACCTTGGTCTATGATGCGGAAACGGAAGAAAAATTAGGTGATTTAGTCACTCTTCAGCAAACTTTACTGGTGGCACCAGGTGGACAAGGTGGTTTGGGTAATCTACATTTTAAAAGTAGTACCAACCGGGCCCCGCGTCAAACCATACCAGGGCAGCTCGGGGAAACTCGTCACTTACGTTTAGAATTACAACTGTTAGCGGATGTTGGTTTGCTCGGTTTGCCCAATGCGGGAAAATCGACTTTCATTCGTGCGGTGTCGGCGGCTCGTCCGAAAGTGGCCGATTATCCTTTTACTACGCTACATCCTCATTTAGGTGTGGTTAATTTTGATGATAATAGTTTTGTCATTGCCGATATCCCTGGCTTAATTGAAGGTGCCGCTGAAGGCGTGGGGCTGGGCATTCATTTTCTAAAACATTTATCCCGTACTCGACTGTTACTGCACTTAGTAGATGTGATGCCACCAGAGGGAGAGCCGGTCAAGGATGTACAGACAATTGTGCATGAATTGGAAAAATACAATCCCGACTTGGCCCGTCGAGAACGTTGGCTGGTGTTAAATAAAATCGATGTGCTCCCCCCAGAGGAGCAGGCGCAACACTGTCAAGCGATTCTTGACCAATTAGAATGGTCAGGGCCGGTGTTTATTATTTCCGCTTTGACCAGTCAAGGGTGTCGAGAGGTGTGTAATCAAATTATGCAGTATTTGGAACAATTGTCTAAATCCAGCGTGGCCGAAGCAATTACGAATTAAGAATTAAGAACTCACCTTACGCACGGTTAACTCAACCGCCCCCTTGGTAAGGTAAGCGCCACTTGAATTGCAGGGGATATTTCTCGTTCCCACGCGCCAGCGTGGGAATGCCGTGAGCAACGCGCCAGCGTTGCGGGAAAGGGACGCTGGCGCGTCCCGACGGCATTCCCACGCTGGCGCGTGGGAACGAGGAAAAATCTAAAAAATTTGGATTCCAGAGGCTAGACACCAATGCCATTCAGTTAAGCTAAGGTGACGGCGTTGGAGTCCAAATCTTCAGATTTGGCAACGCCGTCTTACCTTGACCAATCTCGTCCAAAGCTGAAGGTTTGGACTCCAACGCGGCTTAACTTAATGGCATTGAGGCTAGACACCAGGAGTTCACAGCGAAATGTTGAATAATTTTTACTTCCAACCCCAAAGGAGTTTCTTAAATGTACTGGCTACTTGCACTAATGACCCTAAGCCTCTTAGGTATCATCGCCTTAGGTCTCTATTTTGAAATCTCGCCGTTACCGAAAGCAGTCAATGCACCACGTTGGCTAAAAAGTACCGTGGCGATTAATCTCCTCACCTTTGTAGGTGCCCAACTGGGTCTGTTATTGCTAGGGATCCAAGAAGTAATGGCGGAATCTGCTGTCACCACCGCGGCACCACACGAAATTAGTATTGGCCTGGGACTCTCTCTGATCGGCATTGGGCTACCCACCGCAGTGGCCAGTATTGGTGCCGGTATTGCCGTTGGTCCCGTCGGCGCGGCTTCGCTGGCGGTGATTGCCGAAAAACCGGAAATGTTTGGACGTACTTTGGTTTATTTAGGGCTCGCCGAAGGGATTGCGATTTATGGTCTGGTTGTCACGATTCTCTTGTTAGGTAAACTGTGATGCGTTATATCGTCATGGGTAGCCGTGCGCTCACCGATGGATTAGCTTTACTTGGATTTGAAACCTTTCCAGAGGCCACGGCACTTCAAGTGGAAGAATTATTAACGGGACTCTTGGCTCGTCAAGAAAAAGCCTTGGTGTTGCTAGAAAGTACCTTGATTTATCAAGCCGGGGCGGCCACGGCAGACCGCATTCTACCTGCCGTGTCACGGGCGCGTCGTGAAGCGGCTTGGGTGATTATCAGTGAAATTCCACCACTCAATAGTCCTGACACTTATCGCCCGTCGGTCGAAACTTTAGTCACCAAACTACTGGGAGAATCCGTGTTGGAGAAATCGTGATGAATACTGAAACTCAATTACAACAATTAGAAACCACCATTCGCCAACAAGCGCAAACTTTAGCGGATTCCCATTTACGTCAGGCGCAACAGCAACGTGAAAAAATTTTGGCGGAAGCGGTTAACCGTTTACGCTTACGTGAGGAGCGTGAAACTAGCTTGGCGAAAACGGTGGCCGAGCAAGAATATCGTCGTCTGGTCCAAGCCAGTGAAATTAAAATGCAGGCTGGTTTGGACCAGTTACGTTGGAGTTTAATTCAATTGGTGATGACTGAATTACGAGAGCAGTTGAAACAATTGAGTCATCAACCTGCCACTTATAATACCTTGCTACAACAATACTTAGTGAATGCGGCTAACTTGTTGGAAGAAGAGGAATTAGTGGTGGAGGTCAATGCTCACGATCATGCCCTACTCGCGGCTAACTGGGGAGAGTTTGCGAAACTGCTGCCGACTAAACGTTGTACGTTAACGGTCAGTGCGCGACATTTTAGTGGTGGACTGTTGGTTCATAATAAAGAGGATCGCATTCGGGTGGACAATAGTTTTGAGGGACTGATGGAACGGCTAGAAAGTGAATTATACCAAGTGATTACTACGCAATTATTGGCATCGGTCATGCCCACTCGTAATGTTTAAATTTAAAACCATGGAGTCCAAATCTTCAGCTTTGGCAACTTAGCGGACCAGCCAGATTCAAATATCAATCCGTCCAAATCTGAAGATTTGGACCCCAGATTTATCATCCACATTTCACCACTACCACCCGTCCAAATCTGAAGATTTGGACTCCAGACTGATCATCTACATTTCACCACTACCCAAATTTTTAACTTACTTTACGCACGGTTAACTCAAGCACCCTAATCCCTCCTTGCTAAGAAGGGAAGTAGGCAGCATTTAAGTCACCAAGTTACTCCCTTCATTGCTAAGGAGAGGTTGGGGGGACGTATTGAGTTATAGCTAAAATGGAATTATTCAGGTCGTTTATTGAATTTACTTTCTAGTTGACAATATTTATACAAAGTCTTATCCCAGCCACTCCCTTCATAAATAAAACTATAACCCCCTTCAATTTCAGTTTGATACTCTTTAAGAATGGTTGGCCTTAATTGCGACAAAATGAAGAGCGCATAATACACGCCGTCACGATTACGTTTATCCACCTCATTTAAGTACAACTCGACGATGTTTCGTTGCATCTGGTCATCCAAGTAATCCAGGTTATTCATCAAGACCGAAAAGCCTTCAAAACGCTCCGCGGATTTACGTGATAAAGTAGCTTGTAGGGCGCGGCGAATGAGGTTATTGTCTATCACTTGAGGAGTGAGAGGACAAACCTGAGCGTATTTTTCACCTTCGAAATTAACCGTCTGGTCACCATTTTCTGAGACTAACTTTTTTAATTGCTTATCTTTTTCATCTATCTGCATTTTTAAACGAGCACTTTCTTGCTCTACTCCCAGTCGTTTGTCTTTCTCGTCTTTGAGTTGTAATTGTAGCACATCGATTTGTTGTAATAACGGTTTCTGAGCATTTTCCAATTGAGTCAGTAGATACGAGTAGCTGGTATAAATCACCGCCAGCATCACAATGGTAGTGCAAACTGAATTAACCACTCGTGGTATGTGATGGTCTTGAATTTTTAGTACTTCTGGGGCACTCATTAAATGGTCTCCTAATGAGATTTGACAACTTTCAAAAAGTTGTCAAATCTTGGGTCAATATGGGTCAGTATGAGATTTGACAACTTTCAAAAAGTTGTCAAATCTGGAGTTAGTTTTAAATTTGACAATCTGCAAAAAATTTGACAATTTGCAAAAGGTTGTCAAATCTGGAGTTAACTCCTAAATTGATTAATTGAGTCAGTTTTTACCAAAAACTAAGTATTTTGGTTATTTTCATCATTAAACTAGGGCGGATACTTTTTTAAAGTATTTTTAAAAACGCCAAAACAACGGTTCAATCTTCCTTTAAATGATAAGAATTACTATATCATTATTTTTAAACTATGCTGTAGCTAAGAAATGTGCCAAAATTGTTATATATTTGTATTAACATGATTTTTTTATAAAGTGGCAACTTTTTTTGTGAGAAGTGTTGAGAATATGACTGGTTTAATGCTATAAATCTGACAGGCAATCTACAAGAGGAATTTATCAAAAAATTTGAGAGAAATTTAAGGGAAAATTCAAGGAAGAATTGGAATTAATTTAGTAATGGAAAACTAAAAAGGAACTTTAGAGGAAGATAAAAGAGAAGAGAATGGTACCCTGAATGTGACCAGCATTCAAGGCACCTGACCATAATCAAACTAGGTAGGAGTAGCTTGAATCATGGCGATGAATAAACGAGATGGCTAGATTTATACCAATTCAAATCTGGCCAGTAAAATTCTGGAAAGGCTTATTAAAAATAAAAGAAGTCAATTTATTAAAAACGGTGCTTGAGTGTGACCAGCACTCAAAGCACCTCACCACAATCAACTAGGTAGGAATAGTTCGCATTATGGTTGATGCTAAAATATGCAATGACAATGCCAATGTATTAAATAAAGTTTATAACTTGTTAATTTGGTTGAATTTATCTATATACATTTTTTCTTTACAAAAAAGTGAATACAATGAATGATGGATAAACGAATTAACCTGAGTCGCAAAATGTGGTAATAACACTACTCCACTTTGGTATGTGAATTTGAGGGATAACACCCTCGAAGGGCAATGCCATTAAGTTAAGCCGTGTTGGAGTCCAAACCTTCAGATTTGGACGAGATTAGTTAAGGTGAGACGGCGTTTCCAAATCTGAAGGTTTGGACTCCAGCGCCGTAACTTTAGCTTAACTTAATGGCATTGACCCTCGAAGGGGTGTTGGGGTTTAATCCAAGAGATTATGGGATGATATTTGTTGGGTCTATGTAGTAGGTGTAGAGTGGAGTGTGCGTAGCAAGCGTTAGGCGCGGTCGGTTTGTGCCGTCACGCACCTTTTTGTATCTTCTGGTTAGGCGGGTAGTCCCTACCAACTAATGGAGGTATTAAAATCCAGGTGCTAACTTTCCTAAACCTTACCAGTTTTAGGTTTCCTAAACCTCACCGGTTGAGGAAACCTCGGCGATTCTAAGTTTCCTAAACCTCACAGGTTTAGGAAACTTTGAGCTTTGATAACTCATTGAAGGTTAACACCTCCATTGGTTTGGAGGGACTACCTCTCACTTCAATGCACGATTAGGAATCACTTGCCGTTCATAATCGTCTAAACTATCTGATTCCCCAGCCGGTGCGGCACTCGGTGCATAGTCCGATTTCTGTTCAAACAGGTTAGCCGGGTGCAGTGACAGCAAAATATCACCGCCTAAAAATTGCCCATATTTGCCTCGCATATAAGGTCTTTCGTCGACAATTAAATGCTTTTCAAAGCGAAACACTTGCCCCTGGGTGGGAATGTCAATCTGGGCCTTGGCCAGGGATAAACCTGAGGGTAGGTCGGAAAAATTATCCACTTGTTTTAGCGGCCCTTCAAATCTGGAATATTCATAATATTCAGGCAGATATAAACTCCATTGCAAGTAACTGATGGGCAGATCAATGGCTGGTAGTTGGTTGAGGATGTCTCCTTTTAAACTTAATTTATCTACTTCCGTAATATACCCAAGTTCTAGCGCGAACGATTGCCATTCTTGGCCTTGCGCGGTGGATTTTTTCATGGGAATGAGAATTTCACCACTGTCTTTTTGAGCGGGATTGACGGGTGCGCCATTCAGAAAAGCCTGCCAAATATGTGAATGCTCTGGCAAGGTCAACGTTAAGAATTGACGGTCATTATTGCGAATCAAGTAGAGAATCCGCGTGATGCTTTTGCCTTCCAAAGTTCTATGAGTGACGCAATCCACTAGGTCCACATTGGCCACTACGGTTTGAAGTTCTTGATAACTTTTCACCTCTAACGAAGCGCTGAAGGTATTCAAATGAAACTGATAGCCATAGAGCAAGGGACTGGCGGCACGTTGCCACAGTGTTTTGGGGAGATTTTTCGCGGGGATAGCGGCACCATTGGTCACCTCTTTGGCGGTGACTTCCAAATTTCCTAGCACCTCTACGCCTAAAAATCCCTCTAATTTATCCACCCCTACCACGCTCGGTAATGGAATAGTCGTCGTCGCGGGTAATTCGGCCAACTGTAACTGATAAGATATATCAATTTTCAATGGGGTGCGGGCGGTGCCAGCAATTTTGATGAGTTGTGCCTGGTCGGATTTTTCGCTAGACCATTGTTCAATATCCTGACTGGTGACACTTAAAATTTCCACCGCGAGGGGCAGTTGAAAAACGACCTGGTCCAGAGCCGTGACATGTTGCAGCGTCAGGGTACTGAAGACCGAGAGCGCCGATTTGTCAAGCGAAGCTAACGCTTGGACCGTCACCAAACTCTGTCGGCTAACACTGCTATCCTTTTCCACCTGCCAAGATAGTTTCAACGCATCGCCTTCACTGAGCACCATAGCAACGGTGGTAAAGTTATCTTTGGTGGTCAGTTGGGTGTTGGCCGGCGAATGTAGCACCTGCACATTGTTGTCTGGAATCTGTAACACGAAACTGTTGATTACGGAGCGCGGTGGCAAAAAGGATAAGGTGTGAGTCAATTCCTCAGTTTTAACCGGGACGTGTAAGGTCATCTGCACCGCCAACGCTTGGGGACCTTTGGTTACCAGGGCATAACCTTCAGGGTAACGGACAAATTGAGCCGGCTCAGTCTCGCCAGCACCGCTGGACTTATCGGTGAGTGGACTGATAGCAAGTTCTTCGATACCGAGTTCATTATTGGCAAAAAATGGTATCACCACCCAATCTTTCTGTAACACTTGCACCGTAAAGGTCGCTTCTAACCGTGCTGAGGTGTCCTTGACCGTGCCATTAAAATGTGCCTCGGTAATGGAATAAGCCACTGGTACAGTCTCTTCCGGCTTTTTAGTGGCTTCCACTTGTGCTCGTTTCAGCGTGTCGATTTCTGCCAACAGTTTTTTCAACTCTTCCCAAGAGAGCACGACTTTGCCGGATTCCAGCGCGGGGAGAGTTAAGGCTTCTTCAGCCATTAAGGGAAAGTGCCAAAAGAATAATAGGAACAGTAATAGGTATAGGTGATTGAGAAATTTCGGAAAATTGTCTCCACCTTTCGTGAAACCGTTAAATTTGAAATGACTAAATAAATTAGGCCGTAGCATGGTCGTCACCTCCAATAGGTTTAAGAGTGGTGGTTTTAGCCGCCAAAGTCGATTCAATCAAGGTCTCTATCTTTAAGTCTTTGTAGTGTGATAATACCTGCATGATAATGCCCATGAGTACTACACCTTCTAGGGTTAGAATCAATCCGGTGTAGGTCGGTAGTAAAGCGGCGATGGAGGTGATGCCTAAATAAAAGGTATAAGCCAGGACCACCGCCAAGGCTACTTTGAAGCCATAAAGGAGCCGGGCATAGTTTAATAACAGTAGTGCAATCACGCCAAAGGAAGTGGCTAGAGAAGGGATGAGGTCAATGTACACTAGCAAATAAACGAAGAGCGGATAAAATAGAAAATAGGTGACACTCATAATGGCCAGGGGGATAAAATTCACGGGTTCTCGCGCCAGCACTAGGATGGTAGCTAAGGATACCAGGAATAGGAAGAAGAACGCGGGGGCGCGGTAGGTCATCACGACGAGTTGTTTTTCCACGTTAAGTTTATCCGGTAACATCACTCCCATATTTAATTGCGTCAATGCTCGATCTAGTTTCCATACCAGAATTTTGCCGGTGGCAGTTTCTTGTGGTGGTTCAGTGGGAGGCATGGTGGATTGAGCGTAGTCTAACTCTTTCGCGCCAAACAGTTCTATTTGTAGTGCAAAATTGTTGATTTGGCGGCCGACTTCAAAACCGTAAATGAATTGGTCTAGTCCGCGACCCTTATAACGCATCGTGATTTCCATGGCTTGCGCCGCCTCTAAGACTCCAGTCCATAACGCCAAATTAGGCTGATACTCGGTGTTTGCTACATCCTCCTCGCCATTGACCAACAATTTGACATCTTGAAGCATTCCTTCGGCTTGTTTAGTCGGATAAGGGAAAATAAAAGACAGATAGATTTTGTCCTTCTCGGAATTTTGAAGGATATATTTTCCTATAAATTCAGCATGGTAACCGGTATAGTAGACCAATCCTTTTTTTCGATAATCCATTTTGAGGATGACTGAGATTTGAGAGGACTGAACGTCGCCGCGATTTAAGGTGGACACTTCGGCCCCAGAACGCTTGTAACGCACCGAGGGCATGGGTTGTGCTAGATTTCCGCCCCAAATCTGTTTGACCGAGGCTAATTGTGTACCGACCACCCGGTCAGTTCGTGTTTGTAGTCGGTCTGCCAATAATATCCATCCTAGACCTAATGGTAGCAAGACTAACCAAAAGTATTTGTTGAACATCGTTATTCTTAAAAAAGTTAGCATATTTAGGGTTTCCTATAACTTTTAGACTATTTAATCTGAACCTTGATTTCCTGATTAACTTACCTTACGCACTTTGAAGATTTGGTAGGTTGGAGTGAGCGCCAGCGAACTTCAACCTACCACTACTACCACTACTACGGTGCGTTAACCGTGCGTGAGGTGAATTACTTACTTTGTTTTTTCGATTTTTTCCCCCGCGGTATTTACGGTTGCTGAAGGCGGCGGCGTGGCGCTGGCGGCCCCCGGTTCTCCCGACTGTTTAGAATTTAATTTTTCTTCAGTAGAGTCAGCGGCAGTTTGTTCCCCAGAAGTTGGAGCAGTTCCTCCGCTTAACCATTCGGACAGTGGTTTTGCCATCATTTCCATGATTCTCAGTGGCACCGGCTGAAGTTCATTAACCATACGTGAGAAATCACGAAAAATTTGTTCATCACGAGTGTTAATGAAACGACTTAGCCGATCAACGATAGCTTGTGCTTCTGGTGTTTGTAGAAAATTACCCACTCGTTCCAACTCATTGGAATCAAAATTTCTTGCTAATACTAATACTAATACAGGGTTTTTCTGAAGACTTGAGGCCATGATTTTAATCGCCAGCGAAATTTGTGAACTTTTCAGACTTGGCCACTGGCGAGTCAATTCTCTTCTGAGGCCCAATTCTAACAGTGGCGACACCATTTCCAAAACTTCATTGGCGCTACTCAATCGCTTGGATACCTCTCCTTTATCCAGCTTGGACGGTGGCACGGCATTCCATTTAATAAGGTCAGTCTGGTTTGGAATATTCCTGACCGAATTAGTACCATGATTCAAACTTTGTCTGACTAAATTAGCAATCATTTGAACTTCCTGAATAAGGAATTTACTATCTAAACGTACTCGTTCCTCAGTAGAAAATATTTTACTAATAATCTTCTTGCTCAAAGAAGATATCTCGGGGGCACTAATGAAGTCGGACAATACTTCTAATTCATCACGATCAAAATATTTCGCTAAGACGAGCACTGGTAATTGATTTTCTTTAGCATTATCTAATAAATTATTTAATTCATTAATATCAATATCAGATTTAGCTACTTTAATTCGCTTTTCTAGCTCGGTACTGACGGCTTTAAGGATATCGTTTTTAATAATATTTAAAGTATATTGCCATAAATTAGCCGACGTATTTATGCGAAGAAAAAAATCAGAGGAACCAATTCCTTGAACGGACTCTGAAGATTGATCCATACTTTGTGCGCCGACATTATTGGCAATTATAAAATTCAAAACCAATACTATTAACCATCGAAAATAGAAAAAGTATCTCATCATGACCTGTTCTCTAACCATATTAAATTCATCACCAATTATTAGTCTGGCTGGCGAATTAAGCGAAGCGTGTCCACCAGCCAGGCTTAGTCAAACTCATCAACCACGCCGGTAATTTTGTTGGCCCTGGTCGCTAAATTCTACGCTAAAAACTCTTGCTAACGCTGATATACACGCGACCATCGGCGGAATCCTCGGCATTATCTAAATCAGTGTTACTGTAGTTGATAGCAGTGTTGAAATCAGCCAGCACATAAGACAAGGACACACCATAATAACGATAATCATCCAGACCAAAGCGTTCATTATCACTGATCGCTTGTTGCCCAACTTGTACCGTAAAACCAACGCCATTGGGATAGGTCTGAGTAGCGGTCAACAAGTAATTGTGTGCTTGACCACTGTTACCAGCAAAGTCTGGAGAATAATCGTAGGCTAAACCAAATTTAATTCCTGGAGGAATAGCATAACCAACACTCATCTCAAACTCGTCGACTTCGTAATTGAGGGATTCTGCCGCCCCAGGATACATATAACGTGCCGCTTTGAGACCATAGCTAAAACCGTTAGTTAACTCCTTCGAGTAACCAACATAAACGTCGATCTCAACGTCAGCCCGGTCCTCAGGTTCAACGGTCTCATCTTCCAAAAATTTGACATTCGAACCCCAAACGCCGGCATAAGCCCCGCTTTGATGGTGAAGGTCAAAACTACCTTGTACTGCTATACCACTATCGGTTTGAGTGACACCACGGAATAAATAATCAGAGGTAAATGCTACGGTACCAGTTAAATTAATGACTGGTTCAGCAGCGTAACTAGAGAAGATGGAAAGTATTCCACTCATGAATAATACTTTAGATACTAACTTCACCGTATAGCTCCTCGCTAAAGTGGGGGTCTAACAATTTTCAATTAAGCATGAGAATTTAATTACCTCAGCCAGTTAAAAACCTGATCAAAGTTTTCGCACGGTCAGATTTGATCAATCCATTTTTCGAATGGGTTAGTCCTCATTCCTAACTATTTTACGCACTGTTTAGTCTGACTCACCGACTCACATTAATAACCCCAACTCACTCTCTGCGAAATCTGTGTCATCTGCTTAAATCGGCGATTCAGAACCATCCTCATTATGCCTATCGTCGAATAAAATTGCAAGTATCAAAAATATCATCGTAATCCATTGCAATAATTGCAATATTTAAATTGATAGCGTAAAATTATGTATAGTAAAATTCATATAAAATTGTACGTATCCTCTGGAGTGCAATAAGAATTATTGCGCCTGGCGGCGCGTAGCGGCGCAATAATTCTTATTGCACTCCAGAGGGAATAGTACAGGTTCAAAGGGATTTTACTATAAGTATCCCAGAAAGTTGTCAATAAAATTCATTCAGAAAGTTTGTTTTTTTATGATAAAAACAAACCATTTATTTTAATAAGTAGTCTAAAATATGAAAAATATTAAACTACTTAACTCTAAAACTAAAAAGCGTAAGTATTAAAGGTTTATCTATACTCACTTTACGCATTTAGCGGTAGTCCATAACCGAAACGTTGGAGTAACCGAAACGTTGGAGTAACCGAAACGTTGGAGTAGAGGCTTTAGCCGCACTGCCATTAAGTTAAGGTAGGGTGGATTAAGCGAAGCGTATCCACCACTGTCGAGACTCTGGTGGATACGCTTCGCTTAATCCACCCTACGGTAGCTTGCGATTCCTTAACTTAATGGCAGTGAGGCTTTAGCCGGTGGGTCGGCCCCGACGACGTTTAATGGGCTCCGACCCCACCGGCTAAAGCCTCAATGCCATTAAGTTAAGCTAAGGTTACGGCGTTGGAGTCCAAAGCTTCAGCTTTGGCAACGCCGTCTGACCTTAGCCAATCTCGTCCAAATCTGAAGGTTTGGACTCCAACGCGGCTTAACTTAATGCCATTGCGGCTAAAGCCTCTACTCCAACATTGCCCTTAAATTCTTTAATTCAATACCTAAAAATTATGTTTCCAGCAATGACATTATCTTGTTACACGTCTGAAGTGGTGCTAGTGACCGGGATTTTATTAAGTATCCTCCTATTTTTATTAATGCGAAGCCATGCGCGTCTGGTAAGTTCGCAAGGACAGTTGCAACAAGAAATTCAGGAGCGCCAGCAAGTAGAGCGGACGTTGCGAGAAGCCGATGAAAGATTCCTTGCCGTCTTGGATGGACTAGAAGCCGTCGTGTATGTAGCCGATATGCAGACCCACGAATTGCTCTTTACTAATAAGCATGTACAAAATTTAGTGGGTACGCAAGAGAGTTTGGTAGGCCGGATTTGTTGGCAAACGATGCAAGTTGGGCAAACCGGGCCTTGTACTTTTTGTACCAATAACCAATTAGTATCGCCCGAGGGAGAATCGATAGGTATCTATACTTGGGAATTTCAGAATACTATCAGCAAACAGTACTTCTATATTCGAGACCGTGCCATTCGCTGGACCGATGGACGGTTGGTAAGGCTAGAAATTGCTACCGAGATTACCGCGCTCAAGCAAGCACAAGCTACAGCGTTGGAGAATGAATCACGGTTTAGAACCATTTTTGACAATGCCGCCATTAGCGTACTTGTGATTGATAATACTGGACATTTTCTGGAAGGTAATACTAAACTATTTGAGCTGTTTGGCTATTCGCTGGAAGAATTTACTGGGTTGACCAACCTAGAGATTACCCATCCCGACGATATTCAACTCAGTCAGGAAAAAATGCAACAACTGGCCACGGGTCTAATTGATTCTTACCATCTGGAAAAACGTTATGTACGCAAAGACGGTAGTGTATTTTGGGGAGATTTATACATGGCCCCGCGATGTGATCGCGATGGAAATATCGTTGATTTAACCGGCATTATTATTGACATCTCCGAACGCAAACAAGCCGCCGAAGCCTTACGCCAAAGTGAGGAACGATTTGACCTGGCAATGCGTGGTAGCAATGATGGAATTTGGGACTGGGATATAGGCGCCAATCAAGTCTATTTCTCACGCCGTCTAAGACAGATATTCAGCCTCACTGAAGAAGAAACTGCCAGTGTAGAAGCGTTCAATAAAGTGCTACATCCTGATGATATTGCAATCATCTGGGAAAAACTGAATGCCTATCTGGAGAAACAATTGCCAGCTTATGAAATCACTTTCCGCGTGCTACCATCGAAAGGTAATCATCGCTGGGTGCTCTCACGCGCAATAGCGGTTTGGAATGAGCAAGGTAAACCAATTCGGTTGGTGGGGACGATTATGGACATCTCCACCCAAAAACAAGCGGAAGAGGAATTACAGCAAGCCAAAGAGAGTGCTGAACAAGCCTACTTGGAAGCCAGCCGCTTTAAAGCGGTGTTGGATAAAACTGTCGATTATGTTGCCATGCACGACCCCGACACCCTTAAATTTATCTATGCTAATCAAGGGGCGCTTGACCAAACTGGTTATTCTCGTGAAGAACTATTACAGATGACTCCTTTAGATTTGAATCCTACGGTCAATGCCGAGTCAATGGCTGAAATTTTAGCACCGCTACAAAGTGGTATTGCCATACGGTTTGAAACTGTACATCAACACAAAAAGGGGACAATTGTTCCCATTGATTTGCAATTACAGTATGTAGAAATAGAACAAGTAAAATGTTTGGTGGCCATGGCGCGTGATATTACCGAACGCAAGCAGTTTGAACTCAATTTACAACAAGCGAAAGAACTCGCTGAATTCGCTAACCGGGCCAAGAGTATTTTTTTGGCTAACATGAGTCACGAATTACGTACCCCACTCAACGGGATTCTAGGTTACACCCAAATTCTCCAGCGTGATAAAACCTTGACCCCTAAACAATTAGACGGTATCAACATTATTCACCGGAGCGGCGAATATTTACTGACCTTGATTAACGATGTGTTAGATCTCTCCAAAATTGAAGCCGGCAAAATTGAATTATTGCCGGTAGACTTTGACTTCAATGAGTTTATCTCAGGACTCACTAACCTCTTCCGGATGCGGGCCCAACAAAAAGGCATTGCCTTTAATTATGAACCTTTATCTCCTCTACCGGTGGGGGTTTGGGCCGATGAAAAAAGATTGCGGCAAATTCTTATCAACTTGTTGGGGAATGCCATTAAATTTACTCAACACGGTGGTGTGACGCTGAAGACGGGTTATCACAACGGTAAAATTCGTTTTCAAGTAGAAGACACCGGAGTAGGTATTGTGACCACTGACCTGGAAAAAATCTTTGAACCATTCCAACAAGTAGGTGACCACAAATATAAAGCCGAAGGCACAGGCTTAGGTCTATCCATTACTAAGAAATTGATAGAACTGATGGGGGGAGAATTGCAGGTGGAAAGTACCCCAGGAAAAGGCAGTATCTTCTGGATGGTACTGGACTTGCCCTCGGTGTCCGTAGTGAAGGGGGACCTGGAGCTAACACCAGTGATTATTAGTTATCAGGGGCCACCGCAGACCATTTTGATCATTGACGACAAATGGGAAAACCGCTCGGTCCTGGTCAATCTCCTAACCCCACTTGGTTTTCAAGTAAAAGAAGCCGATCATGGTCAAACTGGATTGACTTTGCTTCAACAAGCGCCAGTGAACCTAATTATCACTGATTTAGTCATGCCCGTCATGGATGGCTTTGAATTTACTCGACAAGCCAGAAAAATACCGACCTTTCAACAAATACCCATTATTGCCGCCTCAGCCAGCGTGTTCGATATTCATTTACAACAAAGCCTAACCGCAGGTTGTAATGCGTTTATAGTTAAACCATTTCGTTTCGAGGTACTGTTAGATTTATTACAAAAACAATTAAACTTGACTTGGATTTATGAAGCGGTTACCGCGAATGGTGAACCATCTCCAGTACCTACCGATAATCCTTCCGCAAATTCAGTAGAGATGATAGGTCCGACGAAGGAACAAGTGGCGATTTTATTTGATTTAGCCATGCAAGGTGATATTGCGGGTATTGTCGAAGAGGTGAATCGACTAGAACAGGAGAATAAGCAAATGGCGCTATTTGCTAATAAGATTCGTCAGTTGGCCAAGGATTTTCAAGAGCAACAGATTTGTGAATTAGTGGGGCAGTATATGTAGTTGGATTTGGTAGGCAATGGTAAAGCGAGTGGTCCATCCTACTTGACCAGATTGTTATCAACAATAGGATGTGGTGATACAAAAAATATGAATAACCATCTAGCGGTTCTGCAACACGGTATAGGCCGGATGAGTACCGATATGGCTAACGTGAGTTATCCGCTGACTAACTTAACTGGTCAAGTGGGAGGCATGGAATATAATGTGGATAGAATGGTCCGTCCCTTGAGAATGGTGCCCTTTCCCTAAAATATTTCAAAAGTCCAACCGCCTGGTGATATAGCAAATCTCACTTGATTGAATATCATTAAATCGAGTACAACGGATTTGGGGGATAAGCGGATAAACCCGCAGGTTTGCCTTATCCGTTTATCCCCCAAATCCGCTGTACTCGATACGATACCCACTCTAGTGAGATTTGCTATAGTGCTGAAATGTGGATGATGACTCGATCAGGACTGCCAGTTCTAAATTCTCATCCAAATTTCGGTAGTCCCGCCAAACCAATGGAGGTGTTAACCTTCAAGGAGTTATCAAAGCTCAAAGTTTCCTAAACCTTTGAGGTTTAGGAAACTTAGAATCGCCGAGGTTTCCTCAACCGGTGAGGTTTAGGAAACCTCAAACTGGTAAGGTTTCGGAAAGTTAGCACCTGGATTTTAATACCTCCATTAGTTGGTAGGGACTACCAAATCTTGCGTTCAAAAATTATGATTTATGATTATAGAGGTCTGGAGGTGAATCAAAAAATGTCTAAACAGACTATAGAACGTTTATTCTTTGCTTTGTGGCCGGACCAAACGACACGCCAGCGTTTGGTTGAAATTAGTCAATTAGTAGCCAGCGGTGCTCAAGGTAAAGTGATTGCTAAAGATAATTTACATCTCACTTTGGTGTTTGTAGGAGAGGTTAATCAGGACCTTAAACCCTGTTTGCTGAAGGCGGCCGCGGCAATTTCAGGGCCACCGTTTACCTTGGTGGTGGAGACGTTGTCTGGTCAGCCACGTAATCAAATTTTATGGTTGGGGGCCAGTCAAGTGCCACCCGCGTTACAAACTTTGGTGGCGGGTTTAAATGCGCAGTTAGGACCTTGTGGCTATCGGCCTGAAACTCGAACTTATCAGGCACATATTACTTTGATGCGAAAAGCTGTAGTGACGGCAAAGCTACCAACGATAGCGGCATTGAATTGGCGGGTGGAGGAGTTTTGTTTAGTGCGCTCTCAGTTGAGGTCTGGAATGGCCCAATATGAAGTGATTGCACGGTGGCCGTTATTGGGTTAAGCAACTACTACCCGCACTGGTTTACGGAGGAAATTTTGACCAGTTTGGCAGCGGCAACCTTGGCTACCGTATATTTATGAAAGTGAGGAAGGGGCACGGTGGTCTCTTGGATAGTCTGTAGGGTCACTGCCATTAAGTTAAAGAATCCCCCGGTCAGGTTTTAACCTTGAAGGTCTGGTTTTAGACCTTCAAGGTTTCTTTCGCACGCTTAACTTAATGGCATTGAGTCTGTAGGGTGGATTGAGCGAGGCGTATCCACCATCTGGTTAGGTGACGGATTTATTTTGCAATTGCGCCATGAATACATTCCCTACTGTTGTTTCAGAACCTTCTGAAGGTTCTGAATTTTCTGTAATAACTGTTGATTTATTGGTACGGCTCGGTACTTGAGGCGAAGTAGAGGAACGCATTTTTAAGAAGACATTGTCTATCGCATTAGGTTCTACTGGAGTTGACTGAGCAGTTGGTAAACTTGAGGTAGGCGATAGTGCGGTAGCAAACACTGAGGAAATGAGCGGTGCTGGCGAAGCTGTTACTGTTAATACCTCTTTCTTTTCTTTAAGAGTAACGGTTGGCGGTACCGCGGTAGTTAATAACGGTTGGGGTAGGGTTGACGTGGCCGCTGGATTGGTCCAGGGCGGCGGCGACCAAATCACTACAGGTGTCGTGGTGGTTGGTGCCATTATCGTCGAGGAGATATAGGCGGTTAAGTGAATGCGTCGTTTTAACTGATGAGTATTCAGATAAAGGCTACCATGTAAACAAGTATCGTGCCGCAAGGGGTCAAGGTGGAGAATAACTTCATGGGGACCTGCGGTGAGTTGAGTAGGGATTAAATTTAGTCCATAAATTTCTGATTCTAAAGTACATTGAGTAGGAACGAGGAGTCGTAATAAAAATTGATAGGAAGTATTTGAGGCTAAAGTGCCTAAAGATAATGAGTGTGGATAATGCCATTCTCCTTCTTCGTCGGTTAAGCCGAGCACTTGTCCGTGGAGGTGTACCTGGTCAAAATGAATCGTGGTCTGCCGTTTAAAATAAATAGCGCAATTGGCCTGAGCGGTGGAAAGATTCTCGCCGGTGACTTCAATATTAAGATTTTTTAAAGTGACGGCAGGTGCGTCGATAGATAACACGGGGCCTTGAAAGGCCCATAACGTGGCACCTTGTCCATCGAGTATAATCGTTTTGTTAATAAACAGCGGTCCAGGATACTCCTGTGGTATTAATTTTAAAACTTGGCGTGGTGGCGGGTTATCCAATAATGTCTGTAGTTCGTGTCGAGTGCGCTCTTGGTAAGATTGATTGGTCACCACCGTGTCTGATAGTGTTTCCAATTCAATAAGTGTTGACGGCTCGGCGGTAGTTGATAGAGTTTTTAATTCGGTGAAAGTTGGAGAATTTTTTTCAGATTTCGCGGTTAATGGTGGTTCGAAGTTTAACCATTTTAGAAAGTTGTTTAACATAGTCGGTGATGAAAGTAGAGTTAGATTTTCCGGTAGTCCTGAAATTTGGGGGAGAACCTAGGACTGGCAGTCCTTCGAGGACTGCCAGTCCTGACCGCATGGTCACCCACATTTCAGGACTGCCGGAAATTTTAGAAAAATTTGCTTATTTGGTTCGGCTAACCAGGTTTCTAAAATGATTTGGGCCGCGATCGCATCTAATTCAATAGATTGATTATGTTTTTTAGATTTCCTGTAGTTAGACTTTCTTTGATTCATCGAGGAGATTAAAGAAGGTCTTTCGGCGGCAGCGACTGAGGTGAGTCTTTCATCAATCAAATAAATGGGTAGGAGATAGCGTTGTGCTAATTGTTCACTGAAATAGTGAACTGCTACCGTCATTTCGTTCTCGCTACCGTCGGCATGAATAGGGGTTCCAACGACTAGGGCTTGTGGCTGCCATTCTTGAATCAGTGCATTCAATTTTGACCATTCTGGTTGCTGTTGGTGGACCAATAAGGTAGTTAACGGGGTAGCCGTGGCCGTGACAGTTTGGCCGATGGCTATCCCTATACGTTTTTTGCCATAATCAAATCCAAGGAAGTAGTGATTCATAAGTCTGAAGTGACAGATTTGACAACTTTCGACCAGTTGTCAAATCTAAGATTAGGCATGACCCGCTTCTCCTGTCAATAGAGTTAAATCAATGCCTAATTGGGAAGCCGCCGCTTGCCAACGTTTGGCGGGAGGTGTATTGAAAATGATGTTGGTGCTGGCGGTGGTACTGAGCCAGGCATTTTCTGCCATTTCTTGTTCTAATTGGCCGGCGGCCCAACCGGCGTAGCCTAATGCCACTAAAATTTTCTGTGGTCCTTTCGCACAAGCAATGGCATTTAAGATGTCACGAGAGGTGGCAATACCTAACTCTTCACTCATGATTAACATGGCATCCCATTGGCCAATCGGCTGATGAATGACAAAGCCACGGTCACGTTGCACTGGCCCGCCTTCAAAAATCGGTAAATGAGCAATTCGTGGTGCTTCTATTTCAATATCCATTTGTTCCAGTATCTCGCCCAGCGTGAGATTCAATGGTCGATTAATCACAATGCCCATAGCCCCGTCTTCATTGTGCATACAGATATAAGTTACCGTATGAAAAAAATTGGGGTCTAATAGGTTAGGCATAGCTATTAGAAAGTGGTTAGTTAAATTAGTTGGTTCTAAGAGCATGGTTATAGGGTCTCGTGGCTTTGGGGCAAAAAATTAAGTGACAGGTTTGACCACTTTCATAAAGTTGTTAAATTTAAAGATCAGTACTGAAGCAGAAATTTTGCGATATTTTCCCTCACCCCCGGCCCCTCTCCCAAAGGGAGAGGGGCGAAAGAAAACAGGAGAAAATTTCTGCTTCAGTACTTAACCAATTATTTTTTATGATTCCTGGTGCTACCAATTCTAACGCTTCGCGGTCTGAATGTCTTCAATGTCTTTCAGTAATTTTTTGGCGAAACGAATAACTGTTTTGGCTTCAGATAAAGCAAAATTTTCGGCTAATTTATAATCGGCTTTATGACGTTGGTCCTTTGAATCTTTCAACATATTTCCTAATTTCTTAAAACGTTTATCCTGGTGAGTCACCAATTCCTTAATCGTTTTCTCATGTTCTGTACCGTATTGGGATTCTGAAGGTGGATAGCGTTCCAGTAACTGTTTACTGGTATGAAATTGACAATAATATGCACGACTGGCCGCATTTCGGTAATCAACTTCTCGGGCCTCGGTTTTTTTCAACAATTCTTCGGCCGCCGCTAAAAATTCAGTTGCTTCCATATTGCTCCTCGGCAAATTCGTAAGCCGTTATGAAGTTTAATAGGAGTTCCGTGGATAAATCGTCTTCGGCGAGTTGGCAAGCCAATTCATATTTCAGGTCAACAATTTCTTCCACCGAACAATTGAGTTTAATGACATATCGAAACCATTGAGAATCTTCTTCTTCGGCAAATTCGGTGATTATTCGTGTCGAACGAAAATCAAAAAACCGATGTGCATGTAAGACTGAGATGGCTATTTCAATTAATTTTTGTAATTCCGCATCGCTGACTCCATGTTGGTCCATGAATCGTTCGGTGCGAAAAATAAGAGCATCGGCGGCGACTACTAAATGATCTTGACGAATCAATTCGGCCGCGCGATGAAATAAACCGGCCTTGGTCAAGATGGTGATGACAATTTCACTAATAGGAAGTTTATAGTCATACACTTTAATGACTGGTTCAACGGCTTCAGAAAAAGCTCCTATATCCAATAGTGAGGTGATATAATTACTCAAAACCGTTGCGTTATTTGGATTCGTCGGCGCTAAGGTTAATGCCTGTTTGTAGTTCTCATGAATGCTGGACCGATCACCTTTAAGGCCGGCTAAAGCACCCAAGAAGAGATGAGCATTAAGCGCATCGCTGTTCAATAAGCTCTGAGCCGCTTTTTGCAGGCGTAGCAGCGTAAATTGGTCAATGTCACGCATGGAACGCAATTGGTTGAGTTCTTGCAGAAGTTGGTTACTTTTGGTCGCTAATTCAGGCATATTGTGGTGCTAATCTCATATAAAATGGAAACATGAAGGTGCTGAGATTTGACAACTTTCAAAAAGTTGTCAAATCTAAGGGCGCTGAGATTTGACAACTTTCAAAAAGTTGTCAAATCTTAAAGATAGATAACCCATTATTTTTTATGGCTCCTTCTTTTACCAATTTTGGTGGTAACATTATTATAACTAAATTCCCAGGTTGCCGTAATATGTAAGATGTCGGTTTCTTTACGAATCTCCTCTGAAAACTGGACATACGGTGCCGCATTATGCACACTACGTAATGCTACATCATCTAATACCGGATAACCGGAGGACTTTACTAACTCGACATTATAGATAGTACCATCCTTATTAATGGCTACATCTAACAATAATGAGGCTTCTATAAATTGGTGAATGGCCGCATATTTGGCTTGAGCAATCGGTTCGATCTTTCGACGCCAACTATTAATATAAGTAGCATAGATATATTCTTTCGTGCTGGCACTGATATATTTGTGGCGTTTGCGTGTTTTCTGGTAGTCTCGATATTTTTCATCTAACTCCGCTTGGATACTGGCCACTTCAGTACGAACATTTTGAATACGATTGCTGAGTGCAGGAATTTCTTCTAATTCGGTGGTTTCTTTCGCTTCGTCATTCCCCTCTACAGGTATCTCTTCGTCAAGAGGTATTTCCTCTGACGGTGGGTCTTCAATTTGATAAGAAGATTTGGTGGTAGTGGCCAGTATTTTCGTTTCAGGCTCGACCAGAGGTGCCGCCGCGGCAATTTGCGGAGGGGGAGGAGTTACGACAAGTTCAGTGTTTTCGCTAGGGAAGGGCGCAATCGTAGGCGTAGCAGGACGGTCTTTCGATTCCAATTCATGTTTACCTCCTCCTTCTTGCGTGGCTTGAGCCAAATAATCAGGTTGCTGGTCCCGCGTGTCGGTTTTTTTCTGTACTAAAATAACGTCCATGGTGACATTCAGTGGCTTCTTGGAGGGTGGCGGAATAAAGCTGATGCCATAAATAACCAACAAATGTACTATGACGGAGACGAATAGAGCCACCGCTAATTGTTCAGTGTAGGTATCAATAGTTACATTGGTTACGTTCATAACAATAGAAATGGCAGATTTGACAACTTTCAAAAAGTTGTCAAATCTATCTGAGTTGGTTTACAAATCAATCGGCACCCAGCCAAATTTCTCGACGGTCCGCATAATATCGGTATAAGTCACCATGCCAATAGGTTTGTTATCCTTATTGGAGACCACTATTCGACGAACTTTAGTCGCTCCCATCAGGTTAACGCATTGATATAAGGAGGTTTCTACCGGCACCATGATTAATGGTTTAGCCGCTACTTCACTGACCTTCACTCGACTAGGTGAGCGGTTAGCAATAATCACTTTGGTGACAATATCGTTTTGGGTAAGTATGGCCCATTGCCCGTCAGACCCGGGTGTCACCAACACGCCGCTAATTTTATGCTCATTCAAGACGTGTGTCGCTTGTTCCACGGTCTCCTCAGGTTTCACGATGCAAAGCGTGGTAGTCATAATATCGCCGACGGTGTGAGGAGTGCGACCAGATTCCAATTCCGCTACCCCGGTCATTCGTTTGACTTCTTGCTCTTTACGTTCTCGTTCAATGGTTTCTCGACGTTCTTTCCGCGCTACTTCGACATCCACTTCCCCTTCAATCGCTGAAATCAGCGCATCACCAAAACCACTGGTGGAAACTTCGGTGGCTCCTTCCATTTGACGCGCAAAATCGTAGGTGACAATTTTCTTTTGTACCACTCGTGGATAGGCGGCATAAATTAACTCCGCGGCTTCTAGCCAGCCCATGTATTCTAACATGTTGACTCCACTAAACAATAATGAGCCTGGGTTCACTTTGTTCAGGTTGGCATATTTAGGCGCGGTGCCATGCGTGGCTTCAAAGACGGCGACAAAGTCACTCATATTAGCCCCTGGGGCAATCCCTACGCCACCGACTTCAGCGGCAATGGCATCGGATAGGTAATCGCCATTCAAATTCATGGTGGCAAGTACATCAAACTCTTCCGGTCGTAGCAACATCAATTGGAAAATGATGTCCGCAATCCGGTCTTTGACCACGATTTTACCTGCGGGTTGCTTACCGCCATGTTTACTGTAAAGCTCTTCTTCGGTAATGGTATATTCGCCAAATTCTTCGCGGGCAACTTCATATCCCCAGTTACGGAAGGCGCCTTCAGTGAATTTCATGATATTGCCTTTATGCACAAAAGTCACACTTTCGCGTTTATGGTCAATGGCATACTTAATGGCTTTGCGTACTAACCGTTTACTGGCAAAGGGGCTGATGGGCTTAATTCCAATGCCGCTGTCATCAAAGAATTTGGCACCCATCTCTTCCTTGAGGAACTTTTCTACTTTTTTCATTTCTGGGGAGCCAGATTTGTACTCGATACCGGCATAAACGTCTTCAGTATTTTCGCGAAAAATTACTACATCCACTTTTTCTGGAGAGAGTAAGGGGGAAGGCACTCCTGGATAATAACGCACAGGACGGACGCAGGCATATAAATCTAATTCTTGGCGGAGGGCGACATTCAAGGAGCGGAATCCTCCTCCCACGGGCGTGGTGAGTGGTCCCTTGATAGATACTATCAGCTCTTGTAGCCATTGTTTAGTATCATCAGGAAAAATAGTGCCATATTTTTCCATGGCCTTTTCGCCCATATATAGTTCCATCCAATGAATCTTGCGTTTGCCGCCATAGGCTTTGGCGACGGCGGCATCCCATACCCGTAAACAGGCTTTCATAATGTCTGGGCCAATTCCGTCTCCCTCAATGAAACCAACAATTGGGTTATCAGGTATCGCCAGTTGATTATTTTGTACGGTAATTTTTGCACCCTGAGCGGGGAGCGTTAGTTGTAGCATAAGGTAAAACCTCCAATGTCATTAGAATAAGTGAATAAAAAAGTCATTATACTCGACTCTCAAGTTTTTTGTAACTCATTGAAAATATTTCTCGTTCCCACGCGCCAGCGTGGGAATGCCATCTGGACGCGCCAGCGTCCCTTTCCCGCAACGCTGGCGCGTGGCCCCACGGCCATTAAGTTAAGCCGCGTTGGAGTCCAAATCTTCAGATTTGGACGAGACTGGTCAAAGTAAGACGGCGTTGCCAAATCTGAAGATTTGGACTCCAACGCCGTAACATTAGCTTAACTTAATGGCATTGGCGCGTGGCCCACGGTATTCCCACGCTGGCGCGTGGGAACAAGATAAGTTTCCTAAACCTTTGAGGTTTAGGAAACTTGGAAACTTGGTAACTCATTGAAGGTTAAGACCTCCATTAATTTAGAGGGACTACCCGGTTGTTGAAAGTGGTCAAATCTGCGGTCATTCATTTTTCATTAACTCTCATTGCCCGTTGTTGATGCTCACAAAAATCGTCGGCGGCATTATAGCCTTGCATTTTCAAACTATGGTTGCGAACCGCACATTCCAATAACACCGCTAAATTACGTCCTGGTGCTACGGGTAAACAAATTTCCGGGATGTCAACGTCGAGCACTCGTCGAACACGATAATCTCCTTGTAAACGGTCAATGGTCTGCACTCGATTAGGAGTCATTTGTTCAATATGAATAATGAGACAAAGCGCTTCTTCCTTTTTTGAGGCCCGGTCCCCAAATAAGGCTTGAACATTTAGCACCCCCAAACCACGCACTTCAAGGAAAGGAGTCATTTCTAAAGGACAAATTCCGACAATAGTATCCGGTCCCACTTTGCAAAACTCGGGTGCATCATCGGCGACTAAGCGGTGGCCACGACTGACCAATTCCAAGGCTAATTCACTTTTACCGGTGCCACTGTCTCCCATAATGAGAACTCCCATTCCTAACACATCCATAAACACACCATGTAAAGTAGTGCGTTGTCCCAATAGACGAGCCAAGGTGGCATGTAAATGACTAATCAGACTTTCGCCGGTAAATCGTGAAGTAAACAGCGGTACCTGATAACGATCCGCATACTGTGTGACGGTGGTTGAAACTTCATCACTATCTACTACGATCAAACAAGCTAACTTACTATTTTCAAACAGTTGGGCCAGCGTTTTCTGGTATTCTTCAGTTGATAGAGCGGCTAAATAAGTTAATTCATAAGGGCCAATGATTTGAATCTGATGAGGATGAATCAGATTCAGATAACCCACATTGCCGAGTTTTTGTTGCGGATCAAGTAGTAAGCTACGATTATTTCCTTCGCCACCTGCCACCCAGAGTAAAGCTAAACCTTCAGCATGGTTAGTAAAAAATTCATTGACACTTAAAATAGTCATCATCACAAACGCTCACGGTGCGGTTAACGTGGGTTGCCATTCGGTCAATAATTTAAATTTATCAACACAATCATGAGCTTGTCTTAATTTTTCTCGAAACTTGGCATCGCTGAACATATCCGCCAGTTGCGCTAAAATTTCTAAATGTTCGGCAGTTGAATTTTCCGGCACCATTAGGGCAAACAGGAGGTCCACCGGCTGTTTATCAATGGCATCATAATCAATGCCGCATTCTAATTGAACAAAAGCGGCTAAAGTGACATGACATTGTGCCACTCTGGCATGAGGAATCGCGATACCTTTACCTAGTCCCGTACTACCTAAACATTCTCGCCCAAGCAGGCTTTCGAAAACTTCATGACTGTTTAGGGAAGAATCACTCGCCAGCAGTTTACTGAAGTATTCAAATACCCTTTTTTTGCTGGTAGCTTGTACCTGACAAAGCATTCTTTCAGGAGTCAAAATATCTGTAATACGCATATTGCTGGGTTCATGAGTTTGGAGGGTAAGAGTGCTTCAGATTTGACAACTGGAAACCAGTTGTCAAATCTAATTTCTGCTGGTTTATTCTTCTAGTGATGGTTTAGATTTAATGCCACCATCGGCCTGGTGATGGTCTTTGAGTTTCTCCTTATGTTTTTTAATTTGGCGATCTAATTTGTCAGCCAAGGCATCAATCGCAGCGTACATGTCTTCATGTTCGGCGTTGGCAAAGAGGTTAGCACCACTGACATGTAAAGTGGCTTCTGCCTTTTGCCGAAGTTTTTCTACACTGAGTACGACGTGTATGTTAGTGACATGGTCAAAGTGACGTTCTAAACGTTCCATTTTGCCGGTGACGTAATCACGCAAAGCTGGTGTAATTTCAATGTGATGTCCACTAACCATGAGTTGCATTGTAAGCTCCTTTAATGTTACTTTTATTTAGAGAAACTAAGCTGGTTAATCTTAGTTCCGGTAAGTGGCTAAGAAACTGAAGTTAAGTATAGTAATATCCTTACCTATTGGTCCCGCCATGAGTTTGACCAACCAGTAGCAGGGATAACACCCCTGCGAGGGGTGTTATCCCTCAGACTTCGAGTACCAAAGTGGATGAATATTACTGTAAATCGCTTCAGGGGCTGGAATTGGTGTGACCAATTTCAATGGGTTTAAACTAACCTGGTAAATTGAAGTTTGGCACTCCAGATTATTAATTGCAAATATGGCAAATTGCAGTTTACCACTCTGAGTTATGGTCTTTTGGTTTAGGTAAGACGTTTTCTCTCATTGGAAGGAGGAACTAACATAGCTTCGCGGTATTTGGCCACGGTCCGACGAGCTACTTTAATTCCACGTTCAGAGAGCATTTTAGCAATTTTACTATCGCTCAATGGTTTGGCTACATTTTCGGTGGCAATCAGTTTTTTGATCAAAGCCCGGATCGCGGTAGAAGAAAATTCCCCCCCATTATTGGTGCTGACATGACTGGAAAAGAAGTATTTCAATTCAAAAATGCCGCGGGGGGTGTGAATATATTTTTGAGTGGTGACCCGTGAAATCGTGGATTCGTGCATTTCTAACTCACTGGCAATATCGTGTAACACCAGCGGTTTCATCGCTTCTTCGCCATATTCCAAAAAAGCGGCTTGACGCTGTACAATACATCTGGCTACTTTAAGCAACGTTTCATGGCGACTTTTGAGACTTTTGATAAACCAACGGGCTTCTTGTAAATGATTTTTTAAACTGCTTACGTCACTGCTGTTAGTAGTACGTGATATTAAACTGGCATAATAAGTATTGATGCGAAGTTTAGGCGAAATTTCGGCATTTAATTCTACTTTCCATTGCTCTTTAATTTTTTTGACAAATACATCCGGCACCACATACATGGCTTGATGTGATTCAATTTGTGCGCCCGGGCGCGGTTGTAAGCTAAGAATCAGATTAATCACTTCACGTAATTCATCCCGCTCTAATTTCAAACGCTTGCCTAATTGGACGTGATCATGAATAGCTAATAAATCTAAATATTTGTTGGCCAAGTGCCGGGCTTCTTTAAGCCAGGGGGTATTGGGCGCTAATTCATTCAATTGTAATAACAAACATTCACTTAAATTACGTGCGCCTATGCCTATCGGATCAAAACGTTGAACCCGGTGAAGAACTGCTTCCACTTCGTCTTCGTCTACTTTGAAATCGGGACTGACACTTTGTGCAATTTCACTTAAAGAAGTATGTAAATAACCATCTTCTTCGATAGCATCAACAATGGCTAAAGCAATCGTGTGATCCACCTCGGTAAAATGAGTTAGTTCTAATTGCCATCTTAAATGATCTTGCAAAGTTTGAACCGCAGTATTTTGTGCCTGTGAATCTTTATTGTTGCCATCTTCACTATTACCGGTGCTAGATTCATAGGTAGTCACGGTACCATCATAAATGTCGTCCCAGCTACTGTCCGTTACTAGGTCTTCAGAAATGTTATCAATCAAATGGTTATCAAAATTAGGTTCCTCCTGATCTTCGGTGGAAGAAGAACTAGAACTAGAATTAGTGAATTCTAATGAACTATCCGTAGCGGTTGCAGAATGATTAAGCGGGTTATCATCTTGCGTTGAGTCAATAGTCGGGCTTTCGTCATTATTATTAAATTCATAGTCGTCATCATCCTCATCGTCCTCAGCTTCTTCCAGCATAATGTTAGATTCTAAAGCTTGTTGAATCTCCAGTTGTAACTCAAGCGTGGACAATTGCAGTAGCCGAATCGCTTGTTGCAATTGTGGGGTCATGGTGATATGCTGACCGAGACGCAGTTGGAGGCTCTGTTTCATAATGGGTTGTTCAGTAATTAGTTATCAATAGATTATAATCGGAAGTGGCGGCCCAGATACACTTCTCTTACTTGTTCATTATGTAAAATACTTTCCGGAGAGCCTTCGGCAATCAAGGTACCTTCGTTGACAATATAGGCACGATTACAGACTCCCAGGGTTTCTCGTACTTGATGATCGGTAATCAGTACCCCGATATCCAAACTACATAAATGAGCAATGATGCGTTGAATTTCTAACACGGATAACGGATCGATCCCCGCAAATGGTTCATCTAGTAAAATAAAACGTGGCTCTGAAGCCAAGGCCCGCGCAATTTCCACTCTACGCTTTTCCCCACCGGAGAGACTCATGCCTAAGTTGTTACGCAAGTGCTGTAGTTGTAACTCTTCTAATAAATTCTGTAAACGTAGTTTACGTTGGGCGCGTTTAAATGATTTTTGTATCTCAATAATAGCCATAATATTTTCGGCTACGGTCAGTTTGCGAAAGACGGAGGACTCTTGAGGCAAGTAGCCTAATCCCAGTTGAGCACGTTGGTGCATAGGATAGTGCGTAATATCATGGCCACTTAAAGTAATGGTACCTTGTTCACAGGGAATCAAGCCAACGGTCATGTAGAAACTGGTAGTCTTGCCAGCACCGTTGGGACCGAGTAGGCCAACCACTTCACCACTGGTTACGTGGAAACTGACATCTTTGACCACTTGGCGTGATTTATAGTGTTTAGCTAAGTGGATAGCTGCTAATGTGCTCATAGATGATACCATTAGATTTGACAACTTAGATTTGACAACTGGTTGAAAGTTGTCAAATCTGCTGCCATTTAGATTTGACAACTTAGATTTGACAACTGGTTGAAAGTTGTCAAATCTGCTGCCATTTAGATTTGACAACTTAGATTTGACAACTGGTTGAAAGTTGTCAACTCTGCTGCCATTTAGATTTGACAACTTAGATTTGACAACTGGTTGAAAGTTGTCAACTCTGCTGCCATTTAGATTTGACAATTTTTTGAAAATGGTCAACTCTGGTTCAACTCTGGTTGATGATGCCATTAGGGTTGGGTTAGGGCTTTCCATTTTTATTAGGCTTTTCCGTTTTATTCGTTTTATCATCAGAAACCGACGGTTTTGATGAGCGTGGTTGAATAACCACGGTAATTTGTTCTTTACTTTCTCCTTTTTCGGCTCTAATAATGCCCCGTTGGGTATCATACATAATGTGAGGGCCGGTAAAAGTATCATTGCCTTGTCGAACTTCAGCCTCTTTAGTCAAGTGTAGCATATTAGCAATAGCATTGTATTCCATTCGCAAGGCTTTGGCTTTAATATCCTCTTTACCCCCCTCGGGCGTTTGTTTAAAACGGGCTGGATTACCTTCGGCCACTACTTTGTCAATATCTTGTTTTTGGGTATAATTAAGCGTGACTTTATCCGCCTCAATCAGAATACTACCTTGAGTAACGACCACACTTCCTTCATAAATCGCAATGCCTTTAGCATCTTCAATGGTAGCGGTGTTGGCCTGAATTTGAAGGGGCTGTTGTCGGTCGGTAACTAACGCCATCACCACGGCAGGCAGTAGCAATGCTATGGTTAATCCCAATCTTAATTCTCTATTCCAGCACATAGCGACCTCGTACTTGTGATAGTAATTCTATTCGTTGTGTCTGCATAAAAACCTGGAGTCCAACGCTATGAGTTTCCCCATAACTACTTAAAATAGTGGTTGGTGCCTCAGTCTCCGCATACTCAATATCGCGTTGTACTCGTACATTACGCGAAATAATCTGAAGTGTATTTTGCGGGGTCGGGGCCTCTCGTTGAAAAGTCGTCGTACCCAACAACCAGATGATGTTATTATCGCTAGACACTCGTCCCTGCTCGGCTTGCACGGTCCAAGTGGGATGTCCATCTTTATAGAATATCACCGTCGGTGCCGTTAAGTCGGTATGAGTATTGGGATAAGCCGTCATCATTTGTGCTGCCAGTTGTTGTTTAAGTTGGCCTTGCTCATCTAAAGTAGTCGTGGTAAAGTTTTTCATGGCATAATCTGGCACTTGGTCGGTATTAGGACGACGTGCTTGAGCCTCTTGTTCTAAACTTCTTAGCAGTAATGTCGTTGCTACGGCCAGTCCAATTAAGACTAACCAACCTCCCCATCGCTCTAACATTGGTAAATCCCGTTTTTCTATTCGATAAATTTTAAAGATTTGACAACTTTGGCAAAGTTGTCAAATCTAAATACTCAACCACCCCCAACCCCTCCTTGGTAAGGAGGGGAGAAAGAGGGGTGGTTGCCTCCCCTCCTTACCAAGGGGGGGGGGTTGCCTCCCCTCCTTACCAAGGAGGGGTTGGGGGTGGTTGCCTCTCCCCTCCTTACCAAGGAGGGGTTGGGGGTGGTTGCCTCTCCCCCCCTTACCAAGGAGGGGTTGGGGGTGGTTAGGTGTAAAGTGACTACTTAATTCACTCCCCAACGTTGCCATTGAGTGGCCAGAGTCCCTTGTGCCTGCATGATTAACTCACACACTTCCCTAACTGCGCCGTGTCCTCCTGCGGCTGACGTTTGCCAATGGGCATATTTGATGGTCAGATCATGAGCATTGCTTACGGTAATGGCTAAACCCGCTTGTAACAACACCGGTATATCATTGACATCATCTCCGACATACGCTATTTGTGACGAGGTCAAGAGTAGTTGCTGAGATAATTGCTCAAACGCACTCAATTTATCGGCTTGTCCCTGAAACACATATTGAATCCCTAACGACTGCATTCGGTGAGTAACTACCGATGAAGAACGAGCGGAAATAATTCCAATTGGGATACCAGAGGCTTGCAGCATAGTCATACCCATTCCGTCATGAGCATAAAAGGCTTTATACTCGTGCCCGGCTTCATCTAAATACAGACTACCGTCGGTCAATACCCCATCAACATCAAAGACCACCAATCGAACTTCTGCCGCTTTTTGGAGGACTTCGGTAAACAATAAATGGCGCGTCATCATTTAAACCACCCCGGCCCGCAAAATATCATGTAAGTGTAATACACCTTGTAATTGCTGTTGTTCATCTACCACTAATAATACGGTAATTTTATAAGTTTGCATTAACGTTAAAGCTTCTACTGCTAAACAGTCTGGCGTAATGGTTTTACCCTGAGCAGTCATTACCTCAATAATTTGAGTGTTATGCAGATCAATTAATTTATCAAGTGTACGGCGTAAATCGCCATCCGTAAATATCCCAATGACGTGTTTTGCTGAATTCACTATAGCAGTCACCCCCAAACCCTTACGAGTCATTTCTATCACGGCATCTCGTATGGTCGCCGCCATTGGTACCGACGGTATAGCCGAATCCGTGTGCATAATATCGTTCACTTTCAAGAGTAAACGCCGACCTAAACGCCCACCGGGATGTGATCGAGCAAAATCATCGGCACTAAATCCCTTGACTTGAAGTAAAGCTACTGCTAGGGCATCTCCCATCACTAAGGTGGCAGTCGTGCTGGCAGTGGGTGCCAATCCCAATGGACAGGCTTCTTTTTCCACACTGACATCAATATTAACCGTAGCTGTTTGTGCCAAAGTAGAAAAGGGATTCCCGGTTAAGCTAATCAAGGGTACCTTCAGACGTTTAATCAAGGGTAAAATCACTAAAATTTCTTCAGTTTCCCCTGAATTTGATAATGCAAGTACGACATCTTGAGCGGTAATCATTCCTAAATCCCCATGACTTGCTTCTCCAGGATGTACAAAAAACGCGGGACTGCCAGTGCTGGCCAAGGTTGCCGCAATTTTTCCAGCAATATGCCCTGATTTGCCCATTCCTAAAACTACAATTCGACCTTTGCAATTTAGCATATATTCACAGGCTTTGACAAAAGATTCATTAATTCTATTTGCTAATGCCGCAACCGCTTGAGCTTCGGTTTGAATCACTGCTAATCCCAAGGTTTTTAATTTATGAGCATCCAAGATTGACATGATATTAATAATAGTTTTAATATTAATTAAATTGATAACTTTCATGATTTACGCCACCCTCAGCGCTCACTCCACCCCAATCCTCAATGCCATTAAGTTAAGCTAAAGTTACGGCGTTGGAGTCCAAATCTTCAGATTTGGCAACGCCGTCTTACCTTGACCAATCTCGTCCAAATCTGAAGGTTTGGACTCCAACGCGGCTTAACTTAATGGCCTTACCAAGTGGGGGTGGTTGAATTAACCGTGCGTAAAGTGAATTATTTAGACCGACGAGAGGATTTCACTCGTGTCGATTTAGACAACGGTTTCGGTTTTTGACCCGCTAACTCTACCAGTTTTCGTTTTAAGACCGTTCTGAAATTCGCCATAGCCGAACAAAGTACCGCCTCTTTATGCAGTTGTTTCAACACTTCCCGTTGTCCAATGCTATTCACCTGGTCAACTATCTCGCTGGCCACTTCTTCAAACCGGGCTTCTAGGGCCGCCAATACCATTTCGCGGGCATCATCCACCGACCCTTTTTCATAAACCTGCTGACCTGCTACCGTTTTCATCAAATCAAAACCTAACATAGCACGGACCTCCTCGTAAGTGAATTTAGAAAATCTATGTAACATGAATAAGCCTAACACATCTAAGGCTGCTGGTTGTTCATTCTCCGTAAATACTTTCCGGATTTGGGCTTTCCATTCTTGACTCTTGGCTAACACAGTGGCTTTGGTGGCGCGTGTGGTCAAGGTAAACGGGGCCAATAAAATGAGCTTTTCGTCAATGGCGCATAACTGGGTTTGGGTCTGCTGAGTTAACACCAGTTCTCGCCAACACTGGTGTGACCAGCGACAGGTTTGAGTGCCTTTAAATTCGGGCAAGGGCAAGGCGACTTGTTGATATTTTTCGTCAGTATAGATAATCGCCACCCGTACTTGGCCTGAATATTGTTCTTGGGCACATCCCAGTAGGGTTTCCGCTATTAACCGATAGCGAATAAATTCGTCTGGGTAACCCTGAAACTCAATGATAATTCGACCGTCTTCACCTTCTAACACTGGACGACCGACTATGTCGGGGGCTAATTTTTTCTCTTTCAAAATCACCGCTTTAAATTGGTATCGTTGGGCTTGTGCGTCTGACAAGCCTAACCATTTAAGGATACTACTGCCGCTGACTGACATGAGTTTCACAAAGGCTTCATCAGTCCCACGGGGAATGCGGTCAGTTTCGGTCATCTGGTTGGGGTCTCCCTCAATGCCATTAAGTTAAGCCGCGTTGGAGTCCAAACCTTCAGATTTGGAC